>JASGMG010000012.1 GCA_030156575.1 Patescibacteria group bacterium | reverse complement strand
TTGATTTTATCATGAGCGTTATCTTTACTCAACAAATTAGCACTCGACCCTTGCAAGTGCCAACTTTTTTGTTTACAATAATATAGCAAGATTAAAATAATAGGAGGAATGATTATGAATACACCAATTAAGCCTCTGGCAGATAGAGTTGTCGCTGTTCGTGAAGAGATTTCCAATAAAACAGCATCAGGTTTTTATTTACCAGATAATGCTAAGGAAAAACCAGTTGTTGCTAAGGTTACAGCAGTTGGACCTGATGTAAAAAGCTTAAAAGTCGGAGATAAAATTGTTTATAAAGAATATTCAACAACAGAGCTTAAAATTAATAATATTGAATATCTAATCGTTAAAGAAGAAGACGTCCTTGCGACGGTTTAGGAGAATATAGATATGGCAAAAAAAGTATTTTATGATGATGATGCGCGAGCACGTGTTCTTGGGGGAGCAAAGGCTTTATATGACGCAGTAAAAGTTACTTATGGACCAAAAGGCCGTAATGTTGTTATTTCAAAAAGTTATGGTGGACCAACTGTTACCCATGACGGCGTAACAGTTGCAGAATCAATTGATTTAGTTGAAAAAGATGACGAAACATTAGGATATAAAGTTGGAGCTGAGTTAATTAAGCAGGCCGCAAGTAAACTAAACAAAGTTGCTGGTGATGGTACGACGACTGTCACAGTCCTAACTTACAATATTCTAAAAGAGGCAAGTCGTCTAATTGCTGCTGGTCATAATCCACAAGAGCTTCGTCGTGGTATTGAGTCAGCTGGGCATGAGGTTACGACAGCATTGGATAAATTAAGCGAAAGTATTGAAGGCAAATCTGATAGAGTAGCTGAGGTCGCTACAATTAGTGCTGGTGATGAAACTATTGGAAAGTTAATAGCATCAGTTATCGAAAAAGTTGGTAAAGATGGAGTTGTTACTGTTGAAGCTAGCCAAGGGCTAGATCTAGAAGCTGAAGTTGTTGAAGGTTTTACTTTCGACCGTGGTTTTGTTAGCCAATTCTTTGTCACCGATGTAAATCGTCAAGAAGCGGTTTATGAGAAGCCAGCAATTGTTATTACTGACAAAAAAATTAGTAATGTTGCTGAGTTTTTGCCGATACTAGAGAAGTTAGCAGCGGCTGGCAAAAAGGATGTGGTTTTAATTGCTGATGAAGTTGAAGGTGAAGCGTTGAGTATATTAGTTCTTAATAAATTAAAAGGTGTATTCAATACTGTAGCTGTTAAAGCTCCAGCTTTTGGTGATCGTCGTAAAGAGATTTTAAACGATATCGCAACATTAACAGATGCAACTGTTATTAGCGAAGACCAAGGTTTAACCTTTGAAAATGTTGAACTTGATGTTGTCGGTACTGCACGAAAAATTATAGTTGGTAAAGATTCTACAACGATTATTGAGGGTGCAGGTAAGAAGTCTGAAATTAAAGATCGGATTGCTCAGATTAAAGCTCAGTCAGAGAATGTAACTAGTGATTATGACAAAGAGCAGCATGTTAAACGAGCCGCATCATTAAGTGGTAAGGTAGCTGTTATTAAAGTAGGTGGTGCAACTGAAACTGAAATTGATGAAAAGAAGTTTCGAGTTGATGATGCTGTGGCCGCTACTAAAGCTGCACTTGCTGAAGGAATTGTTGCTGGTGGTGGCGTAACTCTAGTAAATCTTTCTGAAGGAATAAAAGTCAACGGATCGGATTCTGTTAATGCTGGACGCCAAATATTGAAGAATGCATTAAAGCAACCGTTCTTGCAAGTTACATCTAACGCAGGCTTGAATAGTGAGGCGTTGCTTGCTCAAGTTGAATCTGGAAAACTTGGTTTTGGTGTTAACGTTAAGACTCCAGAAAAAGGTATGATTGACGTCAAGAAAGATGGCGTGATTGATCCAACTCGCGTAGTTCGTGAAGCTGTTATTAATGCAGTCTCAATTGCTTCAACGGCCGCAACTATGGGCGCTCTTGTCGTTGATGTTCCTGAAGCTGAGGCACCGGCACCTAATGCTGGTATGGGCGGAGGAATGGGCTATTAATAAAATAGCTTAATATATAAAAATACCCACTAGAATGTGGGTATTTTTATATATATAGTTTTTAACTAAGCTGCTGCTTGTGATGGAGCTGACAAGAAATCAATTTCTTTAATTACATCTAACAATGCTTGGGCACGTTTAGCTTCGTCTACTATATTTTTAGCGGCTTCATGAGCGGGCGCAATTAACGTCATGTCGTCGGTACTTCGAATTAATAATAGATATATATCGAACTTTTCTTCTGGAGTTAGATTCAATTTATCAACTAACGGTCTTAATTCTATTAGAGCATCTTTTTTGATTGCTTCTATATCGTTATTTTGGCTAGTTGGTTTGTTATTAGAAGCCATATAATTTACTGGTGTTTGAGCCGTTTCTGCCACTGGTTCTACTGGTGGAGTTATTGTTGTTGGAGCGGGTGTTTCCTCGAAATCCAAATTATTGTTAGTATCTTTTGATACGCCAGCCAAAGCTTTAGCTAGCTCTTGATCATCGCTAATTGATTGTGTTGTTTGCGGTTGAATATCCATTGCCCACCCCTGTGTTATTGCTTACACTTATTTACTAAATACTGTATCATAGATATAGGACTTTTAGCAAGAAAAATGGAGTGGGTTTATGTTAGATGATATAAATATTTTAAAACAACGGGACCCTTGGAATATATTAGATGTTGCTGGTCTGCAATATATGCAAGCTAAGTTCTCTATTGATGTAGAGAATGGAGATCATGACAACAGAGATATTAAATCTATTATATTGGTAGGTATGGGTGGTTCGTCATTAGCAACTTTGATTGCAAAGGATTGGCTTAAATCAGAAAGTACTCTGCCTATAGAGATTTTGAGATCTTATGATTTACCTAGTTATGTTGGATATAATACGTTAGTGATTATTAACAGTTTCTCTGGTGACACAGAAGAGACTGTTAGCTGTTTAACACAGGCTAGAAACAACAATGCTCAAATTGCTATAATTTCAGCTGGTGGCGAATTAATTAAACAATCGATCGATAACCAAATTGCGCACATAAAGTTAGATGTCGATCTAGAATCTCATAATTCGGCAGCTAGGATGTTTGTTGTCTATGATTTATGTGCAATTATTGCAATTTTATCTCATTTCAATATAGTTCAGGCAGTAAAGCTTAGTGAGATAACTGATTTATACGAATGGTTAAGGGGCGAGAGCCTAAAGTGGGCTAGTAATGTGCCGACTATTGATAATTATGCAAAACAGTTAGCCTTAAAGGCGGTCGGTAAAACCGCTATATTCTATGGAGGTGATTTAACATCACCACTAGCTTATAAATGGAAGATAAGCTGGAATGAGAACGCTAAGAATCTTGCATTTTGGAATACGTTACCTGAGTTTAACCATAATGAAATGTTGGGTTGGGCATCCCATCCAGTTGAAAAGCCGTTTGCTGTTTTTGATCTAGTGAGTAATTTAGAACATCCACAAGTTCTTAAACGGTTTAAGTTAACTGATAGATTTCTGAGTGGTTTACGACCAAAATCTACAACTATAAATTTAATAGGTGAGTCAATAATAGCGCAATTATTGTGGGGTTGTATTTTAGCTGATTTTACGAGTATTTATTTAGCTATATTAAATGGTGTAAACCCAATACAAACTAATTTGATAGAAAAATTTAAACAAAATCTTAAATAAATTAGTTGTATCTATGTAGTGATACAATCGGGTCTTTATGCGCAGCTCGAATTGCCGGATATATGCCAAATAATGTACCAGTTATGACTGATATAACAAAGGCTATAACGGCGATTTGCCAATTAAATACAGGATTAAATATTAGAAAGTTGCTAATAAAGAAGGCTATTATATATCCACTTATATAGCCGATAATACCCCCGCTAATACTAATAGCTAATGATTCTATAAGAAATTGCCACGAGATGTCAGAATTGGTAGCCCCCAGTGCCTTACGTATGCCAATTTCTCGTGTGCGTTCAGCAACAGTTACTAACATTATATTCATAATGCCAATGCCACCAACAATGAGTGAGATTGCAGCAACTGCAACAATAACACCCGTAATCGATCGGAATAGAGTACTGGTTGGTTTTAATATTTGATCACCTATTAAAACAGAGAAATCCTTTTCTCCTTTATGGCTGGCGGAGATTGCTTTATTTAGTTTATCGTTTATATCGTTTAGATTTGATACGTTATCGGCTTTTATGTTTATTTGTTGAATTTGGGCAACTCCGCTGTTCAGTCCCTTTCCGTCAGAAAAATTGATTATAACTGCATTATCAAAGTCAATAGAGTTGTAATTAACTGGGTTGTTGGTGCGTTTTAGAATTCCTATTACTGTAAATTGTTGCCCTCGTATTGTTATGATTTTACCAATTGAAGATTCCGTTCCGAATATATTTATGGATAACTGACCTCCAATAACGGCTGTTTTTTTGTTTATATTATCACTTAAGAATTGACCATCTTTAATTTTTAAGTTTGATATTTCTAATAAACTTGGAGTAGTTGCTAATATTAGCGAATTGTTTGGTGCTGTTGAATCTGCTTTTATTGAACCACTTAAAATCATAATTGGGGCTGTAGCTTGAACGTGATTGGTGTTCTGTGCATATTTAATATCATTTTCAGTAAGTGTGCTAGTTGTGTATTTTTGTTGAGGTTGGATATTATTTAAGTCTGTTATGTTATTATCTACTCCAGGTCTGATAACCACTATATTTCCACCAAGAGATTCCACCTGAGTTTCTATTAATTTATTAATACCGCCACTTAAGGCTAATATTATAGTTACACTGCAAACTCCTATAGATATACCCAACATCGTTAATAGACTTCGGACGCGACTACTGTGTAAAGATTGACGGGCATTTTGAATGTGATTTATTAATAAAAAATGCATTTATTTCTTCCTTTTTCTAGGTCTACGAATAGTTTTCTTACGTTTTTTTATGCTTAAGACCGGCTTTATTTCTTCTTCTAATTTGTGAATGACCTCATTTTTTGTATCTGTGTCAATTTGGCCGTCTAACATTGTAATGATACGGCTAGCGTATGTAGTTAGTCTGGGGTTGTGTGTGACCATTATAATTGTATTTCCACGCTTATGCAGGTCTGATAATTCCTCCATTATGATATGACTAGATCTTGAATCTAGATTGCCAGTTGGTTCGTCTGCTAATATAATCGTTGGTTCGTTTACTAAAGCACGAGCAATTGCAACTCGTTGAGCTTGTCCTCCAGATAGTTGATGTGGCATATAGTACTCTCTTTCATTTAGATGAAAGTTACGTAAAGTAGCGCTCGCCATTATTAGTCGTTTTGTGCGGGTGATGCCTTTATAAATTAGTGGTAGTGCCACATTTTCGATAATATTTAACCTAGGTATTAGATTAAAGTTTTGAAAAATAAAGCCTATTTGTTGACTACGAATTTTGGCTTGCTTTCGTCTAGACATAGTAGCCACCGGCTGACCATTTAGTTCATACTCACCATCAATCGATCGGTCTAATAATCCTATTATGTTTAATAGTGTTGTTTTGCCACAACCGCTTGGACCCATAATAGAGACAAATTCACCTTTATTTATATCTAGAGTTACTCCATTAAGAGCATACGCTTCAGCATCACCTATACCGAACTTTTTTTGTAAGTTCTGCAGTTTTATGACTGGAGTTGAGGTGATATCTGTCATTTAACTTATTATGAGAGTATAAATGGTGAACTGCAACCGCTATTGCGAAGTTAAAAAAACAACTGTTATAATTATTTATGTGGAGAGGTGGCCGAGTGGTTGAAGGCGCACGCTTGGAAAGCGTGTGTAGCAGTAATGTTACCGCAGGTTCGAATCCTGTTCTCTCCGCCAACTAGTTTATGTAGTTATCCTTAAATTATGTCTAAACCTATTAATACGGCTTTAATTGTAGATGTAATAATAGTTATTTTAAGTAAAATGACTTAGTCTATAGACAACTATCACCCTTTAGGCGTGATATATTGCTGAAGCAGTGTTACAATTAAATTTTATGGAGGAAATGGGCATGAAGAAGAAACAGAAATATATATTTGTTACTGGTGGTGTATTATCTGGTGTAGGAAAAGGTATTACCGCAGCTAGTATTGGGGCTTTGTTAAAAGCTAAAGGTGCAAATGTTTCTATTCAAAAATGTGATCCATACCTCAATGTTGACGCAGGGTTACTAAATCCAGCTGAGCATGGTGAATGTTTTGTTACGAAAGATGGTGCAGAAACAGACCTTGATTTGGGTCATTATGAACGATTCTTAGATATTGAATTAACTCGTAAAAATACTACTTTGTCTGGACGGTTACTATCTGAGATGATTGCTGACGAACGAGCTGGTAAATTTTGTGGTAAAACTGTTCAGTTGGTACCGCATTTAACTCAGTCAATCCAAAAGTCTATTTTAGAGGCTGGTGAAGGTAGTGATGTCCATATTGTTGAAATTGGCGGAACAGTAGGTGATTATGAGGGTCTTAGTTTTATTGAAGCGATTCGAGAATTTGCCCAAAAGATGGGACGACAGAATTGTCTATTTATACATGTAGTTTATGTACCATTTCTTGGGACTAGTAAAGAGTTTAAAACGAAACCAGCGCAAAATGCACTAAATGATTTACGTGGTTTTGGTATTGTGCCAGACTCTGTAATTGTCCGTACTGAAGAAGTTGCGTCAGATAGTGTTTCGAAAAAGATTAGTTTATTTGGTGGTGTTGCTGAAGAGAATATATTATTAATGCCAAATGTTGATACGGTTTTTCGAATTCCATTAAATTTAGTTAAAAGTGGTATTCATAAGCTGTTATCTGATTTTACTGGGTTGCATAACGAGCCTGATTTATCGTCTTGGGAAGATGTAGTCCGTCGTCAAATTAGTGTCCAGACACAAACAGTAAGGGTTGGGCTTGTAGCGAAATACATGGGTAATGAGGACGCTTACATATCAGTTGTCCAGGCATTAAAATCCGCTGCTTGGCATAGTAATATTGGACTAGAAGTTGTTTGGATTAATGCTGAGACAGCAACTGAAAATGATTTTAAAAAGGTTAATGCGTTAGTAGTACCTGGTGGTTTTGGATCAAGGGGTGTTGAGGGTAAGATTGCAGCAGCGCGCTATGCACTTGACAATAATTTACCTTATCTTGGTCTTTGTTTAGGTTTGCAGGTGGCGGTTATAGCTAGTGCTCGTAAGGCTGGTTTAAAGGACGCCAATAGTACTGAATTCTCTTCGAAATGTAAATATGATGTTGTTTATATTATGGATGGTCAAGCTGGTAAAGAATCAACCGGCGGAACGTTAAGGTTAGGCGATTACCCGGCCAAATTAGTAAAAGGTTCGTTAGTTGAAAATATTTACAACTCAAGTAATGTTATCGAACGTCATCGTCACAGGTACGAGGTTAATCAGAAGTTTTTGCCTGAGATTAAGAAAGGTGGTTTATTAGTAAGTGGGACTTCGCCAGATGGTAAATTGGTTGAATTTATTGAAGCACCAGAATGTGATTATTTTGTGGCAACTCAAGCACATCCAGAATTTCGGTCACGCCCAACTCGACCACATCCTTTGTTTTTAGGGCTGATGAAAGCTAGTATAGCTAAAAAAGGCTAGTTGTTATCTGATATAATAGACGACAATGAATGAAATTACTTGTACTATAAAAGATATAATTAAACAGCTTTTTAATGTTGATATCGATGTTAAGATTAATCGTCCAGATACTCGATTTGGTGATTTTGCAACAAATGTCGCTATGCAACTTACCAAGGAAGTTGGTAAAAGTTCACGTGAGATTGCTGAGAAGATTATTGAAGGGCTTCAAGTCTCGAATGATTTTGAAGAAGTATCAATTGCGGGGCCTGGTTTTATTAATTTACGCGTTTCAGCTAAATTATTAGCTAATTCGCTTGATAATACGTGGAACTCGACTTATGGAGAGAACTCTGATGGTAATAATAAAACTGTTGTGGTTGAATATCCAAGTCCAAACATGGCAAAGCCTTATAGTGTTGGTCATTTACGACCTGGTAACCAAGGATGGGCTGTTAAACGTTTAATGGAAGCAACAGGGTGGAAAGTTATCACGGATAATCATCTAGGTGATTATGGCGCTCCGTTTGGAATTTGGGTAACTGGTTTTTTAAAATTTAGTAGTGAAGAAGCGCTTGCACGTGATGGTGTTTATGAGCTTGGAAAAGTTTATATTAAGACAAAAAAAGCTTTAAAAGAAGAGAAAGAGAATGGTGGGTCAGAACTTGCGAATGAAGTTCAAGATTGGTTAATTAAACTTGAAAAGGGTGATGCGATAGCCAAAAGTTATAGCCAGAGATTTAATAAGATATCTCTTGAACATATTCATAATGTAATGAATCGATTGAAGATATCAACTGATCATGAACTTGGGGAAGCATTCTTTGCACCAAAAGGTAAAGAGGTCGTCGATAAGCTCCTAAATAGCAATGTAGCAACTCAAAATGATGACGGTTCAATTATTGTATCACTTGATGAATATGGTTTTGACGTTCCACTATTAGTTCAAAAAAGTAATGGTGCAGCGCTTTATGCCACTACTGATTTAGCTACTTTACTATACAGAGAAGAGAACTGGCATCCGGACAAGGTGATTTATTGTGTTGGTTCTGAACAACAATTTTATTTTTCACAGCTATTTGCAATGGCTAAAAAACTTGGAATTAGAACTGAACTTTATCATTTATGGTTTGGGTTTATTGATCAATTGAACGATGATGGCACCCGCGAGAAAATGAGTAGTCGTAAGGGAGTGGTCTTAATGGAGGAGTTACTAGATAAAGCAGAGGCGAAAGCTCGTGAAGTTGTTAAATCTGATAATGTTTCCGAAGATGATATTAAGAAAATAGCATTAGGCGCCATCAAGTTTAGTGATTTTGCAGCTGATCGTCGTACGAATATTTTATTTGATTGGAACTCTATTTTTGCTTTAACTGGTTTTAGCGGCCCATATGTTCAGTATGCTGCCGTTCGTGTTAATAAAATATTAAGAGATAATGAAATTAGTTTGAATGAATTTGATTATGATTATAAACCAGAAAAAAATGTAATCTTGAAATTGTTAGAGTATCCAGAAGTTGTTCGTTTAGCCGCAAATGATCTTGAACCTCATAAAATTGCAACTTTTCTATATGAACTTGCTAAGGATCTAAATCGTTACTATGAGGCTACTCCGATTGTTGTTGGTGATGTTAGTTGTATGGAAAAACAAGCTAGATTAAATTTGCTACAAAAAGTTAGTCAGGTATTTAGCCATGGGCTTTCTTTACTTGGTATTGAAGTCCCTTGTAGTATGTAATTAATTAAAACTTAATTACGGTACGAATGTTTCTTAATAGAGATGATATAATAATCTCAGGTAATACAAGGAATTATTAATATGTCAAATGCTAAGAAAGCACCTGTTTCGAAGAAAATTAAGCGTCCGATAAAAATTGCTGAAACTAATTTAGGATTAGTAACTAAAGTTAGTAAATCACAACTAAGAGGTTTTATGGATTTTATACGTACTCAGGGGGTAGTTGGATTGGCTATTGGGCTGGTACTTGGTAGTGCTGTCAGTGTGTTAGTTAAATCATTGATTGATAATATAGTCATGCCACCAATTGGATTAGTTCTTGGTTCTGCTGAAGGCCTAAAAGGTTTGTCTTTAACTATAGGGTCTACAAGTGATGGTAAGATAGCAACATTAAGTTATGGGATATTCCTAAATGATTTCATTAATTTCATTATTATCGCCTTGGTTGTTTATTTTGTAGTGAAATTATTAAAATTTGATAAATTAGATAAGAAAAAGGAATAATTATGGATAAAAAGCTTATAAACGAAAGATCCGATAGAATTTTATGGCTCGACCTTGAGATGACAGGGTTGTCTTCCGATGACGATCTAATACTAGAAGTTGCGGCAATTGTTACTGACTGGGATTTTAATGAACTTGCGAGCTATCATGGGATTGTTAAAAATGATGTTAAAATTTTAAATGATAGATTGGCTGTTAACTCAGCATTTTGGGATGTTAATGCCGAAACTAGGAGTAATTTAGTTAATCAAAACCAAGAGGGTAAGCCTTTGCTTGAGATTGAGGATGAAATACTATCTTTTATAGATGATCATTTTAAGAAGGGTTTGCCTGTTTTGCTAGGTGGTAACTCTATTCATATGGATCGACGCTTTATTGTGGCAAAATGGCCAAGATTTGATAAACGATTACATTACCGAATGTTGGATGTTAGTGCTTGGAAAGTAGTTTTTGAGGGTAAATATAAAAAACGATTTAATAAACCAGATGAACATCGTGCACTTAGTGATATTCGTGGTAGTATTATGGAATTACAATATTATCTATCTAATTTAAAATAATATTATGAAATACATAACTAAATTAAATTTGATTAATGTGATTTGTAAATTTATAGTAATCTATAAGGTAGCTTCATGACACGTAAAGAAATTGAAGATTATATATTAAGTTTTTCAGGTGCTTGGTTAGATTTCCCGTTTGGTGAAGATACATCTGTTTATAAAGTCGGACATACTGAAACTGGTGGGGGTAAGATGTTTGCGCTAATTAACGATAAATCTAAACCTCTTCGGATTAGTCTTAAATGTGACCCATTATTAGCTGAGAAACTTCGTGAAACATATGAGACTGTTTTGCCAGGATATCATTTAAGTAAGAAGCATTGGAATACTATAATCTGTACTGGACAAGTTCCAGACGATGAATTAAAGAGCTTGATATTACTAAGTTATAATTTAGTAAATAATTAAAGTGATTAATCAACTTCGTTAAAATCGGCGAGTTCTTTTTGTATTGGGACAAGATTAACATATGAGTTGTTTAGAAATTCTTTAATTGTTTTATTGTTAGTGGCGTCATTTATTTGATCAATTAAAGTTAAGACGGTGTCTAGCTTATATGCCATTTCGCGTGCATATGTTCGATCATAAATTGCATTTAATCTTGCATCCTCTAATGTATCAATAGTGTTTTGACTAATTTCAGATGCAGTAATGTTTTTATCTAGACTTTTAATCTTAACATTCTCTGAAGTTAGAATTGGCTCGATGTCACGAATAGTATTAGTTAAATATATTTTTAAATTGCCATTTGTAGCTCTTAGCTTAGTATTTTTTAGATTAGAGGATGCATCCTCTGCTATGCTATTGGTTGTAATTAATCTAGCTGCGAGTTTTTGCATAGATTGTTTGTTGGTTGACAATAAGTTTGTCGCAATTAAAATTATAACTATCAACAGAATGACGGCAGTGGCGATAATTATAATTGGTTGCCCTATAAGAAGATTTATCTTTTTTGGTGCTTTTGGGGCAATTTCATTTAGATAATCAACTGGTAATAATTCTTTATTATTGTTCATACTGCTGTTAATTTAAACATAGTCGGCTTAAATATAAAAGTGTCATCATTGGCTGTCTTTTATAGACCTAGCTTTAAGTTTCTTCTCAACAGAGGTATAATTACGATATGCAAGACGCCAAAGAAGAAGTGAGAGCGCGATTAAATATAGAGGACGTTATTGGCGAATATGTTCAACTTAAACGTGCAGGGCGTAATTTTAAGGGGTTAAGCCCATTTAGTAGTGAAAAAACCCCTAGCTTTATTGTTAGTCCTGATAAGCATATTTGGCATGACTTTTCTTCTAATAAAGGTGGTGATATATTTACTTTTATCATGGAAGTGGAGGGTATTGATTTCCGTGCAAGTCTAGAGCATCTAGCACGTAAAGCGGGCGTTGATTTAACTATGTATGACACAAAAGGTAGTCAAGAAATTGCAAAACAAAAAAAACGGATTTTGTTAGCGCATGAGTTGGCTGTTAACTATTACCAGCAAAGCTTAATAAAGAATCAACACGCTATAGATTATGTCTTTAAGAAAAGAAAGTTAAGTAAAGAAATTGTTAAAAGTTTTAAGATTGGCTATGCACCAACTAGTGGAAATGCTTTAACCCAATTCTTGTCAAAAAAAGGCTTTACTCCATCTGAGTTATCTCAATCAGGGCTTGTTAATCGTTTTGGAAGTGATTTATTCCGTGGACGTATGATGGTCCCGTTGATGGATGGTATTGGTCAAGTTATAGGTTTTACTGGTCGAATTATCATTGATGATGAAAAAGCCCCAAAATATTTAAATACATCACAAACTTTACTTTACGATAAAAGTCGTCATGTTTTTGGGCTTTCTCAGGCAAAAGAATCTATTCGAAATAGTGATTATGCGGTAATAGTAGAGGGCAATCTGGACGTTATTAGCAGCCATCAAATAGGTGTTTCTCAAGTAGTGGCAACTGCTGGTACGGCGATGACGGAACATCACTTGAAAGCGTTAGTAAGATTAAGTAATAAAATAAAATTAGCTTTTGATGGCGATAAAGCAGGACTTGCCGCCACTGAGAGAGCAATCCCAATTGCACAAAGTGTCGAAGTTGAATTATCTATTGTCTCATTACCAGATTCTGCTAAAGATCCGGATGAACTTATTCAACAAGATCCAAAATTATGGCAAAAAGCGATTGATGAAGCTGAACCAGCAGTTGACTGGATAATTAAACAATACGCTAATCGTGAAGATTTAAACACGGCCGCTGGAAAGCGTAAGTTTACTACAGCTGCTCTTAATGTGGTGCGTATGTTATCTAATTTAGTTGAACAAGATTATTACATTTCAGAAATTGCTAGATATAGTGATTCTTCAATTGAGGCTTTGGACTTTCGACTTAAATACGGTGATGATGAGGCTAAGAAGCGTCTACGTGGAGTTAGTAGTCAATCGAAAAAGATCGTAGCTAAAGACGCAGATTCTTATCAAGACGATCTTTTGTCTGTTGCATTAATCGATGATATGACACATGATTTATTTAGGTCAGTTGAAGTTGAAGCTTTCGTCGGTGAAGATAGACAGGCTGTTGCTAGATATTTAATGGAACATGGTGGTGAACAAATAAAGGAAACACCAGCTCAGTTGCAAAATAATGATTACTATGTCAAAATGTTATTATTAAAGGCCGATATTCGATATGCTGACTGGAGTAATCAAGACCGTTACTTTGAAGCAGCACGATTACTCCGCCAAGTAGTTAATGAAAACAAGAAAAAGCAAAAAGATATATTAACTGAACAACTGCGTGACGCAGAGACTTTAGGTGATGATGTTAAATCAAATGAGATCCGTGAGTTATTAAATAAACTAATTAAGGAGATACAGAGTGGTAGATGATAATGATATTGAAGATGCCGTAGTAGAATCAGTAGTTATAGATTCTAGCGGTGGACCATTGAGCGGAATCGATGAGCCAAAGCCTGAGGACCTAGTAGACGAAGAAGAAGAGGATGAAGATACTTTAAATAAAGGTCAATATTTTGATGATGCTAGCGATGATAGTGTTCGTCTCTATCTACGTGAGATTGGTAAGATTCCTTTATTAAACTCTGAAGAAGAGTTAGCGCTTGCGCTTCGTGTAGTAGCTGGTGAGAAGAAAGCTAAAGATAAGATGGCGGAGGCCAATATGCGTTTGGTAGTTTCTATTGCAAAACGTTATAGTGGTCGTGGTCTTGATTTTTTGGATCTAATCCAAGAGGGTAATACTGGATTATTGCGTGCTGTTGAAAAATTTGATCCTGATAAGGGTTTTAAATTTTCAACTTATGCCACATGGTGGATTCGACAAGCGATTACTCGTGCTATTGCTGACCAAGCTAGGACGATTCGTATCCCAGTTCACATGGTTGAAACTATAAATAAGTTACTCCGTACGCAACGTCGTATGACTCAAGAGTTAAACCGTGAACCAACAATTGAAGAGCTTGGTATTGAATTAGAAATGGAACCTGCAAAGGTTGAATATGTTATTAAAATTAAACAAGACATTACATCACTTGATGCTGGTGTTGGTCGTGACGGTGAAGACGAAGATTCTGTGTTAGGTGATTTTATTGAGGACGAGGGTACTAAAACTCCAGAGGAATCAGCAACTTCACAACTACTAAAAGAGCAGGTTCAGTCGGTGCTTTCAACACTTTCGGATCGTGAACAAAAGATTGTTAAGATGCGGTTTGGTCTCGAGGGTACAAAAAGTCATACCTTAGAAGAGGTTGGTCGTGAATTTGCTGTGACTCGTGAACGAATTCGTCAAATTGAGGCTAAGGCACTTGCTAAACTTAGAAAACACAAAGACGCTAAAAAACTACACGAATATTTAGGCTAATATTTTTAGTAATTTTAGGTATTTTACTTTAGAAACTTTTCTTCGTCTAGAATTACATCAAGTTGTTTATATACATTATTAAAATCACCATTATTAATAATGTAATGGTCAGCAATGGCAATTGGTCCGCCTTTTTCGAGACCTTCAATTTCTGCCCAATCACGCTTATTAGACTCTTCTTGGGTTAGTGGTCTAACTGGTCTATTGGCTAGTCGACGATGTCTTAATTTTTTTGTGGTGACTATAGCTACGACCGACAATTCACCTGGGAACTCTTTTTTAAGAACTTTATATTCAGTCCATGAATATAAACCATCGGCTATAATTCGGTGTTGTCCGACTTCAATTAAGTCATTAATTTGTTTAATAATTCGTTTTACGACAAAATCTTTGCCTTCTTTTTCTCTAATTTCTTCACGAAAAGGTTTTTCGTTTTCTTGGGTGTGTTCAAGACCGGCTTCAGTCATAGCATCTAGAATAACGCCTCCAAAATAAACTTTTGGGTAACCTTTGTTAGTTATGTAATCAACTGCTACACTTTTGCCAGCACCAGGAAGCCCAACGAAAGCAATAATTTTAATATCTTTGTTTATACTCATAATTAATATTGTAACAGATTAGTTAGCTGTATTGAGTTATAATGGTATTATGACGAAACGCCTTGCAATTATTGATGGGAAATCTGTATTTTATCGTGGATATTATGCCATGCCAAATCTCGCATTGGCAGATGGCACCCCAACTGGTGGGGTTTTTGGCTTTGTATCATTAGCGATTGAATTGATTAAAAAACTTGAACCTGATTATGTGGCTGTAGCTTGGGATAAAAAAGGAACAAATATTCGTAAGAGAGTAGAAATTTATCCTGAGTATAAGGCTGGACGCAAAAAGGCACCAGATGATTTTTATGCTCAAATCCCAATATTATATGAACTATTAGATGCTTTTGGTTGGCCACTTTATGAACTTGATGATTACGAAGCTGACGATATATTAGGAGCTTTTGCTAAGGAAGCAGAAAAAAAGGGTATTGAGACTTGTTTACTTACTAGTGATTTAGATGCTCTTCAAATTATTAGTCCAATGACAAAATTATATGCTTTAAAAAACGGGCTGTCTAATATTGAGGAATTTGATGTTAAGCATTTCGAAGAAAAATATGGTATAAAGGTCGAACAATTTTTGGACTTAAAGGCGTTAAAAGGGGATCCATCCGATAATCTACCCGGCGTTCCTGGAATTGGCGAGAAAATTGGCGTCCAGCTTTTACAACAGTTTGAAACTTTGGATAGCATATACGATCATCTTAACGAAATAAAACCAACGATTGCTAAAAAATTAATAGAAGGTAAAAAGCTAGCTTATACATGTAAAGAAGTTGGACGAATTTGGTCTGATGCCCCTATAAAGCTAGATTGGGATATAGCTGACGTGAATGATACTGATCTTAATAGGGTTGCTGAGATATTAAATCGTCTTGAGTTCTCGTCGTTAGTAAGAAGATTGCCAAAACATATGCAATTAAAATCTGAGGTTGTTGAGTCTCAGATAAAAATCAATGCGCTTAAAGAAATTAGTTGGCCTGAGATGCTAAGTATTAACGGTCCTGTTATTTTGCATATTGAAGGTGATACTGTTTGTTTATCGGCCGATGATAAGACTGTTATGCGTGAAAAAGTTATTAATTTAGATAAAAGTGTTTGGCGAATATTTGAATTGGCAACTGTTATTAGTTATGACAGTAAGCTTCTTTATCATCAGTTAGCTGAACATAATATTTTTGTTAAGTTTGATAAGATTCATGATATTCATCAGGCTGTTTTTTTAATTAACCCTTTGCAACGCGATAGGTCATTAACGGGACTTGTAGGTACTAATATTAGCGACTCTCCGTTCGATATCATTGCTGCTATTTGGTATATTTATTATCGTCAAGTTAAGGCTTTTGAATTAGAACCAAAGTTTGCACGAATTGCATATGATTTTGATTTTCCATTAACTTATATTTTATTCTTGATGGAGTATCGTGGCGTTAAACTTGATACTGATGTGTTAAGTTGTATGAGTACTGAATTAGGTGATGAACACAAAAAGCTTGAACAAAAAATGTTTGATATGGTGGGTTATGAATTTAACATAGGTAGCCCAGCTCAATTGTCCGAAGTTTTATTCACTAAATTACAGTTATCTACGGTTGGCATCAAAAAAGGTAAAACTGGTTATAGCACCGGTCAAAAAGAACTTAATAAATTACGCGGGCAACACCCTATAATAGAATTAATTGAAAAAACCAGAGAATTATCGAAGTTAAAGAATACTTATGTCGATACATTACCTAAGTTAGTTGATGAGAATAATCGAATACATACAACATTTAACCAGAACATAGTTAGTACTGGTCGACTTAGTAGTACAAATCCTAACTTACAAAATATACCAATTAGAACTGATTTGGGACGTAAAATTCGTGGAGCCTTTATTCCAAATAACGGAAACGTGTTTGTTAGTGCTGATTATTCACAATTTGAGCTTCGTTTAGCAGCGTTTTTGGCAAACGATAAGAAAATGATAGACGATTTTAATGGTAATATAGACATCCATACTAAAACAGCTAGTGATGTTTACGGTGTGCCTATGGAAGAGGTTACAAAGAAACAACGACGTAACGCAAAAGTTATTAATTTTGGAGTCCTTTATGGTATGAGTCCTCATGGATTAAGCGCAGCGACTGACATGAGTTTTACTGAGGCTAAGAAGTTTATTGATCAGTATTTTGAGATACGTAAACCAATCCGTAAATATATTGATAGCATTTTAGATAGTGCCCGAATAAATGGATATGTTGAAACTTATTTTGGTCGTCGCCGACCTACACCAGATATTTTAAGTAGTAATTTTATAGTACGTTCAAGCGCTGAAAGAGCAGCGGCTAATATGCCGATTCAAGGTACCGAGGCGGATCTTGTAAAGCTAGCGATGATTGAAGTCGATAAAAGACTTGGTAATTTAGGCGAACAAATATTACAAGTTCATGATAGCATTTTAGTTGAAACCTCAATTAAAAATGCTGACGAGGTTGCTGATGTATTAAAAGTAACGATGGAAAACATTGCACCGGATATTGGTGTAAATTTGAAGGTGGATGTTGTTATTGGAAAGGATTGGGGAGAATTATGATAAATAATAAGCTTAATGTAAAAATAACAAGATTGAGAAAAAACGCAATTATACCTGTCTATCAGACTGAACAATCTGCTGGGATGGATCTACATGCTTGTATTGATGAGCCTAAAACGTTACAACCCTTAGAAAGAGCAGTTATTCCAACTGGTTTATCTATCGAATTACCAGCTGGTTACGAATCTCAAATTAGAGCTAGAAGTGGCATGACTTTGAAACATGGTATTACGATGGCTAATGGCATAGGTACTATTGATGCCGACTACAGGGGTGAATACGGAGTAATTGTCTTTAACCTTAGTGATGCTCCGTTTACGATTGAGCCTAATACTCGGATCGCTCAATTAGTGGTTTCTAGATATGAGACTGTTAATTGGCAAGAAGTACAATCTTTAAGCGATACAACTCGTGGAGTTGGAGGCTATGGTAGCACAGGGGTGCAGGCATAATATTATTGACACAATAACTAGTGGATATTATAATAGTAACAGATGACTAAACCAAAATTTTCACGGATTATTCCTATTGCATTGATTCTTATTATTGTTGCTGTTTCTATTGCTGCGCTTGTTTCATTAGCGCGAACAGTATTTTTCTCTGGGACTATTGCGCAAAAGTCTGTGGATATAAGTAAAGAATCATTACTTAATACGTCTGTTAATTATTCGGTTGCTTTAATTGTTAGAGGCCCAATCGTTGCTAATGAGTCGTTTAGTTCTTATCAAATTAAGGTTGCACCAAATTCACGTAGTCTAACTGTTTATAGCGGATATCTTAATCAAATTAGTAATAATATTGTTTTAGACAATAATATTCCGGCTTACGAACAGTTTGTTTATGCGCTAGATAAAGCGAACATGGAAAAGGGTACGGAATTAAGTGGTAATAAAAATGATTTACGGGGTATATGTGCTTCGGGCTTTGTTTATGAATATAAGATATTAAAGTCAGATTCATCCATAAAGAGCCTTTGGTCCTCATCTTGCTCTGGGTCTCGTGGATCATTAGATGCTAGTGTCAATCAATTGAATAAATTATTTATGGCTCAGATACCTGATTCAAGCGATATTATTAATAAGATATGGTAATTAATTAAATGCCTGAACTACCAGAAGTAGAAACTGTAAAACGTGGTTTACACAGGTTAATTATTGAACTTAAAATATCTAAAGTTGTTAGTGATAATTTAAGAAGTTTTCCAAATGCAAAATACGATGTCGAGCAATTTTTAATAAACGCCAAGGTTACAGACGTTCGTCGCCGTGCTAAGGTGTTGATGATTGATTTATCAACTGGCTATACGTTAATAATCCATCTTAAGATGACAGGCCAATTAGTGTTTATTGATAAAAGTACTCGTTTTGGAGCAGGACATCCTAACGATAGTTTAATTGGTAATTTACCGGACAAATCGACTCGTGTAATTTTCGAATTTAGCAATGGTTCATTTTTATATTTTAATGACCAGCGTAAATTTGGTTGGGTTAGATTAATACCAACGTTGGAAGTTCCAAATATAGATTTTATGAGGAAAGTTGGTCCCGAGCCTCTAGAGGCTGACTTTACTTCAAAAGAGTTCACAGAGCGATTTAAACGGCGCGCTAGAACTAGTATTAAGGCCGCCTTACTTGATCAGACTGTAATTGCGGGTGTTGGTAATATTTATGCTGATGAATCACTGTGGGGTGCTAAAATTCACCCCAGCCGTTTAGTTAATACAATTACTGATGTGGAGTTTAAAGATTTATATAAACAAGTTAGATTAATAATGAACCTCGCTATTGAAAAGGGAGGCAGTACAATA
>JASGMG010000011.1 GCA_030156575.1 Patescibacteria group bacterium | reverse complement strand
TGTTCGTCTGGGTAGTTTTAAAAAAATA
Organism: Patescibacteria group bacterium; assembly: GCA_030156575.1. Taxonomy (GTDB): domain Bacteria; phylum Patescibacteriota; class Saccharimonadia; order Saccharimonadales; family Saccharimonadaceae; genus UBA1547. The sequence continues at coordinate 19,644 of JASGMG010000011.1, read as the reverse complement.
GTAAATAGTTTATTGATTAAAATGAGGTGGACCAAGATGACAACATATTATAATTTGCCAGTTTACAAACAAAGCTATGATTTATTGCTGGATATATTTAAACTGACTAAGGAATTTAATCGAGAGTACAAATATACAATTGGCGAAGAATTAAAAAAAGAAACTACTGCGATGATCGTAAACATTTATCGAGCTAATTGTGGTGATCGTAAAGTCGAGTATATTACTGGTGCGAGGGAAAATATTGAAGTAATACGGTTATTAATTCGTCTACTGAAGGATTTGAAACAAATTAAAGTTGTTAAAATTGCCAAATTAAACTTAGCGATTGAAGAGTTGTCGAAACAGCTAACTGCCTGGGGAAATTATTCAAAGGCAAAAAAATAATATTGAAAAGGCCAGAATCACTCATTGCCATGGTAATGGTGAGTGTGCCGAATCAATTTAGTAATCTCCTCGCGCATGAGAGCGAGGTCTGTAATTTGCCATGGGACAATTTTCCTATGTGCGAAGAGGTATATGATTACTTCTTCCGCTTGCCGGCAACCGGAACACCGATGGGTCGTTCAACAACCTGTCGTCGAACGCCAACTTGTGGTCTAGTTCAGAGTCGAGCACTAGTGCTTGGAGACGTAACTTGAACTCTGGCAACGCGACTGTGAACCGTAACACGAACACCAAGGCTAACGGTTTTTCTGTGCGGTGTCTCGAAAATTGGTTAAAAGGTAAAATGTATGACAATAAAACATATACAAATTACGCGTGATTACAGCCTGATTGAGGATGTCTTTCAGGCTTATTACGATGCTCGTCAGAACAAACGAAATTCTAGTACTTCTTTATTGTTTGAATTGGAATACGAAAAAAATTTAGTGAAACTATTTTGGGAGATTAGTGATCGTCGATATTGTCCATCGCCATATTCGACATTTATAATTGAAAACCCTGTCAAGCGAGAGGTGTTTGCCAGTGAATTTCGTGACCGCATTGTTCATCATCTGATTTTCAATTATCTGAATCCGATATTTGATCCGTTATTTATTAATGATAGTTATAGTTGTCGGATAAATAAAGGAACGTTATATGGGGTAAAACGAGCGGATTATTTTATAAAATCGTGTAGTGAGAATTATAAAAAAGATGCTTATATTATGAAACTGGATATTGAGGGTTATTTTATGTCAATAGACAGAATGTTACTTTTCGAGATGATTAAGAAACAGATTATTAAACGACAAGATAAACTAACTTGCGGACTAGGATTAATCTTGTTCCTGCTTGAAAAAGTTATCTTTTGTGACCCGACTAAGAATTGTGTAATTAAAAGTGATCGGGAGGCTTGGCAGGGGTTACCTAAGTCTAAAAGTTTGTTTTTTTCTAAACCTGGCAAGGGGTTGCCGATTGGCAATTTAACTTCGCAGCTTTTTGCTAATATTTATCTGAATGAAATGGACCAGTTTGTAAAACGAGAGTTAAAATTTAAATATTATGGGCGTTATGTTGATGATATGATTTTCGTTGATAATAATAAAGAACGGTTACTGTCGGCAATTTCTGAAATCAGAGAATACCTAGCTGATAGTCTATCGTTAAAACTGCATCCAAAAAAGATATATTTACAGCATTACAGTAAAGGTGTTAATTTTTTAGGGGCGTATATAAAACCGTATAGGATTTTGGCTGGTAAAAGAATAAAGCGAAATTTTTATAATCGGGTTTTTGAGGAAATGCATGCTTTGAGCAATATAGACTTAACTATTAGGAATTGTAAGGACACTGATAAGATTATTGTCAAATTTAGGCAATTGGTTAATTCATATCTTAGTGTTTTGAGGCAATCTAATTCTTATGTGATTAGGAAAGGCATGGTTGAATTGATTGTTGATAATTTTAAAGATACTTTTGTGGATGATAATGATTTTGAGGTGTTAAAATTTTTTTAAAAAGGCTTTTACGCAATATGTGATTACTTTTAATATGTTACGGTGTTAATATTGTTTGTGTTTTTCTGCTATAATATAAGCACAACCAACCAAAGTAGGAGGGTCGCATGATTACACAAATTAAAGTTACCGGAATTGCATACGAGGTCGATGAAGTGACTCGTAAATATGTTATTAAAAAGGTGGGTCGATTAAGCCGTTATTTGCCAAAACATGCCTTAAAAAGTGTGACAGCTGATGTTAAGCTAGCTCAAGTTGACCATGATTATGGCAATAAATATCAGGTTGAAATTATTTTAAACTTGCCTGGTAAAACGATAACCGCTAAAGATTCTACTAGTAATATTTTAGCTGCTGTTGATATTGTGGATGCAAAATTACAATCTCAGCTTCGCGAATATAAAGAATCGACGATTGCACATATTGGCAGACGTGGTGTTATGAGTCGTTTTAAACGAAGTTTTGGTCGCGAATTATAGCTAGCTGTTATCTTGTCTAATTAATGTATTGACCGTATAATAAGGTTTAGTATTTCATTTATGACTTTTGAATAGGAGCGAATTTTTTGTTATGGTAAATAAGAATAAGGTTTTAACCAAGGTATTTGGCGACCCGCAAGTACGTTTAATAAAAGGTTTACAAAAAAAGGTCGTTGCGGTTAATGCTTTAGCTGATAAATATAAGAAATTATCAATATCTGAACTAAAACAACAAACTGGAGTTTTGAAAGAAAGATTACAAAAGAAAGGCGTAACTTTAGATAGTTTGTTGCCTGATGCATTCGCACTTGTGCGCGAATCTAGCGAGAGAATACTTGGAATGCGTCATTTTGACGTTCAGTTGATTGGTGGCATGGCTCTTCATGAGGGTAACGTAGCTGAAATGAAAACTGGTGAAGGCAAAACGCTTGTTGCTACCTTGCCTGTGTATTTAAATGCATTAGAAGGCAAAGGCGTTCATGTTGTGACGGTGAATGATTATTTAGCACAACGTGATGCTTGCTGGATGGGTGAATTGTATGGCTTTTTGGGACTTTCGACCGGTGTTATTATTAATGAGGCTTCATTCTTGTATGACCCAGAATTTGAAAATGAAGATCATGCAGATCCTAAGCTAAAACATTTGCGTCCAGCCACTCGAAAAGAAGCCTACGCTGCTGACGTTACATATGGAACTAATAATGAATTTGGATTTGATTACCTTCGCGACAATATGGTTAATGAAGTTGATTTATTGCGTCAACGTGAGCTTAACTTTGCGATTGTTGATGAGGTTGATAGTATCTTGATCGACGAGGCTAGAACCCCATTGATTATTAGTGCTCCAGCTGCAGAAAATCCAGATAGTTATTATCAGTTTGCAAAGATAACAGCAAAATTAGTGCCCGAAGACTATATTATGGATGAAAAGCATCGCACTGTTTCGTTAAGCGACGAAGGTACTGAAAAGATTCAAAAAATGTTAGGTATTAAAAATCTTTATAGTCCAGATTATGTACGTTCGGTTTACCATATGGATCAAGCTTTGCGAGCTCAGACTTTATTTAAGAGAGATAAGGACTACGTAGTTACAAGTGATGGCGAGGTTGTGATAGTTGATGAATTCACAGGTCGCTTAATGCAGGGTCGTCGTTACAATGAGGGTCTACATCAGGCTATTGAAGCTAAAGAGGGTGTACCGGTTTTGCAAGAGAGTATGACACTTGCGACTGTTTCGTTTCAGAATTATTTTCGTTTATATAAAAAGCTTTCAGGTATGACTGGAACAGCGTTTACTGAGGCTGAAGAGTTTCAACAGATTTATAGTTTGGATGTTATACAAATTCCTTCCAATAAGCCATTAGTACGTATTGATAAACAAGATTTAATTTTTAAAACTGAAAAAGCAAAGTTAAAAGCAGTAGCTAAGGCAATTGCTGATTATCATGAGCAGGGTAGACCTGTTTTGATTGGTTCAGCTTCGATTTCTAAGAATGAGTTGATTGCTTCTTGGTTAGACAAAGAAAAAATCCCTTATGAATTATTAAATGCTAAGAATAATGAGCGTGAAGCTGCGATTATAGAAAAAGCTGGCGAAAAAGGTGCAATCACATTAGCTACAAATATCGCTGGTCGTGGAACCGATATTAAACTAGGTGAAGGCGTGGTTGAGCTTGGAGGTTTGGTCGTAATTGGTTCCGAACGTCACGAATCACGTCGAATTGACAATCAGTTGCGTGGACGTGGTGGACGCCAAGGTGATCCTGGTGAAACTCAATTTTATGTATCGACTGAAGATGATTTGATGCGCATATTTCAAGGGGAAAGAATAGCTAGTTTAATGGAGCGTTTAGGTGTTGGTGAAGATGTGCCGATTCAAAATAGGGCAGTTTCTAAAACTCTAGAATCAGCCCAAAAGCGTGTTGAGGGATTTAATTTTGATACTCGTAAAAATGTTGTTCAATATGATAACGTTATCAATCGTCATCGTAGGGTTGTTTATACTATGCGTCGTAAGATATTGGAAGGTAGTGACATAAAACCAGAGATTAGTAATTTAATAAATTCAAAATTACGTGAGTTGACTGTAGTGCCATCAAAAAATAATAAGAATTTTGTCGAGTCGTTTGAGGTTATGTTTCCACTTTCTGAAGACAAAATAAAGAAAATAGGTGAAGAAAAGAATGATAAGGCTAGATTTGAAATAGCACAAAAAGAAGTTAATAGTTTCTATCTAACAAAAGAAAATGAGCTTACTGTTGATGTTATCCGTAAAATAGAACGAGAAGTTTATCTGCAGGTTTTAGATACTTTATGGATGCAACATCTAGAAAATATGCAACATCTACGAGAAGGTATACATTGGCGTAGTGTCGGTCAGCGTGATCCGTTAGTTGAATATAGGAGCGAATCTCAGAATCTATTTGATAGTCTACAGGTTACTTTGCGAGATGAGGTTTTGCGTGCTATATTACATGTCCATAAAAATGATGTCATTGCTAAGACTGAAGAAGATTATGATACTGAATTAACTCGTTTGGCAGAAAGCGCTGTTGAGAAGGGTGTCAATGAAGTAACTGGTGGTGTAGAAAATAGGGATAGTGATTTTAAGGCTAAACAACAACCTATTCAGACAGCTAACCAAAAAAAGAATATATCACGTAAGAAAAAGAAGTCTCAGCGTCAAAATCGCAAGAGTAATCGCAAGTAACGGATTGGGAAAATATTATATGAATCATATCATAGAAGAAATGCGATTAAAAAATGGCGCTAAAGGCTTATTGATTGATGTACCAGGAGCTACTACTATGAGTATGCAATTTCATTTTAGGGCTGGTAATCGTTATGCTAAATCGAAGGACATAGAGCAAGTTGCTCATATAATGGAGCATATGGCTTTTGGTGCTAACGCTCGTTTTAAAAATGAGTCTGAATTTGAATTTGAATTTACAAAGAATGGAGCATATCGTAATGCTTATACTAGCGATTTATCTATGGCATATGAAGCGGATTGTGCTGACTTTGAATGGGATAGGATTCTTGATTTACAAAAGCTAGCTATTAGTCAGCCTCGTTTTAATGAAGTAGAATTAAATGCTGAAAAGGGAAATGTTCGTAGTGAGCTGACTAATTATTTAAATGACCATCATCGCATTTTATGGCCACGAGTTCAACAACTTTTAGGAGAAGACGTTTTAACTTATCGTCAATCATTGCCGACGATTAGTAATGTATCACTAGCTGACGTAAGAGAACATCATCGTCGTACTCACACGACTCGTAACCTACGTTTTGTGATAGCGGGTAAGCTGAATGGAAGAAAAGCCGAGATTAAGCGCCAACTTGAAGATTTTGGGTTAGCAGAAGGAGAAAGCTTTGAAGTGCCTCATGATGAGTTGAAGAAAGCAGGGCCTTGCATTATACGTCGTAAAAGTGCGACAAACTTGACTTTTGGTTTTTTTATGGCTATACCAAGAGAATTGGATGACGAAGAGCTGGATGCTATGCATTATTTAAATCATATTTTAACTGGTACGATGCATTCGCGTATTTTTGGCGCTGCTCGTCAAAAAGGTTTAGCTTATAACGTTAACGCTTATACTGCAACGGGTTTTTATGACAGTGGATGGGATATAACTGGACAGGTTAACCACGAGACAGCTGGTGATCTATTTGACATTATAACTAGAGAGCTTAAGCATGTATTAGATGGCAATATAAAAAAAGAAGAAGTGGATGCTGCTAAATCTTTTGCCTTAGGTCGTTATCAAATGGGCGGTCAAACCGTATCCCAAATTAGCGGTTTTTACACGGGTAGATATTTTGCTGATGGCTTTATTAAGGATTATTATAAAGTCCCTGAAATGATTAAGAATGTTACGGTTGAGCGTATGATTGAAACCGCTAGATGTTTTATTGATGAGAATAAGTGGGTGCTTGCGGCTGTAAGCAACGGTGAACGCCAAGCGCTAGTTGATTTAAATGATAAGGTAGCAACTTTATTCAAAGCGAGTTAATATAGTTACTATGAAGATTGCAATTGCTGGATATGGGATGGAAGGTGAATCAAATTATCGTTATTGGTCATCAGATCCTAGTAATGAAATAACTATTGTTGATGAAAACCATTTAATTGATAAATTGCCACAATCAGTTTTTAAAATTATTGGCGAAGGTGCTTTTGCTCAATTGCAAGATTTTGACATTGTAATTAGAACGGCTGGTTTATCTCCTTACAAAATCAAAACTAATGGTAAGATTTGGTCATCTACTAATGAGTTTTTCGCAAAATGTCCAGCTAAAATCATTGGAGTGACTGGCACAAAAGGAAAGGGAACTACGGCTAGTTTGATTGCTAGTATTTTTGAAACTACTGGTAAGAAAGCTTGGTTGCTTGGTAATATTGGCGTTCCACCGTTAGACCATTTGTCGGAAATTTCAGCCGATGATATTGTTATTCTTGAGCTGTCCAGTTTTCAATTATGGGATTTAGAATTTTCACCACATGTTGCTGTAGTATTGTTAATTGAACCAGATCATTTAAACGTTCATGATGACTTTAAAGATTACGTAAATGCTAAATCTAATATTAGAAAACATCAAAAAGATGATGATTTGTGTGTCTATAATCCTGTAAATGATTATTCAGCAAATATCGCACACACTTCTAAATTAGGTAAAATTATTAGATATGGCGTCCAAGATGATGGTGGTGTATATGAAAAAGACGGTGATTTTTACCAATTTGAACATAAAATTTGTTCATTGTCATCACTCCAACTAATAGGTCGACATAATATAGAAAATGCATGCGCAGCCATGACTGTTGCAAAGTTTTATGATCTAAGTGACGATAATATAAAGGTAGGTCTTCAAAACTTTAAGGGGTTGCCTCATAGACTTGAGTTTGTTCGTGATATTAAAGAGGTATCATACTATAATGATAGTTTTTCATCAGCACCTGCCGCTACTATTGCTGCGATAAAATCATTCGATAGACCGGAAATTATTATTCTTGGCGGTATCGATAAAGGTGCTGACTTTTCTGATTTGGCGAATGAAATCGCAGAGAGAAAAAATATAAAAAAAATAATTATAATTGGTGAGATTGGTCAAAAATTAGGTAAGATTCTGAGAGAAGCGAGCCCTGATTTAGATGTTAAAATAATAGAAATTAAAGAGCTAAAGCCAATTATTGAACTTGTTAAATCATATGCATCTTCGGGTGATGTTGTCTTATTTAGCCCTGGTTGTGCTAGTTTTGATATGTTTAAGAACTTTTATGATCGTGGTAATCAATTTAAGGAAATTGTTAATAATCTGTGAATCGATTTATATTTAAATCATATTCTTTTAATAAAGTTGATAAAATTGCCAGTTTCAACTATGAGTTTGAGGACGGTCAGCATTTTACAGAAAAAGTTAAATTTAACTCAAGTGGTAAATATAACGAAGGGCTTCTCGATAAAGCGTTATTCTTAGCTTTTGTGCTTGTTGGCGTGTCATATTATAAAACTTTTCCATCAATCGAGGTCTTAGTTGACTTTCCGATTGATGAATGGCAGGCTAATTTTTTTAATAAGGTTTATCAGGAGGGTTTAGGCCAGTTTGCTTATAAAAATGATTTAACAAGGAATGACCTTGCTCACTTTTTAGCTAATACGCACAATAATACATCGTCGGTATCTTATGGGGGGTCGGGTATAATGGCTCTTCAAAGTGGCGGTAAAGACTCATTACTAACCGCCTCTTTACTAAAAAAGAATGATATTGATTTTACTGCATGGTATTTGTCCAATGGCGATTTTTATCCTAACTTGCTAGATTCTGTTGGGTCAAAGTTGATAATTAGCAATAGGTCAATAGATAGAATTAATCTAAATAATGCCTTAACTAAAGGTGCCTTAAATGGTCATGTACCAATAACTTACATTGTCCAAAGCTTAGCTGTCGTCCAAGCTATTTTAATAGGTAAATCTGATATTTTAGTTTCGATAGCACACGAGGGAGAAGAACCGCATTGTAAAATAGGTGATTTATTAGTTTCTCATCAATGGTCAAAGACGTGGATGGCTGAAAAATATTTTTCGGATTATGTAAACAGATATATTTCACCAAATATTAGGATCGGTTCGCCTTTACGTTGCTATAGCGAATTGAGAGTTGCAGAACTTTTTGTTGATAATGCATGGGCAGACTACGGACAAAAATTTAGTTCTTGTAATATCTCAAATTATCAGCAAGGAAATAACAATAAACTTCTTAGTTGGTGTGGTAAATGTTCAAAATGTGCAAATTCGTATTTGCTATTTGCGCCATTTTTATCTAAAACGAGGCTTGATAAAATTTTTGGTGATAATGATCTATTAACCGATTCTAAACTTGAAGATATTTTCAAGGGTTTATTAGGTATTGGTGGATTTTTGAAACCATTTGAATGTATTGGAGAAATTGATGAGTTAAGAGCTGCTTATTACATGGCCATAAGCAAAGGTCTTTATGAAAGATTACCATTTGACGTACCAGAATCCAATTTTGATTACAAACGACTATATGACGCTCAAGACTGGGCAGTTAAAGTGTTACAATAGAGTTAATGCAATCTTTAGTAAAAAAATTGACAAACTTGTTGTTACAAATTGACGCAGCTTTTTTGCGATTAAAAATAATAGAAAAACAAGAAGAGATTTCAGAATTAAATAAACAATTGTCGTCGTCGGAGCTTTGGAATGATCCGGTTAATGCTCAGGCTAAAAATAGACAATTTTCCGCTTTATCTGGTGCAATAGAGCCATGGGTTACGTTGCGATTTCAAGTAGTTGATATGATTGAATTGATGCAACTTGGAGACGATAGTTTGTTGACGGAATTTGGGGAGCAGGTAAGTGCTCTTGAAAAAGAGTTTAACAAATTACGCAAAGATTTATTGTTTAATGGTGAATACGATAATCACGATGCTATTCTTCGGTTAAGTGCTGGAGTTGGTGGTACTGATGCCCAAGATTGGACTGAAATGCTAGAGCGTATGTATTTGCGTTGGGCTGTTAAATCAAATATGAAGGCTGAAATTATTGAACGTTCTGTTGCCGAAGAGGCTGGTATTAAATCGAGTGTGATTGAAATCTCTGGGTTAAATGCTTATGGCAGGTTACGAAGTGAGCATGGTGTTCATCGTTTGGTTAGACTAAGCCCTTTTAATAGTGATAACTTACGCCAAACAAGTTTTGCATTGGTAGAGGTTTTGCCTCAGATCGACACTCCAGAAGAGGCTAAGATTGATGATAAAGATTTAAAAATTGACGTTTATAGATCGGGTGGTAAGGGTGGTCAATCTGTTAATACGACAGATAGTGCAGTTCGTATTACGCATATTCCAACTGGTATCGTAGTAGCAATTCAAAATGAACGGTCCCAATTGCAAAATCGTGAGACTGCTATGAAAATTTTGCGTTCAAAATTAGTACAATTGCAGTTAGAGCAACGTGCGACTGATATTACTAAATTACAGGCAGGCGAATCAGCTAACTGGGGTTCTCAGATTAGAAATTATGTATTGCATCCGTATACTATAGTAAAAGATACTCGTACAAAACATGAAACTCAAAATGTGCAGGGCGTTTTAGACGGTGACATCGACGAGTTTTCGGAAGCCTATTTAGAGTCTCTTCAATCTATATAATTTGCTTACTTTGGTGTTATACTTATGCTATAATTAGTCAAGAATGATATTACTTGATAGGGTAACTAAATCGTATAATAAGGACACTAACCCCGCTGTTGATCGTGTTAGTTTATTCATCGAACCTCGCGAATTTGTTATTTTGGTTGGTACTAGTGGCGCCGGCAAATCAACTTTATTAAAGCTCTTAACTCGCGAAGAAAAACCAACCAGTGGCAAGATTGTCGTTGGTGGTATAGATTATGACACTTTAAAAGATAGCCATATACCAATGTTGCGTCGTAAGATTGGTGTAGTTTTTCAGGATTTCAAATTATTACCACAAAGGACGGTGTTTGAGAATATAGCTTTTGCGCTAGAAATCGCGGGCATGACTCGTAGAGAGATAAAAAGTACGGTACCGAAAGTCATAGAGCTTGTTGGACTAACTGGTAAAGAAAAGCAATTTCCACATCAACTTTCTGGTGGAGAGAGACAACGCGTTGCGATTGCAAGAGCGGTTGTACGCCAACCTAAAATTCTAATTGCCGACGAACCAACGGGCAACTTAGACCCACGCCACAGTTGGGATATTATTCGATTATTAGAAAAGATTAATAAGTATGGTACGACGGTATTGTTGACTACACATAACGCTGATATTGTTAATAAATTGAAACGTCGTGTCATTACTCTAGAACATGGAAAAATCACGAGTGATCAGGCGCAGGGGAGTTATAGACAATGATGGCCAAGAAAAAAAACGTCAGTTCAAAAGTTTTTGCTAAACAAAAGAACCATCGTCGGGGATTATTGTCATTTTTCAGGATTTGTCGATATGGTTTTGATAGCTTTATTCGAAACTCTTGGTTGTCTGTAGCTGCTACTGCTGTAATGACCATTACTTTATTGATTGTGTTTACTACATTCGTGGCTCAAAACGTATTAACTAATACAGTTGGTGATTTGCGAGATAAAGTTGATATGTCTATTTATTTAAAAACTGAAACAACTAACGAAGAGGCAAACTCAATAATAACAGAGTTAAAAAAACTATCATCGGTTCGTTCTGTTACGTATGTTAGTGCGGATGAAGCAAGAAGCCAGATCGTAGAAGCCAACAAGGACGATAATGATGTTTTAGAGGCTATAAAGGCAGCGACTAATAAAAACCCCGCTACATTGCGTGTAATAATAAACGATATTAATGACACGTCACAATTACAAGATTTTGTTGATAATAATACACTATTAAAAGATTATATTAGTTCTGATTATGAACCGTCATTTGCGGGAGAGCGACGCAATACTATTCAATCGATTGGTCGAGCTGTTAATTTTGCTCAACAAGTGGGTATTATAGCAGGCTCTGTTTTTGTAGCAATATCAGCCTTAATTATTTTTAATACCATTCGTATGGCAATATTCAATCGTAAAGAAGAAATTCAAATGATGAAATTGATTGGAGCTAACCAATCGTTTATAAGGGGTCCTTTCTTGGTAGAATCAATTATTTATGGTCTCATTGCAGCCTTGGCTGCTACAGCGATTGGCTTTTTTGGGTTATATAAAGTGTCTGGAACTTTAGCTAGTTACCAGATATCCGTACAATCAACAATAGATTTAGTTACTCAATACTCTGTTGTAATTGTGTTAATTATGATGGCTATCGGCGCTGTTATTGGTATAGCATCTTCGTTATTAGCAACGCATAAATATCTTAAATTGTAGCGATAGCATTGATTTATGATTATACTTATGTTAATATTTAAACTATTATGAAACTGCGTATCACCAAGCCAGCTTCGATTCCTTTTTTGAGTAAGATATTGCTTGTTATTACGGCTATAGTTATTTCGGTTTCAGTGCCTATTCAGATGATGACGAAATCAGTTAATGCCGATCAATATGACGATAAGATAAATGCGCTACAAGAGGAAGTTAATATCTACAATGCTGAGGCTGAAAAATTATCATCTCAAGCTAAGACGCTACAGATAGCGGTATCTGAATTGCAAAATCAAGCAGCTGCTACTCAAGCTAAAATTGACATTAGTCAGGCAGAATATGATAAACTAATAATACAAATATCAGAGACAGAACAAAAAATAAAGGACAACCAAGATGCACTTGGTGTTACTATTGCTGATCTTTATGTTGATAATAAGATTTCACCAATTGAGATGATTGCAAGCAGCAGCAATATTAGTGAATTTATGGACAAACAAGAATATCGGAATTCTGTTCGCGATGAGCTAACCTCTACGATTACAAAAATCAAGGAATTAAAAACACAGCTTGATAGCCAAAAAGAAGATGTTAAATCTGTATTAGACAAACAAAAAGCCCAAAAAGACAGTCTTTTGGCTACGCAATCTCAGCAACAGACGTTACTTGATGAAACAAAGGGCGATGAAGCTACGTATCAGCAACTTGTTACTAATAGCAAGCAAAAAATGAATGAAATAGCTTCTCAACAACAGGCATATTATCAGAGTTTAGTTAATAGTGGTAAAAGTGTAAATTCTGGGACTAGTGGAAATTTTCAATATTCAAATTGGAGCGGCAATCAAGGTTGCTCTGGCGGGTATCCTTATTGTCAATCACAAGATTCGATTGTTGACCCTTGGCAATTATATAATAGAGAATGTGTAAGTTATGTTGCATGGGCCCTTTCTGAACGTTTTGATAAAGATGTAGGAGGTTTTCATGGTAGCGGAATGCCTGATGAGTGGCTTTCTAGCTCAGTAAATTATAGCAACGCAACTCGCGTGTATGACCCTCAACCTGGTGATGCGGTTGTATTGCCTTCTACAAATGATGACTTTGCACCAGTCGGTCATTTAATGATTGTTGAATCTGTCAGTGGTGATAATATTCATGTAAGTCAATATAATTTTTACGGTACTGGTGAATATAGTACTATGGATATAAAAAATTCTGGTATTATCTTAATACGTTTTCCAAATAAATAATCTTTTTTAATAGCATAACTTATATAGATTGCGCTATAATTATATAAAGTAAAACACAAATTCAGAGTAGGGGAGATTTAATGACCAAAGGCCAGCCAGATCAGAGTGAAGAACACGTTTCTAGAAAGATGCATAAAAAATTAAATAAACGACAAATTCCTGTCATAAAATTATTATTTTTTATAATTACTTTGTCATTAGGTTATTTATTGGGAGCTTATCGTTATCAGATAGAAGCTGCAATTGGTCCAGTTTTTGGGCATAAAGTATATTCTGGCGCTTTGGATCTTAGCTCTTTGCAACGTACGTACGCTAAACTTGCTAGTAATTTCGATGGCACTCTTGATACCGATTTGCTGATCCAAGGAGCTAACCGTGGGCTCGTAGAGGCTGCAGGTGATGATTATACTGTATATATGAGCTCAAAGGAATCGACAGAATTCAATGATAGCTTGTCTGGCAATGTAGGCAGCGGAATTGGAGCTGAAATTGGTATTAAGAATGATAAAATTGTAGTTGTTAGAACTTTAGCCAACAACCCTGCTGTAAAGGTTGGATTGTTAGCAGGTGACGTTATTTTGAGCGTTAATGATGAATCAACTGATGGATGGACTGTCAGCGAAGCGGTAAGCGCAATAAAAGGGGACGAAGGTACTACTGTTAAATTGAATATTCAAAGAGGTGACAGTACTAAGGAATATGTAATTACTCGTGCAGTTATTAATAACCCAAGTGTTGAAAGTAGTATATCTAACGGTGTTGGTATACTGACAATTACTAGGTTTGATAGCGAAACTGGTAATTTGGCTAAAGCTGCTGCTCAAAATTTTAAAAATCAAGGTGTAAAGGCTGTTATACTTGATTTGCGAGGTAATGGAGGTGGTTATGTGAATGCGGGCATTGATGTAGCTAGCCTTTGGCTAAATGATAAAATAGTTGTAACTGAACGTAGTGGGGATGTAACTAAAGACACATTGAAGTCGGGCAAGGATGCAATTTTATCTGGTATATCCACGATTGTGTTAGTCGATGGTTCTAGCGCTAGCGCTAGTGAAATAGTAGCTGGTGCTTTGCAAGATTATGGTGTTGCTAAATTGGTTGGTGTAAAAACATTTGGCAAAGGTAGTGTTCAACAACTATTTGGATTTGATGACGGCTCTCAATTAAAGGTGACTGTGGCTCGTTGGTATACTCCAAATGGCAAAAATATTACCAAAGAGGGTATTACGCCAGATAGTGTTGTTAATATTAGTCAACAAGATATTGATAATTCCGTTGACTCTCAATTAGATGAGGCAAAAAAGTTACTTGGGCTATAAAGCTTGTGTTTTATTGATGTAATGTGTAATATGGAGGTTATATGGATGTAAGAAAAAAGATTTTACTTGTTGAAGATGATACTGTTCTATCTGGAGTATATAAATCTCGTCTTGAGATGGAAGATTTCAAAACACTTGAGGTAAATAACGGAGAAGATGCTTTGTCGGCCGCTCTTGATTTTAAGCCTGATTTGATTTTATTGGATGCTATGATGCCGAAGATTAGCGGATTTGATGTACTTGATATATTACGTAATACGCCAGAGACCGCGAATATCAAGATTATTATGTTAACTGCCTTAAGCCAGCCAAAAGACAAAGAGAGGGCTGAATCATTGGGCGTTGATGATTATCTAGTAAAATCGCAAGTAGTGATTGGCGATGTCGTAGAACGAGTCAAATATCATTTAGGTATGTTACCCCAGTCTAACTAATAAGTTGTTGATAATTTTGACAAATAAATATAACTCCTAATTTAAGGAGTTATATTTATTCTTTGGCTAATATTATTTAACTGGAGCTGTTTGTTCTTTTACAATTACTTGGGTGCGAGGTGTTGTTTTGCCTGTGAAGCGGCTTTTGCGAATTTTAGCGAAACTAACTATACCATCAATAGCTGCATGGATTGTATAGTCGCGACTAATAAATGTGCCGGGTCCAGAGACCTTAGACGAACCTGTTTGACGAACTAATACTTCGCCTGTGCGTACTTTTTGGCCACCAAAACGCTTTACGCCTAATCGTTGACCAGCATTATTGTGGATATTTTTGGCTGAGCCGCCTGCTTTAACGTGTGACATGGAATAACTCCTTGAACTTTTATATCAAAATCTAATTAACTATAACAAAATTAGAGGTCAGCGTCAAGGTGTTTAGTGCTCGTATTTGATTATATTTTTGTTAACACTAATAGTTCTCGTGCGACAACTTGTCCTTCGCGATAATACAATAGGTCATTTTGCAAAATATTAGTGAATTCGTGAGGCTTGTATCCTAATCTTGCTATTGTTGATACAAGAGGTAGGTGGTTGAAATGTCCGTTTTTATCACACCATGCTGGTATCGCAATGCAAATTTGTGTGCCTGTTTTGATTTGAGGCATAAGATTTTTCAAGAACTCGGTGATTATATGGTTGCAGTTTTGCATGACTTCATTAAGTTTGGCAGGTGATGGCGGGGCGCTAAATGGTTGTCCTAGGTATGTTTCGCCAACAATTATATCAATTGGTTGTTGCCATTTCGTATTCATAGCATCACCCTGGTGTAGTTTGTAGTCAAATTTTTTATGATAATTATTAGATAACCAATCGAGGTTGTCGTGACTATACTCGATCATTTTATCGGATAAATCGGTGCCGTAAGCAGAGTAGCCTTTTAAAACTGCCTCTTGTAGAATTACGCCTGTGCCACAAAATGGATCAAGAATACATTGTTTGTTTGTCGAGCTAGAATCTCCGCTAGCTAAATTTATCATTATTTGTGCTAGCTTCGGAGGAAGCATACCGACAAAAGCATCACGTTTAGGGCGTTCTTGGTCTCGTTTGGCATATGCTGTGATATTTTGTGAGCCAGTACTTTCGGCTATGATAACTTTATTATCGTTGGTACGAACAATTAGTAATTCAACTTTATTATCAGATAATCCAAGTTTATTGTGGTGGCTAGTTGCAGAATTTAGAGCTGGCTCTATATTTGGAACTAAGCGAATACTGGTGTCGTATTTTTTTAATTTTTGTTTTAGAATAATTCCAGTTTTTTGAACTTCACGCGCATCAACAGTAAAATTATAGGCACTTAATCCAACGGTTATTTTTCCATCAAATGTTGACCATTCGTTTGTATAATAGTGGACAATCTTTTGGCTTACTTGGTGCCAATCGCTATGTGGCAACTCGGCAATGATTTTTCCAGCCTTTGGTACGCCTCCGAAATTTTGTATTTCAAAGCCATCACAATCAATGCTTACAGCTTGTGGATACAGTAATTTAACTGATTTGCCGCTAAAAGTTCTCTCGAGCTCGGCTATGCCAAGTGCTGGTTGTCTTCCTAGAATTGCAATATACATAAACCTATTATACGTGTTTAATGGTATTTTCAGTGCTATAATTATATAAGTTATGTCATTTCGATTTTGGGCAACTACATTAACACTTGTATTGATAACGCTTGTTGTCTATTTTGGTTGGAGCGAAATAACAGAGGCTTGGAACTTAATAGGCAGTATTAATTTATGGTTATTTATGCTTATTATTCCTGTTCAATTGTTAAGTTATTTTTCGGTGGGTGAAATAATGTTTTCTTATTTAAGAGCAAAAGGTGATCTAAAGAGAATAACTCGTTGGCAGATGACCAGAGTGGCGCTTGAGTCTAATTTTGTTAATCATATTGTGCCAGTACCAGCTGCTGCTGGATTTTCTTATCTAAATTGGGTTTTTAATCGTTTTGGAGTTAGTGGCGGACGTGCAACTATGGCTCAGATTATTAGGGTGGTAGCTGTTTTTGTCAGCTTTGTATTATTAGTCATTGTGTCGGTCTTAGTATTGTCGTTTGATAATAAAGTTAACAAAACTATAGTTATTGTCAGCCTTTTGTTCATAGCTGCGGCTATTGGTGGAACTGTTTTTGTTATTTATTCAGTTAGTAACCATAAGAGATTGGTAACCTTATCCGCTTGGTTAACTAAAACTGGAAATAAGTTATTATCGTTCTTTACTCGTGGTAAAAAGAAGGAAGTAATAAAATTAAAATCGGTTGAAAAGTTTTTTATTGATATTCATCAGGATTATCTTGAGATAACCCGTGATAAAAAAATATTGATTCAGCCGATGTTATGGGCAACGTTAACTAATATATTAGATGTATCACTTATAGCAATTGCATTTTATTCACTTGGTTTTTGGGTTAATCCAGCGGTTTTATTTATAGCTTTTGGCTTATCATCGATTGCAGCTGCTTTTATGGTCACACCGGGTGGAGCAGGTGTCTATGAAGCGATTATGATTGGTTTTTTAACATCATCTGGAATGCCTACGGGGATTGCGATTGCAGGGACACTACTTGCGCGATCAATATTATTAATTTTGACAATATCATTTGGGTATATATTTTATCAGCTAACGATCAATAAATATGGCAAAATCTCTTCAACCAATATTTAGTGTTAGTGACTTTATAGCGGTCGCTAATCAGACATTTGAATATGCCTTTCCAACGGTTGAAGTTGAGGGTGAAGTTTCGTCATTCAAAGTAAATCAATCGAAATTTGTTTTTTTTGATATAAAAGACTCAGGTGGTAGTATCGGTTGTTTTATGACAGTTTGGCAAATGAGAGTTCCGATTGAAGACGGTATGAAAGTTATTGTTTCGGCAGTTCCTAAACTTACTCAATGGGGTAAATTTAGTTTAACTATAAAATCGATTAGACCAAGTGGGGAAGGGGCTTTAAAAAAGAGCTTTGAATTATTAAAATTAAAATTAGACAAAGAAGGTTTATTTGAAATAGAGCGTAAGCGGTTGTTGCCGAGGATTCCCCGACATATTGCTGTTATTAGTAGTGTGCAGGCGGCTGGATATGCTGATTTTGTTAAGATATTAAATGATCGATGGGGTGGAGTAAAGGTTGATGTTGCACATGTACAGGTTCAGGGTGTTGGTGCGCCAGATCAAATAATACAAGCTATTAATTATTTTAATCAACAAGAAATATTACCAGAGGTTGTTGTTATAATTCGTGGTGGAGGTAGTGCAGATGATTTGTCGGCTTTCAATGACGAGCTTTTGGTTCGTGCAATTGCTAGTAGCCGTATACCTACGCTTGTAGGTGTTGGGCATGAAACTGACGAGAGTTTATCTGATTTAGTGGCTGATGTTAGAGCATCAACTCCAAGTAATGCAGCTCAAATATTAGTGCCAGACAAGTCTGAAATAATAAGAGCTGTTAATTCTCAGGTAAGTTCTTTATTGCCAAGGATATTACAAATCATTAATCAACAAAGTCATGATATTGAGCTAACATTGATTAATGTCGCTAATTTAATTGAGCGTTCTATTGACGA
Organism: Patescibacteria group bacterium; assembly: GCA_030156575.1. Classification (GTDB taxonomy): domain Bacteria; phylum Patescibacteriota; class Saccharimonadia; order Saccharimonadales; family Saccharimonadaceae; genus UBA1547. Next base: position 1,216 of record JASGMG010000011.1, on the reverse strand, counting down.
GAAGATACGATGGGTAACACATACTAGTAATTTGTTATCTCAACTTGATCCTAATGTTGTCTTAAATAGGGGCTATGCACTAATAAGAGGCTCTATTATAACAGGCTCTGAAATAAATATTGAAACACAAAAGTTTATAATTAAAGCGGAGGTAAAAGATGTCGTCAAAAAATAAATCTATTCAAGAAAAAACGATTGAATTAAATAAGCTAGTTGAGTGGTTTGATAGTAGTGATTTTACGCTAGAATTAGCGTTAGATAAATTTAAACAAGCTGAAAAATTGGCTATCGATATAGAGAGTGATTTAAGTTCGTTAAAAAATGAAATTCAAGTTATAAAGCAGAAATTTAGTAAGGAGCCTTAATTTAGTAAGTCCTATGTTCTTTACAGTTTATAAAAGCACAAGTATAATAACGGCATGATGTATATTAAGGATAGATATGAAGATGGTTCAGCAAAAGCTTGGATGATCGCTACGATTAGTTTAATTGTATTGGTTACTGGGTTGTTAATATTAGCAGTATGGTTGTATATGAACTACAGTGATCAAAAGAATAATGTTGATTCTAAAGTTGATGTAGCGATTGCTGTTGCAAAAAAAGAACAAGCCGATTCAGATGAGGTTAAGTTTTCTGAGCGTGAGAAGGAGCCAAATCGTCAATTTGTTGGACCTGATGATTATGGTCGAGTAACTTTTAGTTATCCTAAAACATGGAGTGTTTATGTTAATGATAATGCTTCGAATGGCGGAACATATGAAGCTTATTTGAATCCAATAACCGTGCCTCCTGTTAGCTCTACGCAGCAATTTGCAGTTCGCGTTACTATTCAAGAAGAAGGTTACGATAAAGTTCTATCGACTTATGATACATTGATAAAAAGGGGTAATTTAGCTTCGAGTAGTGTATCTGCTAACGGCAACAGCGGAACTCGTTTTGACGGTAATTTTACTAAAGATATTCGTGGTTCAGCCGTAGTTTTTAAGGTTCGTGACAAAACACTGACTGTCCGGACTGATGCTAATACGTTTACGGCTGATTTTAACGCTTTAATTGCAACTATTAAATTTAATCAATAAACTAAAAGAAGTAAGATGATAAATACTGGACGACAAAATCAAGCCTTCACAATAGTCGAACTCCTAGACCTCATATATTAAATCAACTATTTTTAACACTGTATTCTTAATCTTTCATACTAACAAGCAATGGGTTA
>JASGMG010000001.1 GCA_030156575.1 Patescibacteria group bacterium | reverse complement strand
ACCCATTGCTTGTTAGTATGAAAGATTAAGAATACAGTGTTAAAAATAGTTGATTTAATATATGAGGTCTAGGAGTTCGACTATTGTGAAGGCTTGAGACAATGAGTAATTAAGCTTGGAATTAATTGTTTGCATTATTTATAATATTAGCATAAGTTTGATTAGATACTCAAGCTAAGTGAATATCTTATATCTTCTCTAAATGAGCATACTCAGCATTAAGCTTCTTAGTGCATCCATCATCAAATTTAATTGTCACAGCTAACCCATCAACTTCGATTATTTGACCGGTGCCAAATGCCGATGAGCGAACATTCTCACCAACACTAAATAACTCATCACTAAAGAATTCCTGCTTATGAACTGTTTGGAATTGACTTACTGATGAAAACATTGTTATTTGATCACCCATATCTGCAATAAATCGTGAGATCGGATTACAACCACGTTGACCAAACTGTAAACGATTTTCAGCACATGTCATATAAAGCTCTTCACAGGCACGAGTCATGCCAACGTATACTAATCGTCGTTCTTCTTCTAACTCAGCTAAGCCAGCTTCATAAACCCTAGCATGAGGTAATATTCCTTCTTCAACGCCGACAATAAATACAACAGGAAATTCAAGGCCTTTTGCGGCGTGTAAAGTCATAAGTGTTACCTTTTCATCATCATTACTAACATCAGCGCTCGACATTAAAGCAACCTCTTCTAGAAACTCAGGTAATGACAAGAAACTTTGTGAATCAGATAATAATGACCCAATGTTAGCATCTCGTTCTTCTGCTTGCGGGGTACCATCCATTATAAAGTCTCTATATTTAGTCAATAATAAAATCTTTTCAATTAATTCAGTTGGACTAGATGTCTCGACCATTGAATGAACTTCTTGTAATTTTTCACCCAAATCAAACAGAGCAAGCTTAGCCCTAGTTGTAATTGTGCTAGTCTGATCAACATTCTTAAGAGCTGTTAAAATATCCATATCGCTTTCAGATTGCCAAACTAAGAATTTCTCAAGACTCATAGCGCCAACACCTCTAGTTGGAACATTGGCAATTCGACTGAAACTCATACGATCTTGTGGCTGATAAATCAACCTCAAATAAGCAATAATGTCTTTAATTTCTTTACGATCATAAAACCTAATACCACCAACAATCTTATATGGTACTCGCAATCGTAAGAAAGCGCGTTCTAAAGTATAACTTTGTGCATTGGTACGGTATAAAATTGCAAAATCTTTATACTTTCTAGCACCTGTTCTAACCTGAGTTGCAATCCGCTCGGCAACCATACTAGCTTCTTCTGTTTCATCATACAACGAATGTACTTGTACAGGGTTGCCAGGGCCAGTAGCTGTCCATAACTTTTTATCAGTACGCTGAACATTCTTAGTTATTACATTATTAGCGGCATCTAAAATATTTCCAGTGCTACGATAATTTTGTTCTAATTTAATAACTTTAGTGCCTTTAAAATCTCGTTCAAAGTTTAGAATGTTAGTAAAATCAGCACCCCTCCATGAGTAAATTGAGTTATGAACAGCTACCCCGTCTGCAATATAATTATGTACTTTTTCAATATCTAAATCATAAACACTATCATTATAATCATCTTTTGTAACGCTTATTACCTTATCCGGAATTAATTCATCACCATCCAAAACAGGCAGCAACATACCTGGATGTATTTGCGAAGCAGACATAAACAAAAAAGAATCATCCTTCGTGAAAAAACCATATTTTTGTATACACAACATATCACTGTCAGTGACTGACTGTATTTCTTGCAAAGCTTGCTCTATCTTTCCATAATCAAGGTTATGAATCTCTGATTTAAGAGTGCCTGCCCTACCGGGTTCGACAGAATAGCCCAAATTCTCAAAAATAGTCATATCCTTTGAATCTGTTGTATTGATAGATAATTTACTAGCCGACCATAGATTTGCAGTTGTAATACGCTTATCACCAAACAAAACAACATTCAAGTTAACATGTTTTAGACAGTCTCTGGTAGTTGCCTGCGAAAAGAAATGCGGATAATCAAACATAATTTTAAAATCACCCATTAAGGATTCTGCTCGCTCTTTTGTGTCAACTGATTTATATAAAGTATCAATATAGGACTGGCTTAAATGTGATGTTAAATTACTAGATGTGTTAAATGGCGTCATCGGTATACCATATTTATAAGAAAACAACGCTTCATAATACATCGCTTCTTGTCGATCGCTGCAGACCTTTAATACCCAAGTTCTATCTGCTTGTTCCTGTTTTGCTTGAACTTTCAATTTCATGCCATCAAATTCTGTACCTTTTAGAATACTAATTCTATAACCCTTGACTCGTGAATACATTAAACACACAAATAAGTCGGTTGTTTTATCCCATTTAGCAAAAAATAAATGATTAGGAGTAGACGTTATTGATCTTCCAGAAACAGTTTTAATGGTTATCGTTTCTTCTTTAAAATTGAACTCCTTGCGATCTAGAACCTTGAAATATCCGGTAGATCCATAACCACTTGCCGAACGAACCATATCCCCTTTTTCTATAGTTTCGATCTTTTTCAACCCAACAGGCGTCTCGACAAGACTCCCCTTAACCAGACACTGCCAGTCATCGCCAACAACACAAATATTATGTTGGTCATTGACTAATAATTTGACAATCGTATATTGAGCGGCGTTAGTATCCTGATATTCGTCAATTAAGATATGTTTGAAATTCTTTTGCCATTTTTTGCGAATTTCAGATTTATCCTTTAATAAACGAACAGTTTCAAGCAATAAATCATCAAAATCAAGTGCTTTTGCAGCCTTACGAAGTTCTTCATATTTCTTATATATTTTAGAAATGTTTTTCTGATAAGGTAATTGGGCAATTGATTCGTAATCCTCGGGGCTAACCATCTCATTTTTAGAGCTCGATATTATACCGCTAGCAGCTTTAGCTTTTATCTCTCCATCACTGATTGACAGCTGCTTCATAGCTTGTTTAATCAATCCCTGCCTATCGTCTTCATCATAAATAACAAAATTTTTAGAGATTCCAATCGCCTCACCGTCAAGCCTGAGCATTCTTACACAAATACCATGAAAAGTCCCCATCCAAGGCATAAAATTACGGTTATTGCTATTTTGGTCTAATAAAACACCCAACCTATCACGCATTTCACGAGCCGCCTTATTAGTAAAAGTTACAGCCAAAATTTCATTAGGAAAAATCACCTCATGCGATATAAGGTATGCGATTCTATGTGTTAATGTCTTTGTTTTACCACTACCTGCTCCAGCCAGAATTAGAAGTGGACCAGAAGTTGTTTGCACAGCTTCGATTTGTGCCGAGTTTAAGCCATCGAATAAATTCATTAATATCTATTATAGACTATAACAAGCTATAAAAGTGGTAATACCCACAAGTAAACAACCGCACCAGCACCAGCACCAACGATTAACAGTATAAATATCCAGAGGACTAAAAGCCAACCAGATTTTTTCTTAGTAGGTTTTATGATAGCTTTATGATAAGTATTTATATCATAAATTGCGGCAGAATCATGATCACCTGTACTTGGTTTCTCTTTGTATTGTTGAGAAATAGATGTTGGTGCCTCTACTTTCGGAGTATCTGCCGATTTATTTACAACAGTATCTGACGATTCCTGATCAGAACCAGCTACACCGCCCGACTCAATTAACAATAATTCATCTTGCAGTTCATCCTGAAGTGGAGCTTCATCATCAGCAAGACCATACGGAACAGGCCTGTCTCCGGTTGATTTATTAGCTACTGGAGGTTCTTTAGATTCTGGAAGTACAGGATTGGAGGCTGTCGCAACTTGCTCAGTTGAGAATGCACCAAGCGGTCGTTTCTCTACTTTTGTACCAGATAAAAATGGCGATTCTTGAGGCTCATTAGCTATTTGATCTAACGTGTTATCTATATCATCACTAATCTTGTCAATATCGGCGTCATCATAACTATCTTCGGCCTCTAATTTTGGTTGATTATTAGGATTATTGTCGTTAAGACTAATTGGATCAGGCCAAACATCATCCATTGATGTAGTATTTGGTTTTACGGCACTTGAGATTGATGATGTCATTGGCGTAGGCTTAGGAGCTGAATCTTCACCAGACACTCTATTTGGCATAACCAAAGATGTTCTCATGTCAGAGGATGGATGAACTACATCCATAAAACGTCCCGTACTTCGTCTACCAGCCAATGAAGGACCTAATGGGCTAACGGGTGTATTATTTGCTATAGGGCTAATATTAGGCCTACTAGGAGGTGTAGACGATGAAAAATGACTATTAATTGGAGTTCGTGAAGGTCTAGCACTAACATCGAACGTTTTTTTTCTAGTATTATTACCATTAGTAGAGCCAGAGTCGTTAGTAACTAACGAATTCACAGCCTTGTCTAGTTCATCGAAATCAAGATCCTTCACTTATCCACCCCTAATCTTTTTCGCCTGTTGACGAACCCTTATGTGCCTTTTTTATTATTTCACTAAATGAATGGGCATTTAAACTTGCCCCTCCAATTAATAAACCATCTAACTCTGGTAATGATAAATAGTCAGCTGCGCTGTCTATCGTTACACTACCGCCATATAATACTTGAATAGACTTAGCGGCGGCTGAACCATATAGATGCTCAATTTGACCTCTGATGGCTTTAGCAGCAGCGCTAACATAAGTTGGTAAAGCGTTTTGTCCTGTACCAACAGCCCACACTGGTTCGTATGCAATTACTACCTGACTCAACTCATCACTAGTTATATTAGCTAAACCGCCAATTAACTGGTCTTGCAGAATATCGTATGTTTCACCGTTTGAACGTTCCCATGCAGTTTCACCAATACACAAAACTGGTCTAATATGATTACGGATAGCAGCTGCAACTTTGTTACAAATATCTTTATCACTTTCACAAAAAATATGCCGGCGTTCTGAATGACCAACTAGTCCATACTGAACAATACCACGTAATTGAGTTGCTGACACTTCACCAGTATAAGAACCATGATCGCGCCAATAAAAATTTTGAGATGCTAATTTAAACTGTCGTAAATTTACTTGTAAACTTAATGATTGCAAAGTTAAAGTAGTTGGCGCTAATATAACCTCAACATCACGACGAATTTTTATAAGTTCTGACAGCCGTTGCAAGTATAAACTAGCATCTTGCATATTAAGATTCATTTTCCAATTGCCAATGATAATTTTCTTTTTGTCGTTTGTCATTCAAATATATCGTTTATGTTTATTATTTTTTAGTTTACTCTAATTAAGCTCTAACGTCTAGTGAGCTTTTTAAAATATTGTGAATATTAAAGCTTTTGCACTTTAATTGTGTTAGTAGTGTCAGCTACACCAGGGTGTTGACCACTAACAATCACAACCGTCACAGGATCTTTACCGAAATATCCTTGCTCTTTTAATTCCATGGCAATATCATAACCAGCATTATCGCTATCTGGACGAACATAACTTCGATTTGCATAACTTAAAGATAATTGCTGAGCAGTTCTAATCTCACTGGATACGCTAATTATCGGCAAATTTGGACGATGCTTTGCAATATTTGCAGCTGTTGCACCAGATTTAGTTTCAACAACAATTGCAATAGCACCTAATTTTTCAGCTAGATGCACAGCAGCAGAACTAATTGAATCTCGTCGTTTCTCTTTTTGTACGATATTAGGTCTAACAGATTGAACCGGCTCATGATCTTGAGTGTAAATAATCACCTTTTTCATAGCCATAACAGTTTCGATAGCATAACTACCATTAGCTGTCTCATCTGAAAGCATTACAGTATCGGCACCTTGAACTACAGCATTAGATACGTCACTGACTTCTGCTCGTGAAGGTTCTGGTGCATCAACCATACTCGCCATCATTTGAGTAGCAACAATACTAAGTTTTCCATGTTTTCGACATAATTCAATAATTCGACGTTGGACAATTGGTACAATTTCGGCACCTGCCTCTATCGCAAGGTCTCCACGAGCTACCATAACTCCATCGCTTGCTTTAACGATAGCCTCAAGCGTTTCGTCAACCACTGCGGCTTTTGTTTCTACTTTAGCTATAATTTGGGCATCTGAGCCATAAGATAATAGTATTTGACGTAAGTTATCAATATCTTCTGCACTCTGGATAAAACTAAGAGCTACATAATCTATGTCTCGTGTTGAACCAAATTCAATATCTGCCAAATCTTTTGGTGTTAAAATATCACCACCAAAATCAGTATCTGGTAAATTAATACCCTTGCGACTCATTAAGATACCGTTATTTTCAACTCGCACTTTTATCGCAGTTGCACTAGTAATCTCAATTACAGACGTACGGACCGTACCATCAAAGATATAGATCTTTTCACCTAATTTAACTTTTTCGGCTAGATTGTATTGGATTGGAATTGTAAATCCGTTATGCTCGGACTCAAAATCAAGAATTAGCTCATCACCTACTTTAACTTCCATATCTTGCTTTAGATTACCTAAGCGAATTTTTGGACCTTGTAAGTCTTGAAAAATAGCAACTGGTTTGCCTGTCTTTTTAGTAGCATTACGAATCCACTCAATTTGTTTGTCACGTTCTTCATAATTTCCATGGCTAAAATTCATACGAAGACCATTTACACCAGCAACTAACAACTTCTCAATCATTTCACTGGAATTGGTTTTTGGCCCCAATGTCGCCAATATTTTCGTTCGTTTAAAGATAACACTCATAATTAACATTGTAACATAGTTATTTTGAAAGGCTATTATGAAATAATGTTTAGAAAAAAGAAAATCTCATCAACAGATGAGTTCCTTAATTTGGTGATCTCACCGGGAATTGAACCCGGATTGCCAGGATGAAAACCTGGTGTCCTAACCATTAGACGATGAGACCAAAATAGTTGCAATTTCCAGATGATTGTAACAAAAAAAATACCTTTTGACTAGTAGTTATTAGCCTTTAGTCGTAAGATACCCGACATAATTGACTAAAAGCGCTTGCGTTTATACTAAACTTATTATGCTATATATTGACATTTTATCTATTTTGTGATACATTTGGGTTATCAGTTGTCCAAGGTGTGAGGACCCGAGATAGCGGAGGATCGTTAACAAATCAGATCATTACAGTGCATGTCTGTAAAGATATGTATTTGTACAGGTAAATTCGATTTTTCATATCTTCTTCTCTGTTCAGAAGTGGCACGCTAGCTCGCCTATTTTAGGTTAGCTGACGGCTGCTCCTGATATTTAAATTTATTTATTGGGTAGCTTAATTTTTTAATGCGTATAACGCTTTTATATAAATTGTTCCAAAAAATAAAAAGATAGAAAGGAGAGAAAGAAATGAAAAAGTATGAAGACAATCTCCTCGAGAAGAGGAAAAAAGAAATGGCAATGGCGCAAGCCAAAAAGAATTATAGACCGGGAGATAATGAAATAGCAATTCGCACTAAGCTCGACTCAATCAGAGCTTATTGTCAAAAACATGTTATTGCGATTATTTTAATAATCTCAATAGCTGTAATTGCTAGCTATAATTATCTAAATTTTGTTTCCACGTCTACCCCAGAAACATCAGTTGTTAGTGGCAAAACCTGGCACATCAAACTATCTGATTATGCAAATAATCGGTGGTTTGGCGATGGATTGGCCGAAATTTATGCGGCTAAAACACCCGAAGAAGCCCGAGATGCTGCTTCTGTTTGGCTTGAAAGAGTAAAGACAGACCCTGTACTTTTATCAGGAGCGACTAAGTCAATCCTGAAGAGAGATGTAGATCGGACAAAAATGTTCGATGAAAACGACATGGCGACTTTAGACACTGTAGCTCTGGTAGCAGAGCTACGAACTGAACTTGCAACTGCCAGATTTAAAGTAGGACAAGCACCTGAAGACGGAACAAATACAGGTGTCGAAAACGACACGGTAGTATCGTCTGATGGTCAAATTGGCGGAGACAGAACCGCCATAGAGGTTACACTTGACGACGGAAGTACTTTCTGGGTAATGGCACGATGTGGAAACATTGTGACAAGAGGATCATCTAACTTACCTCCGGGTAAGACCGATAATCCCCCAATCCCGACTCCGACCCCCGACACCCCCCTGACACCCAAAAATTCGTCTGAAAGTACAGTCGTCAACCCCGCGGTTGACGACTGGAAAAAAGACGATGTAATTGAACATACAGTATCCACTGAAGATGGTGCGTCTGTCTCGAATGGATTGCAAAACAATCCAGAAGCAGACGCAGCTGCAGCAGCAGCCGATGCCGAAGCCGCAGCAGCCGAAAATACCGTAGCTCACGAGGCAGCGGTAGAAGAAGCTGTTGGCGGAGTTGTCGACGACAACCAAAGCCACACAATATCGACACCACCAACAGACTGGTAAGGCTTATCACAAGCTTGGAATTAGATGACTCACAAAAGACATCTAATTCCTTGCTTTATAAAATACATATCAATCCAAGTAGTTTATTCTTGTTAGAGCTTTGCTAGCAATTGAGTAAATTCACCTGTGAACCTTTTAGGTTCGACATGCACATTGTAATGATCTGATTTGAAACTTTAACAACTCAGCAAAAAATATCAAAGAGATATAACTAATTAACGTTTGGTTTTTAAGAGAGAAAACCAAACAAAGGAGAAACAATCATGAGAAAACTATTATCACTCGTGCGTAAAGCTCCCAAGCGCACTAGCGCTGCCCTACTAATGATTGCAACCGCAGTTATCGTACCAGCAGTATTATTCGCATGGGGACCAGAACGGCCAACTTATACAATAGAAGTGCCAGCCGATCACGTTACATTTAACTCAATAACTAATAATCCAAATTATGGTGATGAGCGCAATTTTGTAACTATCAAAGATGCAGACAATACAGCCAAGGGCGGCTGGACTGACGACATTACAATTCAGAATGGCAAAGAATATTACGTTCGTATGTACGTACATAACAACGCAGCTGCTAATTTAAATTTAGTTGCTGAAAATGTTGTTGCAAACTTTAACGTTCCAACGCAAACTGCAAAGCGAATTCAAATCGATGGATACATTTCATCAAGCAACGCTAAACCAGACAAAATCTGGGATCAAGCTGTTTTTAGTAGCGATTCAGACTTTAATATGACCTATGTTGCAGGTTCAGCAACTTATACTAATAATGTGTTTACTGCTGGTACTGCGCTACCCGACACCGTCGTAAGCTCAGGCGCTACACTTGGATACGACAAGTTAGATGGAAAAATCCCTGGATGTTACAAGTACGACGGTCTTGTCATATTTAAGGTCAAAGCCACAACCGCAAGTTTTGACGTTCAAAAAACCGTTCGCGCAAATAGCGCAACCGATAAGACCTTCAAAGAAAGTGTTAATGTAAAACCCGGTGACAAAGTTGATTACCAGATTTACTTTAAAAACACTGGCGGTACACAACTAAAAGACGTTGTTATAAAAGACACTCTACCTGCTGGCGCTAAATACGTCGCAGGAAGCACATACCTACACAACTCTGATGGCACAAAACAGGTTGCTGACGGAATCACAGCTGGTGGCATAGTAATCGGTGGATATATGCCCGAAGGTGATGCTTATATTAAATTTACTGCCGAAATACCTAATAACGATGCTTTACCAGCTTGTGGACCAAATACATTAATAAACACAGCCAAGGCAATAACAAGTGGCGGAGCCAAAGAAGACACTGCTAACGTTGTCGTTACTAAAGAGTGTGAAGCTCCAACCGTTGCTTATACATGCGACGCGTTAAGTATAATTCGTCTTTCAAAGACATCTACTCGGTTTAAGCTTGCTTACTCGGTTGACAATGCAACGTTCAAAAGTGTTACATATGTTATCCGTGATGCAGACGACAAAATAATTGATACTAAGACAAGTACTGATACGACTTTTGATTATGATCAAAGTACTGTTGGTAAGTATACAGTGCAAGCAACTATTACAGTTGAAGCTGACGGCAAAGATGCCACAGCAACAAGCACTGGTTGTAAAGCCGCTTTTGAGATTACTGGCGAAGAGCCAACAACTCCGACCGAACTTCCAAAGACAGGTGCTACAGTATTAGCTTCCGTCATTGGATTAGGTACATTGATTACAAGTTTAGGCTACTATATAAATAGTCGCCGAGCACTTTAATCAGAGTCTGACCGCTCCTCTTTCTGAAGCGATTCAGACCAAACTAATTGCCCCCGCTATTACAGCGGGGGCAATTTTGTTATAATAAAATTACTATGGCAAAGAATAAGAAAAAACGTAATAAAACGTATACTGGCGTTGATGCGGCAATGACTCATCCAGTTATCACTAAAATATCAGCTACTAATCGTTCAAAAATTGGGCAATGGTGGTTTGAACGTAAAAAGATCCTTAAACCAATCTTAATAACCTCTGGCGTTGTAATCTTTATAATTATAATGATTATCGAAATTATTCAATTGGCAAACTAAACCCAAACGTACTGCCTTTGTTTTCAACTGATTTGAATATTACCTTACCGCCATGTACAGACACTACCTTTTTTGCCAAAAATAAACCAACTCCGGTACCATCAGGACGTTGCTTCCGAGCATTGCTAGCGCGATAAAACTTACTAAACAATTGCTCTTGTTCTTTAGATGGAACACCTATCCCAGTGTCTTTGACTGTAAATATAACCTCGTTACCCTTCACAACTAAATTAATATCAATAGCGGTACCGTCATGGGAATAATATATTGCATTATCTGCAAAATTCATAACAACTTGGCGAATTTTATCTTCGTCAACTTTAATTATTGGAAAATCTTTAGGTTTTCGATAATTAAATTTCATATTACGAACAGTTGCATTAGATTTTAAGCTATCAATTTCCTGCTCCACAAGTTTTGATAAATCAACTGGATGTTTGTCTATCACAAATTTACCAGTTTGTAGTCTAGACACGTTCAAAAAATCGTTAATCAAACGAACCATACGTTCACTACTTATAAACGCTTCACTTAACAGATTTCGTTGAGATTCTGATATTTTACCAGCATCACCCTCTAGAACCATGCTGATATAGCCTTTAACGCTCGTTAGTGGTGTTCGAAGCTGATGACTAGCCATACTCACAAATTCATCCTTATTTTTATCCAATTGGCGCAAAATAGCGTTACTAGCACGAAGCTCTTTAGTAGCATTAGATACTTTTTGTTGCAAGGTCTCGTTTAGCTCACGTATTTCTTGTACAGCTAATGCATTCTGAATAGCGATAGCTAATTCATCTGAAGCAGTTTTTAAAACATTTATATCACGCGAAGTAAACCTACCGCTCTTTTTATCACCTAGGCATAAATACCCAATTAGCTTATCCGATATAACGAGCGGTAATACCAACTCTATTTTGTGACTTATCATAAGCCTTCGAAAAATATTATCATCATCAGATAACGTCCTTCTATCTAACAGTCTGTTTCCATTGTTCCTAGTATAATTACCAAGAACTTTTATGTCAGACGCAGGTAATCTACTATGATGAGACGTGCCTGTTGATATAAATCCACCTTCGTCTCTTAAAACGACAAAGAATACTTGTTCTATTTTAACAGTTTCAGCAATTTCATTAGTTGAGCTTTTTAGTAGATCACCAATATTTGTTGTTAAAGTTGCTATCCTATTAATATTAGAAAAGAAAATGTCACTATCGTAATTGTCTCTATAAAAAACAGCACTAGTTAAGCGATCAAACAATTTTTTAACAGGTTGAAAGAACGAAGCCAATACAAGAGCTATTATAATGCTTAGTCCATTCTGTTTATTGAAGGCAGTTTCGCTACCAAGTATTAATATAGATAAAGTATAAGCTAATAAATAATATACAACAATGAAAGTACTCAACGAAAGCACATAAGCAGAAGTCCTAACTAGTGCCAACCTAATATCAAAAAGCCCATGTCTTGTAATTGCATAAACGATTATACTGATAAAAACAATTGTCGATAATGATCCAAATTGAGCGGTATGCCAATTACCAATTAAAATCGGGATAATAACATTTAATAGTAGCCCCGACAAGGCTCCAAAACAAAAAGATAAAAGTACAAGATGAGCCTGTATTTTATTATTTTTATCTATATGTAAAGATGGTCTTAATAAGTTCTTTATTATTAAAATAATCAAGACTAAAATACCAACTATATAAGACCACAACAAAGGCCCAATAGAGAATTCTAAATTACCCAAAGAATTAATATTCACATAACCAGATACTAATTTTGAAGCCGCTAGACACAAGACCAGAATATTAAATACAGAAAACAATAATAATCGTTTTAGACTAATTTTACGCTTTACTGGAAAGAAATAAGTAAATATGGTTCCACTTAATATAACTAAATATCCGCTTACATAAGCTAGTCTATTAGATATAATATTAATGACAATACTAGACATCCTCATGTCAGTAATGTAACTTGATATTATCCAGATGCAAATAGAAACACTCATAAACATAAATAAACGAGAATGAATAGACTTAGGATCATGCAATAACACAAACGCCCCTAGGAGTAAATTTATAAAACATGCAAAAAAGATAATTATATCCATATACAACAAGTTTAGCTTAAGTATTATGTTTTTTATAGTCTAATTGTCTATTGGGCTAAGAATAATCCTATTATCACTGTCACCATTTACAAGAATCCCGAATATCTTATTAGCAAGGCGTCCTTTAGCCTTGCTCATATGATCACCCATAGTTTCTCTAAAATCCGGTACATGTGCGCATACAACATGACTTTTATCGGATCCTAGATATGGGCCAGGTTCTGAATCTCCAAGAGGCTCAAATGGTATACCGAAGTGTTTTGTCGTCATATTATGGACAGCATCGTCTATAATAGTCACCCAATCCTCAATACTAGAATTAAGGGAAGCTACATATACAGCGCGGTATAATTCAACAGTAGCTGAAGACCTTGTATATCCAGGCATTTTAGCCACCGTTCCAATATCCCATACTTTGTTGAGATCTTCCATGCCTTTATTGTGTTGTTCTATATTTTTACTATTAACATTAAATGGCTCTTTTGTGGCATCGTTTAATGTTTTTAGACCATTTTCTGAATTCTTAATTACTCTTAGAGCAGCTATTGGTTTATTAGCTTCACAATCTATAGCAATATAAAAATCACTATATTTTTCGTATGGGTTATATTCTCGTTCCATCTCTTGTGGGCTATTACCAAACTCACGCATAAATACGGTTTCTTCAATATACCTTGCAATATCTGCATATTCGCTATTACCATCAACTCTAATGATAACTTCACTAGAGTTTTCTGGTGTAAGTTCTTTATTTTTGTCTAGCAAGTCATATATTAAAAGCTCGACATTCCGCGGTGATAGCTCATAACTAGGGGTTAAATCTTTTTTTTCAAAACTATCACTACCTAGAGTTTCCATCATTAAAACTCTTTGTATTCTATACTGTCGCTATCAAAAAACTTTTTAGTAAACTCAACTGCGGCCAAAGGATCAAACGCTTTGCATGTATAAATATCTACACTATAAAATAAAATTGGACGCTCCCATGCATAAAAATGAGCACCAGATGTTTCCCAATGTATCCAACCAGCCCAACCAAACTTTTCACAATTATGAGTAACTGGCTCAATAAGCTGTTTCATATCAATAACAACAGATAATTCTGATAAATATTTCTTTATATCTTGATCGGTAATTGCTTTTTTTGGGTAGGCTTCAATGACTAAACGTTGTCTACATATGGACGGAGCTAGATCTAACATTCTAATATCCCCTGTTTTAATGGATCATTTTATTTTATTATTACCAGTAATTATATCATAAACTTGAACGTATGAGTTTTATGCCGTATTATAAGCTCATGACGAAGATAGCTATTATTGAAGACGACCAAGTAATTAGCCAGATGTACAGAATGAAGTTTGAAGCCGACGGTTTTGATGTTCAATTAGCAAAAAATGGCAAAAACGGAATTGAATTAGTTGAGACCTTTTTACCAGACATTATTTTGCTTGACTTACAGATGCCAGAGATGAACGGAGTTGAAGTACTTAAAATTATACGTAAAAACAACTGGGGTAAGGATATTCCTGTCATAATCTTAACAAATCTAGGCGAAGAAGAAGCTCCTAAAGAAATTCGTTCATTAGGAATACATAGTTATATAGTAAAAGCCAACTTAACACCAAGACAAGTTGTTCAACGAATTAAAGAAGCCTTAAATCTATAAACTATCTTTTAGCATTTGTGGGTTGTCTTTGAGCCATAAACATAATTTTTCATAGGAATTGGTTCTTATGTTGACCTTCTCGCGTTCAAACTCTATCATACGTGCTAAAACTTTATCACTACCATTAGGAATAAAGATTTTATGTAGCTCGCTCCACGACTTTTCAGACTTAAAATCATCAATCTCTGTCGCAATAGTACCCCAATAAGGCTCGTCTTCAAATAAATGATCCCTACCATATTCATCAATAAGTACTAATGAGCTTAAAAAATAAGCGCTACGATCAGATTTATCCTCCATAAAAGATAATATTCCATTTATGCCAAGAGTTGTAATCATATATTTAATATAAGGCCCAGGGAAGCCTCCTAAAGTCGAAATATGAAAAGAGCTATCGTCAGCTAAAACTGGCTTATTAAATACTTTATATGCCTGTCGCGCCTTAGACTTTGCAACTTCAGATGAAGTATCGGCCTGTGGCTCTATAAGATCAAGAAATTGTTGAGTTATGGCTAAATCAAGATCAAACTTATTCGCATACTTTTGCAAAGAAAATACCTTACCTTTATTACCAGTAGCGAAAATAATTTCTTTCATAATTTTAAATTATCCTGTTGTCCTTTTTGATCTGCTATTTTTCGAGCTGCTAAAATTACATTATCAAATAAAGCTGATACGGTTAATGGCCCAACCCCACCCCTTTTTGGTGTAACCGTTAAATCTGTTCTACTACGAATATCGTCAGCCAAGTCACCAACAATTTCGCCACCTTCGGTTGCCGTTCCAGCATCAACTAATATCGCATTTGGAGCAACCATACTGCTAGTTATTAGACCTGGAGCACCAGTTGCAGTAACAATTACATCAGATGATTGTAAAATGTCTTTGAGATTTGTTGTATTAATGTCGCAAGATGTTACGTCTATTTCTGATTCTTTCCATAATTTAGCAAGTGGCGCTCCAACTAAGCGCCCTTTTCCAACAATAGTAACTTTCTTAGAAGATAAATTAATATTATACCCTGCTAATAACCAATTTATAGCTAAAGCTGTTGCTGGTGTAAACGTAGAATCGGCAGTTAGTCCATCAACATCTTTTATACTAGATATTGCATTAATGGCAATTTCTGTTTGTGAAGTATCAGCAAGTGGCAATTGCACTATAATGCCATGAATATCATCGTTATCATTTAAAGCTCTGATCTGATTTAATAACTCTGCGTTAGATGGCTTATAGACTTCAACTTCAATCATAATATCCTTACCGTATTCACATTTTAAACGCATATAAGTGTTGATTATAGGATTATCACCCGCATGAACAATTGCCAAACGTGGAAAAACTCGCCAAGATTGACGAAGTGCCCTAACTTGTTTAAGTTGGCGTTCTTTTATGTAACCAGATAACTCTAGTCCGTCTAATATTTTCATATCTTTATCTTAACAGATAGTAGCCTTGACGTACAATTATCTGCTACAATAAAACATAACCATGAATGATAAAACAACAGATTTCGAAAAGTTTAGAAGAGCAACAAACTATTTAACTGCAGCGCAAATATTTCTGCAAGATAATTTTCTACTAAAGAGACCACTAACTCATGATGATATTAAATCTAGGCTTTTAGGGCATTGGGGCTCAGGTCCTGGAGTAAATCTTATTTACTCACATTTAAATAACTTGATCAAAAAATATGGCCAAGAAATGATGTTTGTATTAGGCCCCGGACATGCTTTCCCTGCTTTGCAAGCAAACTTATTTATCGAAGGTACTTTAAGCGAATTTTACCCTAAAGCAACTCAAGATTATGACGGTATTAGCTATATTTGTCGCAACTTTAGCTGGCCTTATGGCTTTCCTAGCCACAGTAACCCCGGCACGCCTGGTGTTATTTTAGAAGGTGGCGAATTAGGATACTCTCTCTCGACATCTTATGGTGCTGCTCTTGATAATCCAAATATGATAGTGGCATGTCTAGTTGGCGATGGCGAAGCTGAAACTGGTCCGGCGGCAGCAGCTTGGCATCTAAATAAATTAGTTGACCCAAAGACCAATGGCACAGTTTTACCAATATTGCATCTCAATGGATATAAAATATCAGCTCCAACTATATTTGGTCGGATGAGTGATGATGAACTGATGTCACTGTTTTGGGGTTATGGGTACGAGCCTCGTATTGTCTCTGGAGATGATTTAGATAGACAAATGGAAGAAACACTGGATTGGGCCCATAAGCTTATCTGGAGTATCAAAGAAGCCCCACAAGACATAGTCTCACCTCGAATGCCAATGATTATCATGCGTACATTAAAAGGCTGGACTGGTGTTAAAGAATTAAATGGTAATAAAATCGAAGGCAACTGTTTATCTCACCAAGTTGTATTAACAGAAGCTAAAACTGACCCAGAGCAATTAAAATTATTAGAAGAATGGCTAAGATCATACAGATTTGATGAGTTATTTGACGCCGAAAATGGATTTGGTGATTTCGTAAAAAACATAGTGCCAGAGCGCAAGCAACGAATGGGTATGACACCACATGCACATGGTGGAGAAACAGTCTACAAGCCATTAAATTTACCGTTACTAGAAGACTTTGCTGAAGATTCTACTATACCTGGCACATTGGGCTCAAGCAGTATGATTCAATCTGGCATGTATTTAAAAGAAGTCTTTAAGCTTAACGAAGAAAATAAAAATTTCCGATTTATGTCACCCGATGAAACGTATTCAAACAAACTAGACGCTATATTTAAAGAAACTTCTCGCGCTTGGGTATGGCCAATTGAAAGTTGGGATAAAGACATGTCACCCAACGGTCGTGTTATGGAGATGCTGAGTGAACATAACCTACAGGGTCTAGCCCAAGGATATACATTAACCGGTAGACATTCAATCTTTGCAAGTTACGAAGCTTTTGTACAAGTAGTTGTAAGTATGATGGACCAATATGCAAAATTTCTTAAGCACTCATTTGATTTTGAATGGCGCGAAACTTTTCCATCACTCAATTATATTTTGACCAGCTCTGGCTGGAGACAAGACCATAACGGGTTTAGTCACCAAAATCCTGGATTTATAGATGACGCTTTACGTCGACACGGTGATTATATGGATGTCTATTTTCCAGCAGATGCCAATAGTACGTTAGTTGTACTTGAGAAAATATTGCAGTCAACTAAGAAGATCAACATAGTAGTTGCAGGAAAGACCATCGAGCCACGATGGTTGACACCAGAACTCGCACGTAAACAATTACAAACTGGTATTATGACCTGGGAGTTTGCAAGCGACGACAACCCAGATGTAGTTCTCGCTGGTATCGGTGATTATCCAACGAAAGAAGTTCTTGCTGCAATCGATATTGCTAAAAAAGAATGGCCTAACATCAGACTTCGATGTGTCAATGTAAGCTCACTTACTAGCCGAGGGTTTGGACAAGGTAAAAACTTTATCAATGAAGCTGAATTTGACCGACAATTTACTACTGATAAACCTGTTATCTGTAATTTCCATGGTTATCCAGAAACTTTGAAAGCAATACTATTTAACTATGTAGATAATGCAGAGCGCTTTGATGTTCGAGGCTATATAGAATGTGGAAGTACAACAACTCCATTTGATATGCATGTTCGCAACAAAACTAGTCGCTACCATTTAGTAATAGCGATATTTGATAATATGGCAAGATCTGGTCGCATAGCTACGGAACAGGCTTTGGAGATTACAACAAGATATCAACAGAAAATAGAAGCCAATACTGAATATATTAAAGAATTTGGCGTTGATATGGATGAAATAGAAAATTGGCAATGGTCTAAATAAAAAACTAACAGTTACTGATAATATAATCAGTAACTGTTTTTATTGACCTACTAGATTCCGGTACGTAATTTGCTGACAAATGCCAATTATGCCACATACCCTTACCTATATATAGAGCTGTCTTAACCTTACTCTTCTTGGCATGTTTGACAAATGCTTTACACTCACTAAGCAATATTTCATCCGAGCCAACCTGTAATAAAAAGGGAGGTAACCCGCGTAAATTTGCAAATAATGGAGAAACTAATGGATCTGTCTTATAATTATCTTCAACGTAAGAACTTATAAAGAAATCCATAATATAAATACTTAATATTATATCTTTATCGCTATTTGTAGTATAGCTCTTACCACTAAATGTTGAGTCCACAGAAGGTGAAAATAATACCATACAAGACGGTTGTGGTAAATTATCGTTTTTAAATTTTATAGCAGAAGATATCGCTAAACTAGCACCAGCCGAGTCACCCATGATTACCGTTTTTGTAGGATCAAGTCCATCTTTAATTAACCTTTTCCATACAAGTTGAATTTCATTTAAAGCCACAGGAAACTTTGCCTCTGGTGATAAACTATAATTAATTAGTAGAACCTTTGCATTACACGATTTTGCCAAACGCTCTGCATAAGCTACATGTATTGCCGACATTCCAAAAACAAACCCGCCACCATGCAAATATATTATTGTCCTTTCTGTGTCATGCAATGGAGCAACTGAAACGATTCTTATGCCTTCAATGTCAATCCATTCAATTTTTGATCTTCTAGATAATAAATTAATAGCACCCAGACTCTTATCGTATTTCTTACGTTTTCTGTAAACATAATCAAGATCATATCTTTTCTTATTATTTGAAGCGATTAATAACTTTTTGACAATTTTAGCTTGATTACTAATCATTTATTGCTCCTTAGTAGGTATAATTTCATTATCTGTCGATACAATTATTTGATTAGCTACATATTTTGCAAACTTTGCGCCAATCGAATGATTAACCCCCACCAACCTAGTTATCTTAATATTATCAAAATGTTTTAATTGCTTAATATTGTCCTGGACCAAAAACTCATCTAACATACCGTATATTATATAAATCGGTAATTTAATACTCTTTATGTCGTTATAGGTATTTTGTTTGATTATTGTATTTTTCAACGAAAGGCTAAAACTATGCCAAGTCCTCTCGTCTACATTCAATCCATCATTTATACGAAGTATATTACGAAGACGCTTTGAATATTTTATTGCAAAATCCTTCTTCTTGCTAATTAGTTTATAAGCGTTTAAATAAAGATCAGTTTGTTTATTTGAAAAGAAATTTGTGCCCTTAATATTTTTTAAATACAAAGGTAAGCTTAGCATATACACTCGATTTATACTCTTAGGATAAAGATGACAATAACGAGCTGCGATAATAGAGCCCATTGAATGACCTACTAGTGTAAATTGTCGATTGACTTCTAAACTTTTAATAGTTTTACGTAAATATCTTACATGGTCGTCCACATTATATTCACAATTTATAGGCATTGGTGACTTACCAAAACCCAATAAATCTATCGCTATTAATCGATATTCTTTAACGTCAAATTCTTTAATTAATACGTCCCAGGTTTTATGAGTTGCACCTATGCCATGTAACATAACAATGACTGGCTTATGTGTACTACCAGAATCAAATCCGACATTCAGAAGTTTAATTGGTTTTAAATATTTAAAAAAATCTTTTATAGATTTGATAATCATAAGACCATTATAACAAATCAAACAATCAATAATCTTGACAACAACCAATCAGGTGTATCAATAAATAATATTTCTTCCCAACTATCAATCTCTTCCTCTGTTACATCATAAATAGCTTGATAAGCAAGCTCTACACTACCATGTAATGCTTTTGAATAATCAAAATCTAGCTTTTCTGCAACAGATTTTAACTCGCCCTCGTCACTAGCTTCAATCTCTACAAAGCTCGGAATCCACGGCCAAGTATCTAATTCAATCTCAGCGTTACCAAGTTTCCAACTCTCGCGTCTAGTTTCTTGATAAGACTTTGATTTCATACCAATAGCATTTAAAAAGTCACAAGTTTTGCTAAAGCTATCAACCTCAACGCATACTTCTTTTGTGCCATGCAATGTTCTGTCGTTTAACTGTTTATAGCTGAGCGTAACCTTGTTACCTTCATCACGAACTCTAATCCAACCGTTGACTTTACATAGTCTATGATTATCGTAATCATATGTACGACGAGTCATTAATCTTTCTGGAGCTATTAAAATCGCTCCAATGTCACGTAATCTAGCTCTTACCTTATTTAGGTCTATACTTAGCCACTTAGCCTCTATCTCTGTTTGCATAATTTCACGCTCCTATATAAAAGATTATCTTCTCTATTAAACTAGTATAGCCACCGAAATTAATTTAACCGCTTTTTTAATAATTGATTCTGCAACCAAGGTATCCAATGCTCATTAGATTGAGAATTAGCATTCGGATTGTAATATCTTTTTTTTGAGGGCATACCCGAAATAATAATTGCTTTATTCATAGCAATTATTATAACAAAAAACAGAGACAATATGTCTCTGTTTTATAATAATACATCTGGAGGGCCAGGTGGGACTTGAACCCACGACATTCTGCTTAAGAGGCAGACACTCTAACCAGCTGAGTTACTGGCCCATTACAGAAATTTATTGTACACCATTGCCTCTGTTGGTGCAATATAAAATCATATGGTCAAATAACTCTAAAAATTACTAGAATGATTAACAAACTAGCTAAGCCGACTCTATACCAGCCAAAATCTTTTAACCCTCGTTTTGAAATTAATTTTATCAAAAAGTTCACAGCCAATATACCAGCTGTAAATGATGCGATATTACCAATAAGAACAACACTTATATTATTCTGGAAAAAGCTAAGTCCATCATGAGAAAATAATGTTTTTAAGCTAGCTCCAGCAATAACAGGAATAGCAAGCAAAAAACTAAATTCAGCTGCCTTTGAAGCACTTAAATTCGATCTTAACCCAGCTAAAATAGTAATACCAGAGCGCGACACTCCAGGTATTAATGCCAAAGTTTGTGATATACCAATTCTCATAGCGCCTTTCCAGCCAACAGAAGACTCAATCTCTCTATCATCAGCACCGAAACTTTCTCTGCCATAAATAATCATTAAAACCCCAACAACTGCTAAGGTAGCGATAATAACCCATATCATTTCATTAAGTTTTTCAATGTTATCTTTTAATAGAATTCCAAACAAAACTGCAGGTATTGTCGCAACTATAATCTTCAATAACAGACCCCATCTTTTATTAATAAATATGTTTTTTGTTATAAAAAGAAGACGCCTCCGATAAAAAATAATTAAAGCAAGTAAAGTTCCAAAATTTAATAACACATCAAAAGCAAAGGCACCATCCACCCCTAATAGACGACTAGCGATAGCAAGATGACCAGAGCTACTGACTGGTATGAACTCCGTGATTCCTTGGACTAATCCTAATATAATCGCATTGATGATAGACATTAGTCTATATTAGCAAGATCAACAAAATAATGAAATAAAACCTATTCGTTACACTTATAAAAATAATGAGATTTTTTGCAATGTACATAGGTCTTTAATATAATAGAAAAACCGAATTGGATAGATAACTTTAGAAGTAGATATGATCTGGAATATCACGTAGATACCGTTTTTTGATAGTTATTCAAGTAAAATCAACGTTGAGTTTTCTAAGCTTCATTTTGGCAGACAAGATATTACCAATAATGGTTGCTTATGATCGATTCGATAGACAAGAATGAATTGTCAAAGCTACAGAGTAAAATACTTAATTTTGTAAGCAAAAACAATAATTTCTGCGATATCACGCACAAAAGTTACGAGGACAACTTCATTCCGCATCTTACAATTAGACGTGATCTTTCGAAAGCCAAATTTGATAATGCGATATCAGAATTACCCTACAGAATCCAAATTAAAACAGCTGTCGATAAAGTAATTCTTGCTGTCGTTCCTAACAAAGATACAACTGAACAAAAACCCAAGGAATCTGACAATTTATCATTTATCAAATAAGTAACAAAATAGAGGCCTAGCTGCCTCTATTTATTATATCCATACTTGGTACACCCGGCAGGATTTGAACCTACGACCCCTTGGTTCGAAGCCAAGTACTCTATCCAGCTGAGCTACGGGTGCATACTTACTACTGTTAATTATATCATAAATAATAATCATAGGCTATAATATTAAATATGGAGATTCATACAAATATACCATTAAAAAACTTTACAACCATGAAGATCGGTGGTAATGCACGATTCATGACAGATGTTTATAGCAAAGAGGAAGTTGCAGAAATATGTCAAAATGCTAAAAGCAAATCATTGCCAATATTCATACTCGGTGGTGGTAGTAATGTAATAGCAACCGACAAAGGCTTTAACGGAATTATAGTACGTATGCGAATTTCTGGATTTAGCGTAATAAACGATAGTCTAAACTCGACTACTATAAAACTAGGTGGTGGCGAAAATTGGGACGCTATAGTTAAGCGCACAGTAGACATGAATCTTAGCGGAATTGAAGCAATGTCTGCTATACCTGGAACCGCCGGTGCCTCGCCAGTCCAAAATGTTGGCGCTTACGGTCAAGAGATTGCCGATACGTTACAATCACTAGAGGCGTATGACACTAAAATAGATAAGTTTATTACAATGCAAAATTCAGATTGTGGCTTTTCTTATAGAGACAGCATCTTTCGTGGTGAAGCAATGGGACGTTATATAATAACATCTATAACTATAAAATTATCAAAGAATCAGCCTCAACCACCATTTTACGACGCACTACAAAAATACCTCGATGATAATAATATAAAAATTTTTACTTCAAAAATAATCAGAAACTCAATAATCGAAATTCGAAAAAATAAACTCCCTGATCCAAAGATTTTACCAAATACCGGATCCTTCTTTAAGAATGCTATCATTGAATCTTGGCAACTTAATGATTTAAAAAAAATAAATCCAGACATCCCAACTTATGACATGGGAAATGGTCACTATAAGATACCAACAGGATGGCTAATCGAACAAATAGGTTTAAAGGGTAAAGTGTTACATGGCATGCGAGTTCACGACAAGAATGCCTTAGTATTAATCAACGAATCAGCAAAATCATATAAAGACCTTGCTGATGCTCGGGATGAAATAATTGGAAAGATTCGTGATACTTTTCGCATCCAAATTCAACAAGAACCATTAGAAATATAAGATACTTGTGATTTATATTTAAAACGTTTATGATTATAGATATGAATCATCGTGGGTTTACAATCACAGAACTAATTATAATCATCACAGCAATGGGAATTTTAATGACACTTGCTGTTGTGAATTTAAGTAGCTCACAAGCAAATTCTCGTGATACCGAACGAAAGACTGATGTAGAATCAATAGCGTTATATCTTGACACCTTTTATAACTCAGGGTCAGATAATAGCTCAACATTAGGTAGATATCCATCCACAGTAGTAACCCAAGACTTAGAGACCACAAAATTGATGTTAAGAGATATCGACACTAAGGTAATAACAGCCCCCAATGAAACCGACTCGACTGTAACTTTTAAACCTGCTACGAATCAATTGCAAACAACAACAACCGTGACACCTCAACCTGAAATTAATCAATATATATATCAACCAATTAAGAGTGACGGTACATTATGCACCTCTGAAACTCAAGATTGTCGTAAATTTAATATATACTATAAGTTAGAGGTAGCTAATGTAAGTGATAGTTGCCCATCTCCAGGTTATGTTTGTATGATAACGAGTAAAAATCAATGAAAATAATCAACGAAAATAAAATAAACCCATCAAAAGGATTCACTACCGTTGAATTGTTAGTAACCTTATTCATTGCAGTGGCGTTTATTACATCGGGATACCAACTATATTCCTTAATTACGAAAGATGGTGGCGAAGTTCGAGCACAAGCGCAAGCTAACGATGTGACCCGTGATTATTTACAAAGATATAAAGCAAGTGCCACAAACCCTTGCACACCCCAGACCCCATTAACTGATTCACCTATTACAGTAGATAACCTAGCCAATACAACAATATCTATAATTATTTCCTGCCCTTATTCTTCAAACTTAGACACTGTATCTAAAATACTTGTTACTATGAAATATGGTAATAGTCCACAAAAATCAGTGAGCAATGCGACATATGTCACAGTGCAATAATAATTCGATTAATCAACCAAAAAACGACGGTTTCACTGCTGTTGAAATATTAATTATAGCACCAATAGTGGTCTTAGTAATTGGCATCTTTATTACCTTAATTGTTAATATGACAAATCAAGTTCTAATAACCAAAGCGGCTGATTCCTTAACATACAACGTACAAAATGCATTAAACCTCATAGAACAAGATGTAAAATCTAGTAACGGCTTCTTAACAACTAATAGCTTTGATATAAGCTCACCACAAGGATATAACGACGATACTACTAAATTTCAGAACACAGAAGACAATACTGTACTAATTATAAGTAGCTACGCTACTACTGGTAGTCCATTATCATCAAATCGTAGTGTGGTTTATCTCGCAGATTCACCGAATGCATGTACTAGCCAACAGGTCGACAATAATGATACAATTCCAATAAATATTGTCTACTTTATAAAAAATAACACATTATGGAGACGCACCATAATGCCATCTAACTACATAAACGGCTGTGATCCAATAAATAAAACCGCAATTACCCCATGGCAACAACCAAGTTGTTCAGCAACAGCTTCCGATACATTATCTTTTTGCAAAACTAAAGACATGAATTTAGTAAACGGAGTTGGTACTAATGGTCTCAACGTAAATTATTACACCGATCCTAGCGCTACCGATATAAACACTACTGCAAGCGACACTGCAACTACAATTAGTGTAACTATAACAGCAACCAATTTCATAGCCGGAAATGACATTAGCCGATCTAACACAGTCAGAGCAACAATTCCTAAATAAAATTAATAATACTGCTTGTGCTAGTCAAAGCAGTATAGTATATTGTTTATAGTAAGTACAATTATTAAGCAGGGGGCAATCAAGAAATGATTCTAAATAATATAAAAAATAAACGAAAAGATAGCGGTTTTACTATCGTTGAGCTTTTAGTCGTTATCGTAGTTATTGGTATATTAGCATCCATCACTATAGTTTCCTATACGGGCATAACTTCGAGAGCTAATACTGCAACAAATCAATCAAACGCATCATCAGTAGCAAGCGCCGCTGAAGCAGTTTATGCAGAAAATAATGCATATCCAGTATGGACTACAGATTCAGCCGGAACAATAACAGCACTTAATGCCGGCGTTGCAAAATTACCCGCATCCATTACTTTAGTAAATTCTGCACTCACAACTGCAACGAAAAATATATCTTACATAACAACATCACCTGGCGTTTGTGTTGGTTATTGGGATTATTCAGGGTCAGGTAGCGTCAAATACATATCAGTTGGCGGTGCAGTCTGCTCATAATAATAAAAATCTATAATGTTATAAAATATCCGCCAAATAATGGCGGATATTTTATAAGGATACTGAAACAATACGGCCTAGACATCGCTAGGCAAAGAAAAAGAGCTGGAAAATAGACGAACGTCTTCTTTTAAAGCTTTTAATTTATTCATATCATCACGATTCTCAATCGATAGTTTCATCCACTCAGCAATCTTCGGCATATCTTCTACCTTAAGTCCCCTTGTAGTAATAGCTGGAGTACCTAATCTTATGCCGCTAGGCCTATAATACGGTAGTTCATCATCAGGTATGACATTCGCATTTACGGTTAGTCCAATAGAATTTAAAGCTTGCTCTGCTGTCTTACCGTCAATGCCAAAGCTTTTATTTATATCAGCTAAAATCAAATGATTGCTCGTTCCACCAGTTACAAGTTGAAAACCTCGCTTTTGCATTTCATCAGCTAATGCAGATGCGTTGTCTATAACACACTGAGCATATTGTCTGAACTCTGGCTTCAAAGCCTCTCCAAAAGCAACAGCCTTAGCCGCAATCGTATTTATATGTGGACCGCCTTGCATACCAGGGAAAACAGCACGATCTATAAGAGTTGGGATGTTTTCTATCGTTTTTTCAGGTGCAGTTAATGGATTACCCACATTGCCCTTACTCAATATAACTCCACCACGTGGCCCACGGAGTGTTTTATGTGTTGTAGTTGTAATAACATGAAACCCATAATCGAATGGGTTTGAAGCGACTCCACCAGCAATTAGACCAGCAATATGCGCCATATCAGCCATTAATAACGCTCCGACTTCATTACCAATTGCGGCAAATTTAGCATAGTCAAGCTCACGCGGATAAGCACTAAATCCAGCTAAAATTATCTTTGGTTTGTGTTTTAGTGCTAACTCACGTAAATTATCATAATCAATCTCGCCTGTTGATATGTCTTTCATTTTGTAACGAATAAAATTATATAATTTGGCACTTCTAGTAACAGGTGCACCGTGTGTTAAATGTCCTCCATGACTCAAATCCATAGCAAGTACTGTATCACCTGGGTTTAGCCAAGCACTATATACGGCCTCATTAGCAGGCGCACCAGAATGTGGTTGCACGTTAGCATGATCTGCTTTAAATAGCTTCTTAATACGATCAATCGCCAACTGCTCTACTCTATCAGTAAATTCTTGCCCACTATAATAACGCCTACCTGGATAGCCCTCTGCATATTTATTAGTAAAAACACTACCAAGGGCTGTTAATACGTCACGACTTACATAATTTTCGCTAGGTATCAACTCTAGACCTTCTCGTTGTCTGAGCTCTTCTCCAGCGATAAATTTAGCGATCTCTTTATCATTCATAATTATTGTTTTCCTCCTACTTTTGTTTAATTATACACCAATTGACGATATACCATTAGTGATATATCATAAGTAATATGACAAATGATGATTATAAATCTAAAATTGGAACATTAATCCAAGAAACGAGACAATCTCGAGGATTAACTCAAACTCAACTAGCCAAAGCATTAAACACTAGCCAAAGTGCTATTAATCGCATAGAGAAAGGTGGGCAAAATATCAGCCTTGAGATGTTAGCTCGCATTAGTGAGGTTCTATCAAGTGAAATAGTCAGTTTAAATCAATCTGGTAAAATCAATTTCAGAATAAATGGTGGTAAGAAATTATCTGGAGAAATTGAAATCAAAACTAGCAAAAATGCAGCGGTTGCATTACTTTGTGCTAGTCTTTTGAATCGTGGCACAACTACAATTAGACGCGTAGCACGGATCGAAGAAGTGAATCGCATCATAGACGTACTCCAAAGTATAGGAGTAAAAATACGTTGGTTAAATGAAAAAAATGATCTTGAAATTACACCACCAGCACGGCTAAAACTCGAAAATATGGATGTTGAAGCAGCTAAACGAACACGCACTGTCATTATGCTCTTAGGGCCGTTACTACATCAATATAAAGAATTCAAGCTACCATTCGCAGGCGGATGTAATCTTGGAGTGCGTACAATCGAGCCTCATATGATGGGACTAGCTCCATTTGGACTAAATGTAGATACGAATGGAAATTGTTATCATGCTACCGTTCAAAAAAAACCAATTACCAATGCTATATTGTTAACAGAACGTGGCGATACTGCAACTGAAAATGTAATTATGGCATCAGCTCTTTACGATGGCGAGGTTACAATTCGAAACGCTAGTCCTAATTATATGGTTCAAGATTTATGCTTTTTCTTACAAAAATTAGGAATAAAAATTGATGGGATTGGGACAACTACTCTTAAAATCCATGGTGTTCGTGATATAAATAAAAATGTTGATTACTTCCCTAGCGAGGATCCTATCGAAGCTATGAGCTTAATAGCAGCCAGCTTGGTTACAGACTCTGAGGTCACAATCAAACGCGCACCAATTGAATTTATAGAAATTGAACTTTCTATATTAAAGAATATGGGGCTACAAAGTGAGATAAGTGAAGAATATAAAGCCAATAACGGTGAAACACGTCTGGTTGATATTAAAATTTTACGATCTAAATTACAAGCTCCTAAAGATAAGCTACATAGTATGCCATTTCCAGGTGTAAACATGGATAACCTACCATTCTTAGGTCTAATTGCAACTGTAGCAAACGGGCGGACATTGCTTCATGATTGGTCATATGAGAATCGAGCAATATATTTTACAGAGTTAAGTAAACTAAATGCAAAAATAGAACTTGTCGATCCACATCGAGTTTACATAACGGGCCCAACGAAATGGAAATCAGCCGACGTTATATCACCACCAGCACTAAGACCATCCGTTGTTATTATGTTAGCTATGCTAGCCGCTCCTGGACGCTCTATTTTGCGTGACGTATATTCAATTAATCGTGGCTACGAAGATTTTGCTAACAGACTAAATACACTTGGAGCAGATATTGAAACTTTACGCGAGATTTAAGCGTAAGGATTATAAGTGCGCCTAGCCTGGGCAACGATATTATGTTGTTGCGCAGCCGGCCTAATGTTTGTAGTTTTTACAAATCTAGCCCGTGAAGCGATAACTGGCATAGGTCTCACAACACTACGCATATTTCCAATAGATGAACGACTATAAGCACCAATAATCCGACGATTATTGTCAATCTGACGTCGTTGCTTAAACGACTCCGGTGTAGCTGACCCTATTCGATCTCCATTAGCAACTTTAGCAAAGCCATTGCTATGAAATGATTTACTACTATCATTATTAACTACGTATTTATTTAAATCCATAATTTATTATACTTATGATTATAATCAATACGATAGATTAGTCAACTCGTCATTTAATAAAAAACAAGACTCTTTTAGTCTTGTTTTTTATTGGGGCGAACGATGGGGATCGAACCCACTACCTCCGGAACCACAACCCGGCGCTCTAACCAGATGAGCTACATTCGCCATAATCATTTGTGACAATAGCAATTGTAACAGATTAAAGTTAATATTAAAATATATATTAAACTTTTATAGTAATGTAATTACTGATATAATAACTAACGAAACATGCGGGCGTCGTATAACGGCTAATATGTCTGCCTTCCAAGCAAACGATGAGAGTTCGATTCTCTCCGCCCGCACCACAGATGAAGCACCTAAGACGCCAGAGCCATTCTGGCGTCTTTCATTATTATAAACATATATAGAGAGATGTCTTATTTGTTATATCAAAACAAATACGAGAAAGGTTTAGACATTAATAGTCTAAAATACTATTATAACCCACAAATAATCCAATGCTTAATCTATCCGAGCGTTAACATTATATATCTGCCGTTAAAATAATTAAATTTGTCGAAATCAATTTATTGTTTTACTGCTCACTCTTGTCAGCGTCTTCTTTGGTAACGTGGATTGTTCCATGTGGATGCTCTGGTGGTGCATAAATTGAATATACTTTTAGTAATTCTTCTCCGTTGTTTATAACATTATGCCATGTGCTAGCCGGCACAATTATTGCATCGTTATCACTAGCCTGCCATGTCTCTAGATTATTCTTGTCTGTTCCCATTTGGACTGTTGCTTGACCTTGTTCTATGCGTAAGAATTGGTCATGATCCATGTGTACTTCTAATCCGATATCATGTCCTGGTAAGATCGACATCAACGTAATTTGAAGATTCGCCCCAGTCCACAAAGTTGTTCTGTAGTTATCATTTTCCAACGTCAATGTTTCAATATTTGATACAAATGGGTTTGGACCATTATCAATTATATTTGTCATATTTTACCCTCCTTCTTGATAGAACCAATTATACCCTATATTTGCTTTAAGATATATCCATAATTTTGATATAATAACTATGGTACATAAAAACACGCCCCGGTAGCTCAGTGGATAGAGCAGAGGACTTCTAAGCCTAAGGTCGTTGGTTCGATCCCAACCCGGGGTACCAAGACGCTTATGTATAAATTATTTACTAATAGTTTATATAGCGCTATCGATAATTTTTACGTTATCAAAATCATTATTATCAATAATAACATCAGGATTGTCTGGCCTACCCCTATTAGTCCAATAATACCCCTATGCATTTCAACTATTTGGTCAGGTGTTCTGATATCTTTATCCCGCAACAACTTTCTCTTGATAATATTATCTTGTGTCATATCAACCATAATTATATAATCCATTCGTCCAAGCATAATACTTGTGTTGAATATTATAAAATCAGTTGGCACAATTTTGCGCGGAACTAAATTTATTTTACCAGTCTCTCTGGAATACGGATAAAAATTAGCAGTCGAGCTCATTTTGAGAGAATTAATCGCTTGTTGGTATTCATCCAATCGGAACATATTTTCAAGTATTTCCCAATAAGACGTTCCTTTAAATTCGCTTGAATATTTCATCAGTTCTAGTAAGCACATTACATAATCAAAAATCGAAAACTTGAATTATGTAAATTGATTATGCATTATCTTAACCTGGTATAATTATCATATGAACGCTAAACAAACGAAAATAACTTCAACAACTCCAGAACCCATAATTAATATTAATCATTTCAAAATGAACTTTGGTAATAAAACCGTCATTAAAGACTTGTCATTCGATGTGTATAAAGGGGAAGTGTTTGGATTTTTAGGTAGTAATGGTTCAGGCAAAACCACTACAATTCGCGCCCTACTCGGTATATATAAACCAACATCAGGCATTTTAAATATCGGAAATAAACCATTTTCTATACCATCTGATATAAAACTTGGATATTTACCAGAAGAAAGAGGCTTTTATAGAAAAGAAACCGTCATAGACGTAATGACATATTTTGGTCAGTTAAAAGGGCTTCAAAAAGCTGAAGCAAAAGATAGAGCAGAAACTTATCTAAGAAGAGTCAAACTAATAGATATGGCGTCAGTTAAAATAGATAAGCTATCTGGAGGACAACAACAAAAGATTCAATTAGGTATCACCATTATAGACGATCCTGAATTATTAATATTAGATGAGCCAACAAAAGGGTTCGATCCTGTGAATCGTCGTCTTTTAATGGATATTATTCAGGAACATAACAAAGCTGGAGCTACGATTATGTTCATCACACATCAAATGGAAGAAGTTGAACAACTTTGCGATAGAATAATATTGTTAAAAGATGGAGTAGCACGAGCTTACGGTACGGTCAAAGACGTTAAACGAGAATTTAATAATCTATCACTTGATGATATATTCATCAAAGTATATGGAGACGAGAACGAAGAAATCGAAAGGAATAACAATGTATAATCTAGGAACTGTATTGTGGTTTGAAATAATGCGTACGCTTAAGAGAAAATCCTTTTGGATAACGGCAGTCGCTTTCCCTATAGGTATTGGACTAATCTTCGCAATTATATATTTCTCTAATATTTCAACAAAAAACGCGGCAGAAAACACAATAAATCAAAAATTCTCATTTATGATAACAGACGATAGTGGCCTAATTAATAAAGAATTAATAAAACAACACAAAGCAACGGAGTCGGATAATAAACAAGCAGCCATAAAAGATGTTTCTGATGGCAAAATAGATGCTTATTTTTACTACCCAGATGATTTGGTTAATAACAAAGTTGAAATTTATGCAGCTGAGGCAGGTATTTTTGATAATGGTCGTTACGAAGGTGTAGCTAAAACTATTCTACAACAATCTGTCGAGAGCGTAACTGACACACAAACAACAGCCGTATTAAAAGATTCCATAGGCTTTAATTCTATACTATATAAAAACGGCCTCCAATTCGATGGATATAAAGAAATAATAGCACCAGGAATATTTCTTGTATTATTCTATATATTAATTGTGACTTTTGGAAATCAAATGTTATCAAGTACGACAGAAGAGAAAGAAAATAGAGTAATCGAAATAATACTAACGACAATCAAAGCTAGAACACTGATAATGGGTAAGATCATATCATTAATTATTCTTGCATTTTTCCAGGTAGCTATAATTCTAATTCCAACTATTATTGCCTACGTACTTTTCCATAACGCGCTGTCATTACCAAATTTCGATTTAAGCAACATCCCGCTAGATCCTACGCGCATAGCAATAGCCGCGATTATATTCATACTAAGTTTTTTGATGATCACAGGTTTACTAGTCGCAATCGGCTCTGCCGTACCTACTGCAAAAGAAGCAAACGGGTTCTTTGGGGTTGTAATGATAATGATGTTCGGCCCATTATATGCAGTAAGTCTTTTTGTGTCAGCACCAACTTCGAATATCGTAAAGTTCTTAACATTATTCCCTCTTACAGCGCCAATACCTATGTTACTCAGAAATGCCATTGGTAATTTAACTACGTTCGAAACAATCACAGGAATAACTATATTAGCAATTAGTGCTATCGTTATACTAACGATAGCTATTCGCCTTTTTCAATATGGAGCACTCGAATATACAAATCGCATTTCATTAAAAAAAGTATTTCAAAAGCACTAAATTTAGAATAAGTAATCTTATGTTAGTGAGGCTATTCAATAAATATTATCAACCCATTCTAGTTAATGGATGGAAGCTAGTTTTATTGTATTAGGCTCACTAATATTATGATCAGAATAAAATATCTATTATAAATGTCTATTTATTATTTCCATAGCCTGTTCTGGTGTATCAACAAACTGAATAAATTTGCTTAAAGTACTGATTTTCTTATTTCTATCATCACCTGCCTTAAACAAATTCTCTTTTTCAATTCTATTAAGTTGCATAATTAATCCGTCATAGAAACCGTCGGTATTTAATACGATAATTGGCTTGTCGTGACAACCTTGTCTCTTCAGCTCCATAACTTCAAACAACTCATCAATCGTGCCAATTCCACCAATTAAAACTACTATCGCATCAGATCGATCAAGAATAATTCTTTTTCGATCACTTAAATCTTTTGCAATTATCTTCTCGTCAGCCTTCTCGCGAAGGTCTTCTGCATAAACAGGGATAGTCACGCCAATTATTTTCCTACCGCCCTCTTGCATAATATCTGCCATAAATTGCATAAGTCCATAGTCAGACCCACCATAAACCATGTTATATTTAGCACTTATAAACATATTGGCTAACTTTTTAGCTGGTTCTAGATATTTATTTTCAAGATTATTCGACGAACAAAATATACATACATTCATGAGAACACATTATACAACCGATAGATAATTAAATCCATCAATCAAAACTTACTTATCTAAAGGGCTTTTCCCAGTAAATTACTTCCAATGACACTAACTCGCTTTTACCCTTCTTATAAGCGAGTTAGTGTTAAAAAGCTCGATACGGATACAAATAACTTATCGAAACGATTTAATTATCTATATAAGCAACGTCTACAAGACCCCGCTAAAGAAATCTTATTTGCCACTTTTAATTGTAATTTTCTTTGGTTCTGGTAGTTCCTTAAATTGAACAGTGACTTTTAAGACGCCGTCTTTCATACTCGCCTCAATCTTGTCTTCGTCAGCTATTTCTGGTAAACGAATCCTACGATAGAAACTACTACTACTTTCTCGAACTACATACTTTTTAGTTTTGTCTTTCTCTTTTTCGTGCTTCTCGGCCTGTATAACAAGAGCACCTTTATCTACTTGGATATTAACATCTTTTTCTTCAAAATTCGGTAAATGTGCTTCAACTGTTAACTGCTTACCTTCTTCGGTATACACGTCTGTTGTTGGCATTCGTAAATTCTTCATTGGCATAATCCAATCATCCGAAAGAAACTGCCGTTGAAGTGCTTGCATCTCTGCAAATGGATCAAATTTAATTAAGTCACTCATAATAACCTCCTTTTTTAAATTCTACCGAGAAAATTAATTTCCTCTATATCTAGAATAAATCCGAGAACATCACATGTCAAGATAGGCTAATGTCTAACTTTATCGTTTTTCATTAATTAAAGTTTGCGCTTTAGATTTTGAATCTAACAATTGTCTTACTTGAGTAAGAGATACTTCAATTACACTGCCTGGAGTAACATCACCACTTAGCATTTGTTTGGCAACTGTATTCTCAACTGCACGCTGGATAACGCGCCTCATCGGACGAGCGCCTAATCTCGGGTCGTAACCAGCTTCAACTAGATATTCTTTTGCATCGCTCGCAACATTAACACTAATTTTTTGAGACGCCAAAGTTTTATTTACACTATTTAGCATCAAATCAACAACTTGCAATAATTCCGGCTTGTTAAGAGGCCTAAACATAACAATCTCATCAAAACGATTCAAGAATTCAGGACGAAATTGATTACTATTAATTAGTTCATCCACAAATTGACTTTCAAATTGCTCGACGTCATAACCTCGTTCAATATATTCACGAATCCTATCAGCACCAGCGTTACTAGTTGCAATAACTATTGCATCACGAAAACTTATCTCACGGTTCTTTACATCACGTAAAACTCCTTCATCAAGCATTTGTAAAAAAGTAGATAAAATATTCGGATGAGCTTTCTCTATCTCATCAAGCAAAATAACACTAAACGGTTGCTTCATAACACGTGCAGTCAAACTATGTGTATTGTCAGCACCATCAGCAATTAAACGAGCAACATCATTATTGCTAGTGTATTCATTCATATCAAGACGTATAATCCTATCTTCACCTCCAAAATAAACATCAGCTAATGCTTTAGCAAGTTCTGACTTACCAACACCAGTTGGGCCCAAAAACAAGAAAGTACCAATAGGTCGGCTTTGATTACGAACACCAGTACGAGCCCTTCTAAGGGCATCAGATACGACCTTTACTGCTCTAGTCTGGTTAATCATACGTTTATGAATTAGGCTCTCCAAATTAAGTAGCTTCTCACGCTCATCGTTGCCTGTTGCTACACTAACTTTTATACCAAGCGTCTTCTCAATGGACTGTCTAACTGATTCAGCAGTAACTAAACCGCCTTCACTATAATTAGCTGCTGATTCTAATAATTTTATAGCTTTCCCAGGCATAGCAAGCTCGTGAACATAACGATCACCTAAACAATAAGCCTCAACAAACGACTGATACATAAATGTTACATGATGTTGAAATTCAATTAATATAGACTTGTCTTGTATAACTGCTATAGTTTCTGCCCGATCAACCGGATTGATAGAAATTCGATTCAATGCATTAATAAGTTCGGGGCTTCGTCTACTTATTCTTAAATAACGTTGCTCATCCATTGTTAATAATATTCGTAGATTACCAGCCTCAATAATTGGTAGAAGTGTATTAGTTATGTCTACAGATCCCACGCCATCTTCAAAAAATAATTGTGCATTATCTAAACATATTATTATATTTTTAGCTTTATAAGCTTCAACTAAGATACGTGGTATTAATTGCTCTAACTCTCCACGTCCAGGCGCAGCTGCGATCAATGCCGACGAATCTAGTATAAACACCTGATTAAACCTTAAATTAGGTGGTATGTCTGCTGATCCATCAAGTAACCTTGAAGCAAATGCATGAATAATTTCAGTTTTTCCAGCGCCAGAAGGACCAACTAATACTGCATTTTGACGTCCATTTTTTCTAAATATATTTATAACTTGATCGAGCGATTCAGAATGAGTAGCTAAACTAGTAAAAAGCGTTCCACTATTGCCTATTTGTTGACTAATGTTTTGTCCAAAACGACTAAGTAATGGAGTCCAGCCGAATGACC
Organism: Patescibacteria group bacterium; assembly: GCA_030156575.1. Classification (GTDB taxonomy): domain Bacteria; phylum Patescibacteriota; class Saccharimonadia; order Saccharimonadales; family Saccharimonadaceae; genus UBA1547. Next base: position 20,909 of record JASGMG010000001.1, on the reverse strand, counting down.
AATCCCGAGCTATTCCGCCAGTTCTTCTAGGACTGTGACCCTGTTCGATTAAACCTCGCAAATGATCATACCATTCTATTCCACGGATTAAGTCATCAATATCCAATTGTAAATGGCTAATTAAGACTTGATAATTAGCAGAACATTTTAAAAGTGCAACTACCAATATAGCTGCTGATAAGTTTCTACTATCAGTTATTTTACGTAAAGCCACCGCTTCTTGCCAAACCATCTGCATATCATCTTTATTGTCTGACGATAAATCTTGCAAAAAGTTAGAGGCAATACCAAATCTAACTGCAAAAAACCTACCACCAGGAGTTCTAGCTAATAATCCAGCAACCTGTCGTGGCGTTGGACTCTTTGACATATAGCCTAATACTTCACCAGACAACAAATCATCAATTTGCTTTGACTCTTTTAAGGCACTTAGGTGATGAAGCTCCCCATTATACCATTCAATCATCATAGCAGGCACAAATGAGAAACCTATTAATGTCCAACCAAAAGACATCTCAAGAACAATAAATATAAATCCAGAAATAACTAATGATAAAGCTGTAATAAATAATATAGTTAATAATGTCTTATTAAATTTAATACTTATTCGCGCCTTCTCGCTACGAAAACTATGGTAATTAAATTTTAGATCTTCCATATAGGAATCCAATCAACCACTGTCAAAATTAGTCCAATTATTGGAAGCAACGGTAAAATTAGCCAAAATATCAAAACAGTAACTCCGAATACAACCTGTAGAAGTATAGTAAACGAACCAAGTAATATCATAAAACCACGTACGAATGCGCCAATAAAACGAGAAACTAATCTGTCAAAAAATGCATGCATTTGATTAGTTAAAGATCCAACAACAGCACCTGCCGAAATTTGTTTATATGGTGCAAATAGTGTTGAGATTAATAAATTTATCGAGAAAAAATCAACTGAAGTTATTAGTCTGTCTTTCATGGTGCGAACACGGCCTAACAAACCATTACTATACCACCAGGATAACATACCCATTAAAAACATGTTACTATTATAACTGCTTACGTTATAATAGACCATATGTCAAAGCAACTAATTACAATTTTAGGAAAATCAGTCAAAAATATCGCCAAATTACGTGGAGGTGGTTCTGCCTTACCTGGATTAGTTGTTGAGCATCTTGATCCTAACTTTATAAAGCATACATTGGCCACATTGCCTCTTGGGGTAGTAGTAATTAGTGGCACAAATGGCAAGACCACTACTACAAAAATGGTTGTTGAATTATTACAAGATCAAGGTTTAAAAGTATTCACAAATAAAACTGGCAGTAATTTTAGTCGCGGTGTTGCAGCCGCTCTGCTTGGTGATATCGATATACATGGCCGATTACATGCTGATATTGCAGTATTAGAGCTAGATGAAGCTCATGCAATAAATTTTGTTGATAGAATACCTCCACGCTTTAGCCTTATATTAAATGTAATGCGAGATCAACTTGATCGCTTTGGTGAAATAAATCATACAACTAATCTTCTTCGTCACATAGCTAATTCCACAACTGAAAAAGTAGTTTTAAATCGTGAAGATCCTAGAGTCGCAGGAATAGCTCTATCGTTAGACGATAAAAAAGTACATTTATTTGGACTTGATGACAAACTACTGTCAGTTTTCCCTAGTGACGACAATCTACACACAAAAGTAATAAAAAAACGAATAGTTACTAAGGCAGATGTTATATTGTCAAAGTTCAAAACCAACTCAGCTACTTTTCTAATCGACGGTAAAGAAGTTAAAACCGATCTTAAATTAACTGGAATATATAATGTTTTCAATGCAGCGGCGGCATTAACATTAGTTAAAGTTATTCTTGGTAATAAATTAGATCAATCAAAGCTTATTGAAACATTATCTCAAATCACGCCAGCTTTTGGACGAGGTGAGATATTAATATTAGACAAACAACCCATCGAATTAGTATTAGTTAAGAATCCATCAGGTTTTCGGTTAGGCCTCAAGTCATTCAACCCACTAGGTTATTCGACTATGATAGCAATTAATGATAACTATGCCGATGGAAGGGATATGTCATGGCTATGGGATGTTGATTTTAGTAGTCTAAAAAAATTAGGCGTAACTCAAATATCTGGCATTAGAGCATACGACATGGCTTTAAGATTACAGTATGACGAGGTTCCAATTAAATATATAAACCCTAATTTAAAAAAAGCTATTAAACATTTTATCGCAGTCTCGCCTAATCAGCCCAAACGGATATATTGTACTTATACTGCTATGATTACTATTCGTCGTATTCTAAATAAATTCACAAACGTAGAGGCTATAAAATGAACAACAAGACTATTAAAATATTACACTTATACTCAAATGATATGAACATTTACGGCGATTACGGTAATGTTCTTACATTAAAAAGACGATTAGAATGGTATGGGTATACGCCTAAAGTAATAGAGTACAACCAAGGTGATAAGTTTCCAGATGAGGTTGACATCATTGTCGGAGGTGGCGGTCAAGATAGTGGACAGGATAAAATCCAATCAGATTTATTAAGGATAAAACACCATCTACAAAAGATGGCAGACAATGGTGCCCCTATGCTAGTAATTTGCGGTTTGTATCAGTTATTTGGTAATTTCTTCAAAACTAACGATAATAAAATTATAAAAGGCATCGAAATTTTTGATATCGAAACATACGCCAAATCAGAACGTCTAATTGGTAATATTATTGTTAATAGTAAACAATTTGGTGACATAATTGGTTATGAAAATCATAGTGGCCAAACTTTTCTAGGTCACAACGTTTTGGCGCTTGGAGCCGTTCGTTTAGGCGCAGGTAATAATTCTGAAGACATCAGCGAAGGCGCACGCTATAAAAACGTTATAGGTAGTTATCTACATGGCTCATTATTACCGAAGAACCCTGAAATTACTGATTTCCTAATTGAAAAAGCAATAATTAACAAATATGGTGAATTCAAAAAGAATAAAGTGATCGATGATAGTCTTGTAGAATCAGCGCGTAAGACTGCTTTAAAACGACCTAGATAAATAAAATAGTTAGTTGTTTACAGTTGTATACTGTATGGCTTTATACGACGGCTTACCTGTAAGGGCGTCATTGACAGTTATACTTCTTATAGCTTTCCAACTTGAGTATGGTGCGTCAAAGTTATTTTCACCTGGACATCCAATATACCAAACAACTGGATTGATTTTAGTAAAAGCATTTATGTCCATAATCTTATGTTGATTATTATATTTGAGCATATCAAGAGAACCATAGTCATAGGAGGTCTTCTCATCTATAAAATATACTGGATGTTCATTAGTTGAATAAAAAATAGTTTCATAAAATAACCACGGTGAATCAGCTATTATAGGCAAGTTATCGTTCGAACTACTAATAATTGTTTCAATGATATGTCTAGCATTGTTTGAAGTATTCGAAGTCTTATTATAATTACCCAATTGCCAAACATTATTAATACCGACTATAACAAGAATAATTGTAAATATAATAATTATTAATTGGCGCTTAAACCCAATAAGTTTATAGCTAAAGGCTAAGGTTACTCCTATGAATAATGCAATGAAAAATGTTGAAGGAATTAAATACCGATCGACGAAGGATGAACGAAGAGGTGGCATAGACAAAACGAATAATAAGATGACAGGTATAAAAGCCAATATAGCTATTAACCTATAGCCTTGGCGTTGTCCTTCGTTTTGTAATTTATAAATTTTAAATGCCAAAGTTATTAGTAAGACAACAGCCAATAATAACGCAAGAGCTAACCAACCGGTTACTCTGCCTACTTCTTGATAATATATAATATTAGTAATAAAGTTTAAAATAGTATCTGGCGTTACTGCCGGTATCCAGAATCCATTAACTTGCACATTTAAGACTTGATATATAAAAGATGGCACCCAAGGAACAAAAAGAGCAATTGCTACAACATGAGCCATAATCCATTCCCTCGTAAAGAAGCTTTTGATAAATTCGCCTTTTCGAGAAACTCGTCGGATAATATCGGCCCGCCAAATCCAATGAGATATCCAGACAAGCGCTGAAAAATAATGTGTCCACATACCTAGACTAATTAGTATTCCATAAATAATCCAAGGTAACTTCTTTTTTGTTGTAATCGCAAAAGTTAGAGTATAAGTCGCAGCTAAAGCTATAGCCGTAACCATTGTATACATTCTAGCCTCTTGGCTATAACGCACTAGCATCGGTGAAAGAACCATGAATATCAAGCTAATCCGTGCAACCTTTTTATCAAAAAGCCTATTAATCAGCAAATAACCAATAACAATTGAAACCCCACCAAAAAATGCACTCATTGAACGAATAGCTATTTCATTATTACCAAATATCGCGCTCCAAAGCTTCAATAACCAATAATAAAGGGGTGGATGTACATCGCTCGCTGTATACTTAGCAATATCCAAAAAACTGAAATGGGACAAATAGGCTCCAAACGCCTCATCAAACCAAATTGAAAATTTAGAAATAGTTAAAAATGTTATGAACGCAAAAACTATTAGACTAATCAAGATAATTATCCAGTCCTTCGTTTGTAAACTTAAAATTCGTTTTTTTGATTTAAACATATTTTATTATTACTATATTAGCTTGTTATTACATAATCGACAAGTAATAGATTATAAGACTAGAATTCAAATTAGAATTGCGTTATAATTCATCTAGTAACATCATCGGGGTGTGGCGCAGTTGATAGCGCGCTCGGTTTGGGACCGAGAGGTCGAAGGTTTGAGTCCTTTCACCCCGACCAAGAAGAATTTTCGCTAAATCCACCATCATATCGTATGGTGGATTTAACTTTATAGTAAATATAAATAGTCTTGCTATTTCTTTAAGATCAGGCCTAACTTCGACAACCTTACATTAAACGATACTCTTTTATTAACTTTTAACAGTTCTTTTAATTAAAGCTCTAAAAGGAATTGTTCCAACTACAGATATAGCCCCTACTAAAACACCTACTAATACTTCAGTAAGAGATAGCTGTCCAAATTGGAATAAATCACGCAACATTGGCAAGTTAAATACAATTAGCAATGATATTGAAGTTATTGATAGTATAGCTAACATTGCTATATTTTCATGGTGGATTATATTAGCTAATGCCTGTTTTCCAGAAATAGATAAAACTAATAATATATTAGCAATGATTAATATCAAGAATGTCATCCCTCTAGCCTTGTCATTTTCCCAACCTATATCGAGTAACAACCCAAATGAGAAAACTACAAATACGGCCATCATTAACCCTTGCATAAGACTACTTATAACCATTTTTCTATTAAAAATAGAAGAGTTCAACCCCCTAGGTTGTCTTTTCATAATATCCGAACTTGCTTTTTCATTTTCAAAGATTATAGTACAACTAGGGTCAATCACTAGCTCTAAGAATACAATATGTATAGGGGTTAAAACTAATGGCCATTTAAATATCACAGGTAACAACGACAATAAGGCAATTGGGATATGAATTGAAATAATATAGGACATCGCTTTTTGTAAATTATCATATATTCGACGACCTAAGCTAATACCATTTACAATTGAGGTAAAGTTATCGTCAAGCAAAACTATACTAGCCGCCTCTCTAGCAACGTCCGTACCCCTTTTGCCCATAGCAACGCCGACATTAGCTGCTTTTAACGCCGGAGCGTCATTCACTCCATCACCAGTCATAGCAACAACTTCACCAGCTTTTTTAAACGCATCAACAATAGTCAACTTATCCGAAGGAGTCACACGACTAAATACTGAGATATTTTTAATAATTTCTTTTTCTTTTCTTTTGGATAATCGTCCGAATTCAGCACCAGTAATAGCATTATCACAACTCAAACCTATACTTTCGGCAATCGACATTGCAGTTTCTGGATAATCACCCGTTATCATAACTACTCTAACACCAGCCTCTTTACATAGTTTTATTGCCGATGGGACTTCTTTTCGAATAGGATCAGCCAATCCGACTAAACCTAAAAATTCAAATTCAAACTCCTCACGACTATCTGGAATAAAGTTTGTGGCTTTGCCTTTTGCCACCGCAATTACTCGCAGGCCTTTTGTCGCTAATCTTTTGATTTCTGTCTTTAATTTATGTCGCCTATCATTATCTAAGTTGCACAATTTAAAAACCGCTTCTGGAGCACCTTTTAAAGCGACTACCTTAATATGAGTTCCATTACCCCAAGCGTGCACAACCGATAGAGCATCCTCTTCTAATGGATATTCTTTCACAATAACTCTGCGCTTATATATATCTCCAATGTCATTAAAAACCTGCTGACCAGCCTCAATAAAAGCTTCTTCCATTGGGTCAAATGGGTTCTTTTGAGATGCTAATACGCCATACTCTATTAACTCGGACGTCTCATTAAAATCACTATAAAACACACCATTTGCATCAATAACATTAATAATCTTCATTCGATTTTCAGTTAATGTTCCAGTTTTATCAACACACAAAACTGTCGTACTACCAAGAGTTTCAATTGTTTGAGATTTACGAGCTAAGACATTAATCTTAGCCAATCTCCAAGCGCCTAAAGTCAAGAATATTGCCAGAACAACGGGAAACTCTTCTGGCAATATAGCAATAGCTAGCGTTAAACCAGCCAACATCCCTTTGATAAAATTTCCACTTTGAAGCCAATAGATAAAGACTAAGAATAAAGATGAAAGTATCGCCAATATAGCAACCAATTTTACAACCTTATTAACGTCTCTTTGTAATAGTGTTTTTTCAATATTAATTGACTTCAACGATTTACCAATCTCACCAATTTCTGTATTTTGTCCAATATTAGTTACTTCAGCAATTCCATGACCTTTTATTACTAACGTCCCAGAGAACACAAGATTAGCTTTATTATCATCATTGTTAATGTGCTTTTCGACTGCCACCGACTCTCCTGTTAATAAAGATTCGTCAATCTCTAAGCTTTCTGCAGATATTAATCTTGCATCAGCCGAAACCCTACTACCCTCTGACAATATAACAATATCACCTACTACAACCTCACGGCCAGGAATAGTTATCTGCTTACTATTTCTAATTACATCACAAGTTGGACTCGATAAATTCCTAAGAGCTTCTAATGATTTTTCTGTTTTAGATTCTTGATATAATTCTATGCTAATAATTCCAAAAAATGATATCAACAACAACACTGCCTCGTTCTTGTCACCCAATATAAAATAAATACAAACAGTCACCAACAATAAAAATATCATCGGCTCCGTTATTAAACCAACAACAATCTTGAAAAAATTTTTCTTATTCTTATTTGGAAGTTCATTATATCCAAATTTTTTAAGTCTATTATCCACATCGCGAGTTGAAAGACCTTTAATTTGTTGCATATCCATATCTAAATATTTTAGCATGCACCACACCACCAATACTAATGTGCTTTTGATTACCACATGTTATATTTAATATGTAACTAATTTAAATTTATGAAACATAAAAAAATTATCATAGCAACATTATTTTGCCTAATCGTAATTGCAATTATTATTACTATCTGGCTTCGTTATGTCCAAATTCGTCCTATATCTAAGAATACGAAGCCTAATACCATAACGTCTAAGACTACCTATACAGACAAAGAACTTGCATCTAAAACATCAGAACAAAGTACAACTGTCGATGATATAGAAGAAACAGTTATAAACGTTCCCCGCACCGAAACCACTATCAGTCCATTAACTCCAACTACAAAGTCTAAAAAACAAAACGAAATCCGCCAATCCACTCCCAAAGAAAATATATATTATCCATTACTTACAGCTAATGACCCTGGTTATGCTAACAATTGGGCTATTCAAAAGGTAAATGCACCAGCCGCATGGGATATATCAACTGGAAACAACCAAACCGTTATAGCTATAATTGACACAGGATTTGCGTTGAATCATGATGATTTAAAGAACAATTGGCTAATCAACACTAATGAAACAGGTAATACAAAAGTTGGCGATCTATGTTGGACCGGAACAACCAAAGATAAAAGCGTTAATAACTGTGATGATGACAATAATGGCTACATGGATGATTGGCGTGGTTGGAACTTCTCTATTGGAGACAACGACCCATCAGCTGGTCGTACAAATATAAATGGAGAAGGAGTAGCTCATGGCACAGAAACAGCAGGATTGGCAGGAGCATCTGGTAACAACAATACAGGCATAACTACAATTAACTGGAATACAAAAATAATGCCCTTACAAGCACTCAGTGACGATGGTCCAGGCTATACAAGTGACATCGTAGCAGCTATTTATTATGCTGTCGATAATGGCGCTGATGTAATTAATATGAGTTTGGGCGGAAACGAATCTGATCCAGAATTAGAAACAGCCACCAATTACGCATTCTCACATAATGTAGTAGTAGTTGCAGCCGCGGGTAACTGTGGTTCTGGCACCGAACAAGGTTGTTTAAATTTACCAGCCGGAGCTATGGGATATCCAGCCTTAAATGACCATGTTATATCAGTTGGCGCTACTACATCAGAAGATCAACGCGCTAGCTTTAGTAGTTATGGACCAGATCTTGATGTCGTAGCTCCCGGATCAGGAACTATCAACTCGCCTACTTGGACATCTAGCAATAGCACATCATTATACACTGCTTCATTATATGGCACTTCTTTCGCTTCACCTCAAGTTGCTAGCTTAGTGTCGCTAATAAAGTCAATTAGGCCAAATTCGTCAGTGAACGACATAACTGCGTTAATATCAGCGACCACTACAAAATTGCCTGCTATGAACGGAATAACCTATACTAACGAACTAGGACACGGCATTATAAATGCCAACATGGCGTTAACGGTCGCTACTGCTCTAAATAGCACCACTGAATCACCAATATTACTACAGACCGGTGGAGCAATTTCAGAACATAGATACACATCCAGTGACTCATTGGGAAGTGGTTGTAATCTAACTGGTGGAAATTATTGTGCTATTTGGCTTCGTGACGACCATAACGAACGTAATCGTTATTTACCATATAAACAGTCCAACCAGCAGAATCTTGCTGGTTGGACTTGGAACGGAACGATAATACCTGATGGCTATTGGCAAATTAAAGCCATCCAAGGCGATTACGAATCAAGTCCATATTATATAGGTACCAAGTAAATATTTTAATCTTATTTAGCAAACTCAATTGCACGAGTTTCACGAATTACATTAACTTTGATAGTACCGGGATATTGCATAGTACTTTCAATCTTAACCGCTATATCTCTAGCAAGCTTAATAGCACTTAAATCGTCAATAGTTTTAGGGCTAACGATCACACGAACTTCTCGCCCAGCACTAATAGCATAAGCCTTATCAATACCATTAAATCCAAGCGCAATATTTTCTAAATCACGCATACGTTCAACGAAGTTTTCAGCGCTAATATTACGAGCACCTGGTCGAGCTGTTGACAATGCATCACAAACTCGAACAATCAAAGCTTCTGGAGTTGTAGCTTCTATGTCGTCATGATGTGCATCAATTGCGTGTGCAATTCGTTCATCCATACCATATTTACGAGCTAGTTCAGCTGCAATATGATGATGTTTACCTTCCATTTTATGAGTGACAGCCTTGCCAGTATCATGCAATAAAGTCGCTATCTTAGTGATACGAACATCTGCACCGATTTCTTCTGCAATTAGACCAGACAAATGAGCCATCTCAACGCTATGCATTAAAACATTCTGTCCATAACTCGTACGGAATTTTAGTTCTCCTAAAAGTCGTAGCATTTCTTTAGGTATACCAACTACTCCAACTTCCCTAGCTGCATCTTCACCTGCACGATTAACTTCTTTATTAATTTCAGATTCTGCTTTAGCAACAACTTCTTCAATGCGGCCCGGATGAATTCTCCCGTCCTTCATTAATAGTTCAAGACTCATTCTAGCAACTTGACGACGAACTGGATCAAATGAGCTAAGAACAATCATTCCAGGCGTATCATCTACTAAAATATCAACGCCTGTAGCACGTTGAAGCGCTTGGATATTACGTCCCTCTTTACCAATAATGCGACCCTTCATCTCATCATCAGTCAGCTTAAGCGCCGTTACAGTACGTTCAGCTGTAACTTCAGATGACATACGTTCCATTGCCGTAACTAAAATAGTTTGAGCTAACTCATCAGCATCCTGCTTAGCATCATTTTGTAACTTGTTAACTAATCCGATTAAATCTTGCTTGATATCACGTTCAGTCATTTGCATTAGTTTTTCAGCAGCATCAGCTTTAGTTAATTTTGCCACCTTTTCAAGCTTATCCTGTTGTTTAGTGCGAATTTCGCGAATTTCATCTTTTAATTCTTCTACATCTCGCTCTTGAGTACGAAGTTTTTCCGAACGTTTATCGAGCTCGTCAATTTTTTTATCAAGAGTCGTCTCACGATCAGCTAGACGATTTTCTGTCTTTTTCCATTCATTACGACGTTCATTTTCTAAATGCAAGGCCTCATCTTTTGCCTTTAATATAATATCGCTAGCCTTAATTTTGGCATTCGCAATCTCTTTTTCAACCTTTAATTTTCCATTTGTTTGGCGACGTTTCTCATACGTAATAGTGCCAAATGCCCCAGTAATTGCGCCAATTAAAATAGCGACTATCACTTCTATCATAGTTGTACCTTTCTTCGCCTAGGCCTCTAAACTTTATTACCAGTATAAAGTATATGCTTGTACTAAAGAATCAATTGGTCTAATGCGTTATCTTCAAAAAATTATTCAGAGTTCTAAATAAGAACTACCTATATAGTAACCTTTTTTGTACTATTGGCGCAAGTAATATTTGGCTCACTACCATATAATGGTATAACTATTTTATCATTTTTACCATCCGCCAATTTAGATATAGTTTCATTCTGCCAATTTTCACCACTACCACCAACGATAGGAATGTTATTAGCATCAGCAATAGTGTTCATAACAGTAATACCAATTCTCAATCCAGTAAAGCTACCAGGACCTTTAAACACACAAATAGCAGTTATTTCTGACCATTTCTTGTCAAATAAAAAGAGTTCTTTATCTATATAACTTAACAACCCCTTGGCAAGACCTCTACCTGCTTGCCATTCACTATTATGGATTTTATCACCATCAATAAAAGTCAATTTACATAAAGAAGTGCTAGTGTCTAACAATATAATCATAATAGTCCAAGTTGTTTTTCTAATTTATCACTTAAATCTCCACCATGATCAATAACAATCTCTCGAGAGTCTTCTGTCGGTGAAGTTATGTTAACAGACAATCGGTCAATTGGCAAAGTTTTCACTACAGCTCCTGACCATTCAACAATAGTGATCGTATTAGAATCACCAATTGTCTCTTTCAGTTCATTCTCCATAATTCCAGCGTCTTTTAACCGATAGAAATCATAATGAGCTAATACTATGTTATTTCTTCCATTGTAGACACGACTAATAGTAAAACTAGGGCTTTGAACTTGTTCCTCTACGCCTAATCCAACAGCAATACCTTTAACAAGCGTTGTTTTACCTGCGCCGACATCACCAATTAATTCTATAAATTCTCCACCTTGCAATAATTTGCCAAGACTTTCACCAAAAGTTTTCATATCATCTTCGTTATCAATTTTTATAAAAATCATCATAATTATTATAGCATCTAGCACTTTTTCTTATCGTCAGCTACAATAGACACAAGCAATATGCGTATTTCAGACACCACGATGGAAAAGTTGCTCCTACGCAGTGGAATAGCCACTACTGAGCAAATTAACTCTCTTAAAAAAGAGAGTGGTAGTTCGAATCGCTCACTTCAAGAAGTCGCCTTACAAAACCAAATAATCAAAGATAAAACATTAACTAAATTATTTGCCGATTATACACAAATCCCATACATAGAGATCAATTCATCAGACATACCATCTGACGTACTAAACAAGATCCCCGAAAGAATCGCACGCCAATACAATGCAATTTTATTTAAGATTGACGAAAATGGCACCTCTCATTTAGCCATGGATGATCCAGATGATGTTCAGGCTGTTAACTTTATTGAAAAACAAATCGGCACTAATACGATCGTATATATTGCGCCACACGATAATATTATATCCGCTCTAGAAGCCTATCGAGGTGATGTTAATCAAGAGTTAAACGAAGTTATTGACATTCAACGCACAGATGACACAGAAAATGAGCCAATTAGTGAACAAGAAGTGGCTGAGAATTCGCCAATAGCCCAAACTATAAATTTATTACTAGAATATGCTATTCGTTCGCATGCTAGCGATATTCACATCGAACCTCGCGAAGGTTTTGTTCAGATACGATATCGAATAGACGGTGTTTTAAAAGAAGTAAACCGATTACCTCGTAACGTAGTGAATTCTCTAGTTAGTCGCATAAAAATCTTAAGCAACTTAAAGATTGACGAACATCGTATACCTCAAGATGGACGTTTCAAAATAAAAGTTGGCGGTAAACAATATGCATTACGTGTTAGTACGTTACCAGTATCTGATGGCGAAAAGGTTGTGATGCGTATATTAGATGAATCAAATCAAGCAGTTTCACTCGAATCACTAGGATATTGGGGGAAATCTCTAGTAGACATTAAAGAAGCTTTAAAAGAAGCGAATGGCATGATATTGGTAACAGGGCCGACTGGAAGTGGTAAGTCTACCAGCTTATTTAGTATTTTAACGATACTTAACACACCTAACGTAAATATATCAACTATAGAAGATCCAGTTGAATATAAGATTCCAGGCGTTAACCAAACTCAAACTAATTCTAAAGCGGGCATGACATTCGCCAATGGGTTAAGGGCATTATTGCGTCAAGACCCAAATATTATAATGATTGGTGAGATCAGGGACAGTGAAACCGCAGATTTAAGCGTTCAATCTGCATTAACTGGTCACTTAGTTTTCAGCACGTTACACACAAACGATGCTGCAACATGCCTACCTCGACTTCTTGATATGGGCATAGAACCATTCTTAATAGCTAGTACTATACGAGCAGTTGTTGGACAAAGACTCGTCCGTAAAATAAACAAAGAAACCAGAAAAAGTTATACACCGAGTGAAGAAGAAAAAAAGATGATAATCGATCTATTTGGATTAAAAACAGACCAACATTTTAGCTACATCCACCAACTAGAAAAACAAGCCGCCGCAGAAGGCGTTGGAGGTGATACGCCACTAAGTACTGATGAAAATGGTATAAATACATTGTGGAAAGCCGATCCTAACGACAACAAAGATGGCACATTAAATGGATATAAAGGTCGTGTTGGCATATATGAGGTTTTAACTAATTCAATTTCAATACAGAAGCTAATAGTAACTAATGCTACTAGTAATCAAATACAAGAACAGTCAGTTATTGATGGAATGGTAAAAATGCAAATCGATGGACTTATAAAAGCACTTCGTGGTGAAACAACCATAGAAGAAGTAATTAGGGTAACTAAAAACTAATATGCCAATATTCTCATACATAGCAATCAATAACGATGGTAAAGCAATTAATAGTGAAATTGATCAATTAACGCGTGCAGCTGCAATTGAGGCGCTAATAAAACAAGGTCTACGACCAGTTAGTGTAACTGAAGCCAAACAAAAGACAAAAAGCTTTAATCTAAAAAGCTTGCTGGGTGGGAACAAAGTAAAATCAGATCAACTAGTTATGTTTACTAGACAATTAAGTGCTATGGTCAGTGCAGGTGTGCCAATATTACGAGCCCTAACTGCCCTATCTGAACATATTGCTGAGAGCCCAACATTAAAAAAAATATTAGTAGATATAATTCATGATGTTGAAGCCGGAGCAAACCTTGGAGATGCTATGGCAAAATACCCTAACACATTTAACGATGTGTATGTAAATATGGTACGCGCTGGTGAAGCGGCTGGAATTCTAGATGATATTCTAAAAAGACTAGCGATTCAACAAGAAAAAAGCATGGCAATGCGAAAAAAGATTAGAAGTTCTATGGCCTACCCAATAGTCCTAATAACCATAACAATATTAGCTTTTTTCGGATTGATGCTTTTTGTTATTCCACAAATTGGTAAGATATTAACAGACTTAGGTGGACCAGATGCTAAACTGCCAGGAATAACATTAGTAATGTTAAAAATTAGTAGCATCATTATAAATTATTGGTATATAATAATTGGAGTTTTTTTTGGCGTAACTTATGTAATTATAAGGTACATTAAAACAGAGAGAGGCAAATTCCAATTTCATAGCTTACTACTGAAAATACCGATCATAAGAGTAATTGTAATGAAAGTTGCCGTAGCGCATTTCGCAAGAACATTCTCAGCATTAATAGAAGCTGGAGTCGCTGTATTAGAAACCCTAAGTGTAACATCGAGAGCTGTTGGCAACGCTGTTTATGAAAAAGCTCTACTAGAAGCAGAGATAGAAGTGAAAAACGGCAAATCGCTATCTTCTGTTATTGAAGCTAATCCACTATTTCCACCTATTGTATCTCAAATGCTTTTAGTCGGCGAAGAAACAGGTCAAACAGAAAAAGTCTTTGTAAAGGTGGCTGATTTTTATGAAGAAGAAGTAGATACTGCAATTGGAAGTATAAGTTCAATCATAGAACCAATTATGATTGTAATAATGGGTGGCATGGTTGGCTTGATCGCGGCCAGTGTTATGTTGCCAATCGCTAGTTTATCTCAAAACATTAAATAATAGCTATGAAACCAATACGCTCATGTTATAATAATAGTTAGCAAACATCAGTGGGCATAAATGACGAAATTAATATATACAGATAAACAAATAATCGGTCTTGATATCAGTAGTACTGGTATTAAAATTATGGCTATCGACAATAAAAGATGGTTAGTTCTTGGTTATGGATCGATGGATCTAAATCCACAAAAAATGAAAGAATCACTAGAGGGAACCAGCACTTATTTAGCAGATAATGTAAAACTGCTCATAAAAGAAAAGATAATTGGCTCACTACCAAGTAACCACGTTGCAATAAGCATCCCAACAGCTCGAAGTTTTTCTAGAACATTTAATTTACCTATCTCTGTTGAAAAAAAGCTAAAAGATGCAGTTGGTTTAGAAGTAGACCAGTACATACCATTGCCAGCCTCAACATTATATATTGACTATGAAATAGTAGAGCGCAATAAAAAAGAAATAACAATCCTAATGAGCGCAGTAGCCAAAACAATAATTGATAAATGTATATGTGCAGCTGAAGATGCGGGGCTAAGAGTAAGCCTGGTAGAGCCTAGTATGAGTGCTGTTGCGCGTCTACTAACAAAGACTGAAGACGGCAATCTACCGAGCGTTATTGTAGATATTGGACCAGCTAGTACCGATATTGCAATACTTGATAGAAATGCAATCCGTGTAACTAGCAGTATTCCGCTTGGAGGTAACACATTTACTCTAGATATTGCGAAAAAGCTCGAAATCACATTAGAAAATGCGCATCAACTAAAAGTATTAAATGGTCTTAATGCTGGACCTCGACAAGCAAAAATTAAAGGTGCTATAGAACCAAGTTTGAAACAAATAATTACAGAAACTCGTAAGGTTATACGTTATTACAATGAACGTATAAGTGACGACCGTAAGCTAGAACAACTATTAGTCGTTGGTAGTGGTAGTAACGTACCTGGTATAGGAGAATATTTTACAAACGAACTAATAATGCCCGCCCGAGTAGCCAGTCCATGGCAAAAACTAGATTTTGGCAAATTACCAGAACCTGTTAGACAACTTCGATCAAGATACATAACAGTTGCTGGGTTATCCATAATACCACCAAAGGAAATTTGGAAATGATAAATTTATTACCTGACGAGACAAAGAAACAGCTTCATGCCGCCCATACGAACGTAACATTAATTAAATATTTATTTCTATTAGGCTGTGCTAGTGTCTTCTTAATATTGGCTTGTGGAGTGGCTTATATGATAGCGATGAACAGTGAAAGCACGAAAGCTAACTCATCGAGCACTCAAGGAGAAATTGTGGCTTACGACTCAAATAAAGCCCAACTCGATAACTTTAAGTTAAGTTTTTCAAATGCTAAAAAAATACTTGATAAACAAATACCATACAGCAAAATAATAACAGAATTAGGAGCTATATTACCATCAGGTACGGTATTGGAATCATTAGCTCTAACTAATGACGGAATCAATTCGCCAACGTCATTGCAAGTAAAAGCTCAGTCAACTAACGACGCCCAAAAGATAAAAGATAATCTTAAAAGCTCAGCTCTATTAAAAAATTCTAATGTCCAATCAATTGAGACTATAGCAGGAGACTCGTCAGGGTATCCAGTATCTGTTGTTATAAACTTATCTATAAATAAGGGGGCTTTGCAATGAAAAAACATCAAATGAAAGCAACCTCACTACAAAAATTTATGATTGTTAGTATCCTATTATTAATAACTGTGCTAACACTTGGATTTTATTTTACACAAAATTGGCTGAATGCCCAGATTATCGAGAATAATAAATCAACAAATACTTCAGCTACGGCAATAAAGAATAGTGCGTCTATTCTAAAGCTACAAAATGAGATAACAATATACCAAACACCTGCCACTAAAGCAAACTTATTATTTACACCATCCCAAAACTATCAAAATCAAACCATAGATAATCTAGAAAAATATGCTTCGATAAATAATATAAGTATTAAAGGTTATAGTTTTAATCAACAGACATTCAACACGACATCAAGCTCCATAACAATAACATTAAATGATTCAATTAAATTCACAGATATGATAAATTTCTTAAAAGCAATCGAAACTAGTATACCAAAAATGCAACTAACTGGAATTAATATTAAACCAACCACAGGCATTCAAGGCTACGTTGAAGTCGAACCATTAACTATAGAGATATATACACGATGAATAACATGAACAAAGACAATAAGAAAAAAAATAAAACTGAGACTAGTAATTTTAATATTATAAAGGTTATTAAAAACCTCATTAAAAGATATAACTTAGTTATATTTATAGTGATAATATCAGTAGGATTAATATTCGCCGTAATGACACTAACGAAGATCGTAAATCAAACTGTCGACAATACTAAGCAAATAGTTATTGAAGATACAATAGTTGACCAAGCAACGCTCAATAGTATAAACAACCTAAAAACAGTTGAAGAGAACACAGAAGGTCAAACACTACCTTCGGGTAGAATAAACCCATTTTCTGAATAATTAGCAACAAATGGAAAAAACAATTATAATGGTACTATGCTAATACTTGGATCTCGATTAATAAATATACCAGTCATGGGCCTACAAACCGGCTCAAAGCTAGCAGTCACAAAAAGACCAATTATAGATCCTAGTAACTTAACAGTTATTGCTTATGAAGTTGATGGACCACTTTTATCCGAGCGCCCCTCTTTTATAAGAATTGCTGATGTTCGTGAACTAAGTGACATTGGGCTAATTATAGATAGCAGTGATGAATTTGTAGGCATTAAAGACGTTATCTCGATTCAAAAAATATATGAATTAAATTTCAATTTAATCGGAATAGGTGTTGTTGATGAAATGAAACATAAACTCGGTAAAGTGGCCGATTACAGCATTGACACTGATAGTTTCGTTATTCAACAAATAAATGCAAATCGAGGAATTATAAGAAGTTTGACCGAAACAACGTTGCTCATACACCGTTCTCAAATTATCGAAATAAATGATTACAAAATAATTGTCAAGACAACTGCTAAAAAACTTAGCCCGATAGAAAAACCTACTAAACTTACCTATATGAACCCATTTAGGTCACAATCGCCACAAACAGACAGTACTGAATTATAATTCTTTCGACAAAGCCTGTTTAATAGTATCGTAATCAAAGCCTAACCTTGCCAGATATGCTATTAACTTCTTTTCATCCGAGTAACGTTGTCTTTTCTTAAGGATTATTTTTTGAATTTCTTGACTATCATCACGTTCAGTGTCCTTTAGTACTTGCTCAATAATTATGCTACTAACGCCTTTGGAACGTAACTCTGAAATTAATTTACGCCGGCTAGAGCCTTTAGTTAAACTTCTATTCTCTACCCAATATCTAGCAAATTTTTCATCACTAACATAACCTTTTTCAGTCAAACGAGCAAGTATACGGACGGTTATTTCAGACGACAAACCAGCTTTAATTTCACCTTTTTTATTTCTAGTTGATTTAGTTTTGCGATATAAATAGTCCTTAATCTCACCAACACTGTGAGGACGCATTAAACAATATTCAAGAGCTCGACTATACGCCTTACCAAACTCACTTTCTTGTTCTAATGCAACTAACTCAGCTTCATTACATTCACGCCCAATTTTAATATTCAAATCTACTAATTGATAAACATCCAAGCTAAATCGATAAACCCCATCCACTGAAATATTTACACGATTTTTATTACGTGTTTGAGGAGTAATAGATGAAATTATCATAAGCCTATTTTGAACTCTTAACCCTAACTTTGTTCAGCAACCTTTGCACGAACCTTAGCCTCAATTTCAGCCAAAACCTTTGGATTTTCCTTTAAATAAAGTTTGCTAGCTTCGCGACCTTGGCCAATCTTAGCATCGGCATAATCGAACCAAGCTCCAGCCTTACCAACAATCTCGTGTTGAACGGCCAAATCAAGAACATCACCAGTCTTACTAATTCCTTCATTGTACATAATATCAAATTCAGCAATGCGAAAAGGTGGAGCAATCTTATTCTTAACGATTTTAACCTTCGTTCGATTACCAATAATATCCTCACCTGATTTTATCTGTCCAATTCGGCGAATATCAATCCTAACAGACGCATAAAACTTCAATGCGTTTCCGCCAGTCGTCGTCTCTGGGTTACCAAACATAACACCAATTTTCATACGAATTTGATTTATAAAGAGTACAGTCGTTTTACTTTTATTTATAATACCTGTTAATTTACGTAAAGCTTGGCTCATTAATCGCGCCTGAAGCCCCATATGGCTATCACCCATGTCACCGTCAATTTCAGCTTGAGGTACTAATGCCGCCACAGAATCGACTACTACCATATCAACAGCATTTGAACGTACTAACGTTTCAGCAATTTCAAGGGCCTGTTCTCCGTTATCTGGCTGTGACACTAATAAGTTATCAGTATCAACACCAAGTTTGCGTGCATAAGCAGGGTCAAGTGCATGTTCAGCATCTATAAAAGCTGCCGTCCCACCACATCTTTGAATTTCAGCAATTGCATGTAAAGCAAGCGTTGTTTTTCCAGATGATTCTGGACCATAGATCTCAATTATACGTCCCCTTGGATAACCACCGCCAAGCGCTAAGTCAATAGATAAAGAACCACTACTAAAAAGCTCTACGTCAACAGTCGTAGTGTCTCCTAATCGACGAATCGCTCCATCGCCAAATTGTTTATTAATTTGTTCTTGGGCTAACCCTAAAGCTTTCAATTTACCTTCACTTGCTGTAGGTTTCTCTCCTAATTCTTTCTCAGTCTTTGCTTTTTTAGCTGTCATAAAAATCACCTCTCTATTACCAATAATATTAATTATACTTTGATAGTCTATAATTTGCTATAATAGATTCATCATGAAAAAACACACTAATGGATTCACGGTTATTGAAATATTATTTGTTACAGTATTAGTCGCAACGGCTAGCATACTATTTTTTATACAAAAGAATAGTCTAGAAATCGCCGCTCGTGATAATGCCAGAAAAACAGCAATAAATGCTATGTATTATAGCTTAGAAGAAGTGTTTTACCCCGCTAACGAATATTATCCTCAGTCAATTAACAGTGATAACTTAAAATCAATGGATCCAACTTTATTTACCGATCCAACCGATATAATGATAAATACATCAGGTAGCTCATATACTTACACTCCAGCTAATTGTGTAAACGAAAAATGCAAAAGCTATACCCTAAAAGCGACTTTAGAAAATGAAGGTGATTTTATAAAGACTAATAAAAGATAATTAATTATCAGATGAACGACAATTCTGAAAATCTTCAATTGCATTATTTATAATAGCAATGTGACTCTTCGGATTAGCGACATAAGAAAACCTATAAGTAGTCTCTTCCCCTTCGGTACTAAGTCTGATAGACCCATAATTAAACATCTGCTGAGCTATTCCAATCTGAGTGAAACTTGCGTCCTCTATATTAGATAAACTAACTGTTTGTTCTAATTTAGAAAATATTCCAGTCTGAATTTCTTGAATAACACTCTCATTAGTAAGATAGAATCTATTGTTAGAGTATACATAATAAAATATATATGTACCTATAACTATCAATATGATGAATAAGACCATAGATATAGCTATTAATGAAAATCCAGTAATTCCAATATTTAATCGAAAAGCCTGAATAATTAAATCAAAGTTGAATAATACTATAAACGCTAAAGATATTAGAAACACCCCAATCGAAAGTGGTATAAACATACCTATTGGGTGACGTTTAACTGCACTAATAACGTATTCACCTTCACTTAAGTTTATATCAGGATATAACTCAACCGATCTATCGTGTTTTAATTTAATCGTGTCACTAATAGTTGATTTCTTGCCAGTCGAAGAACGAGACTCCTTTGAGCTATTCTTTTTTATAGGTGGATGCAAATATAACGGCTGACCATTGGCATCATAAGCAACTGGCTTCTCATAATCTAAAGATGTCTGTTTATTTGAACTCATAAGACTATTATATCTTAAATAGATACATCAGTACAGCAAAGCTATACTGAGTATAATAGAAATAGCCCCTAGTATGGCTCACATTATAACTGACTTGTTATTGCAAACAATG
>JASGMG010000010.1 GCA_030156575.1 Patescibacteria group bacterium | reverse complement strand
CGAGCTGTATGGCTAAGTGAGAAAGACTATAACCCATTGCTTGTTAGTATGAAAGATTAAGAATACAGTGTTAAAAATAGTTGATTTAATATATGAGGTTTAGGAGTTCGACGATGGTGAAGGCTAAGGCTAAGGTAGTTTTGTTATTAGCTGATTTCATTGTTTATTAGTTTGTTTCCTTGGTTGTTATATATATGTAAAACTGTTTGTTATTTTAGCATAAGTTGTTTGGGGGGCAATTAGGGGGAGTGATATCTTATTTATCTGTTGATTCTGGTAATGTGAAGCTAAAGGTTGAACCAAAATTTAAGCGACTAGTTAGTTGTATTTTTGTACCTAGTTTGTGAGCTAATTTTGTTGCAACATATAATCCTAGCCCTGTACCGCCAGTCTCTCTTGTTCTGTAATCTTCACTACGATAAAATTTATTAAATATTTTTGATTGGTCTGTTTTACTAATGCCGATACCTGTATCTTTTATGGCAAATTTTATGACGCCATTTTTGTTTTCGATTATGATTTTAACACTGCCCTCTTTAGTATATTTAATAGAGTTGGTTATAAAATTCTGCAATAATTCTTCTAGATATAATCTACTGGCACGTATAGTCCCTAATTTCGGTGATAAGTCTAAGTCTAGGTGTAGATTCTTTGCTTTTGCTTCGTCGTTGTATTTTTGCGTTAATTTATGTGCCATCTCTTTAATGTCAATGTCTTCGGTTTTGTCGGCCACGCCACGTTCAGCGCGTGATAAGGCACTAAGGTCATTTACCATATTAGCTAGGAACATAATTTGGTCGTGGGCAGTGTTAACTGAGTCGAGCAACATAGCGTTTGTGATGTCAGGATGTGACATCATTACTTGTACGTTAGAAATGGTACCTTCGGCAATTGTAATTGGGGTTCGCAATTCGTGGCTAACTACGCTTATAAATTCGTCACGTTCTTCTTCTAGACTCTTTGCTTTTGTGATGTCACGCATGATTATTATATAACCATCATGAGTTTCTGATTTTTTAGAACGGCTGAAACTGCTTCGAATTGGAGAACATGTTATTTCTAGGCGAATTTGTTCGTCATTATCAAATTTATAATTTACGTCATCGCGTTTTATAACTGTTTTAAGTTTTTTGAGCTCTTTAAATAGGCTTATCGATTTATTGTCTTGGTCTGTTAATGGCAATATATCATCTATGTGGTTACCATTTAGGCTTTCGTTTGTGTCTAATAAGTTTAGACTGGCGGCATTATATACTTGTATAATACCTTTCATGTCAACACTAAGTACTGCATCAGTAAGGTTATTGACGATAGTTAATGTACGATCTCGTTGTAAAGACTCTTGTATTTTACTCTTATTTAGTTCTTTTCTGGTTACCTCTTGAGAGCGCGAAATAGTTAATGCTATAATTTCAATTACCAAAATAACTGCTAGAGCAATTAAATCGTAAATGATTGTTATATAGCTGGTGTTATTCCATAAGAATATATCAACAAAAACGATTATTATAAGAGAAAAAGTACTAAGTCGTAATCCTCGTTCGGAGAAGTATACATATGATGCTAGTATTAGTGGTAACCAACAAGTTATAAAAGGCGAGCCCACTCCAGATATGAATATTAAATAAGCGCCAGCTAATATGTGATATGCAATTAATCTTAGTGCACTGTCAAGCTTGGTTGTGTTGGGTATGAAGATCTGTATTAAACTAATACATGTGCCCCAAAAAGATAACACGAATAGACCAAGGTTATCGATTCTATGCGAAACTGTAACTATGTTAGTTTGAATCAGTATTCCGTAGATCATTAATATTATAATGACCAATAAACTGAGCCAGCGAATAGTCTGGACTAGTTTTGGTGTGTAAATAGGTCCACCCTTGTACATCTTATGTTTATTATACATTGCTTGGTAGATTTTATATAGATGGATTTTGTAATTTGAGTAATTTACGATGTGATTTGTAATTGGGGTCTGCTTGTTCTACTAATTTCCAAAAAGCTTGACTATGATTCATTTGTTTAGTGTGAGACAGTTCATGAATGATAATATAGTCAATTAATTCGAATGGTAATTTCATTAATGCAATATTTAGACTGATTGTGCCGCTACTACTACAACTTCCCCATCGACTACTAGCATGAGAGAACCTCACTTTACTATATGTATAACCATACTTATTTGCTAGAAATAATAATCGCTTAGGTAAATATTTTTTTGCTTCTAATCTCAATGCCGATATTATAGCGTCTCGAATTTGGCGTGAGAATTCGGGGTCGTTTAGCTGTTTGCCGTTTGGTAATTTAGCTATAATTTGTTGACCGTGCTTTGTTATGCTGAAATATTGGTTATTAGTACTTTGGGATATTAAAGTATGACTTTTACCTATTTGCATTCCGTTTTTATACGTATATTCTGGTTTTGCTTGGTCAAAGATTAATCTAATTTTACTTCTTGATGATTTTAATAAATATTTCAACAATAAAATAGGTGTATGTGGTGGCATTGAAACCCTAAGTGTTCCGTTTGGTGAAACCTTTATTTTAATTTGAGTAGCTTTAGGGCTATTTACTATTGTTATTTTGCCGAACTCTTTATCTTGAATTATTGGCATATTTAATTACAAATTTTAGCGAATTAATATATTATTGTCGGATTGACGGATGTTTGTTTTTTGGTCTGTAGTGCTTTTACATGGTGTTGCTAAGTGTTTAAGCACTATTTTTGTCTGCGAGGCGTGTGTATGTTTGCCACTAATTACAACCGTTTTTTCAGTATTATTAGGCGCCTTAAATTTTTTAAGCTTGTCATTGAATTGCTCTATGTTTAAAGCTAAAGATTTATCTATAGGTTTGGTTGCACGCTTTTGCGCAGTTGCTGGTTCGGTTTGAACCCATACAAATAGTGGCTCATAGCTGGCATCATTTGCTTTCTTCGTAATTAATGCACGATCGGTTCGTGAATTAGTTTGACCAATGTATATAATTGTTTGACCAGTTTTCAAAAATTGAGCTAGCATATAGTTAGTTATTTTCGTTAAAACTATGTCTTCTGATTTACTGAAACTTGGAGATTTGAAAAGTTCTTTCCGTAGACGTTCAGAGTTGATTATTAGAGCATTGAATGTAGAGGCAAAATGTTCGGCAAAATAGCTTTTACCTGCTCCAGGAATACCAACCATAGCGATTAAATGAGGTTTAGTTAAGTTTAATGATTTCATATATGACAGTATATCAAATTCATGACGATATATATATGACGAATTTGTGTTTTTAAAGCACTAGGATTATACAGTGCTATATAGTATGCTAATTATATTAAAAGTAAATTTGATAGGCGTGTTTTCTATGACCGAAAAGATTAGTAAGTTTACTAAAAGCGAACGAAAAATAAATCGAAAAGTTACAAGGGCTGAACGTCGTGCTAAAAATATTGCGAAACGTATAATGCATCGCAAGAATTTTAGTCGTTTTTTACGCATTTTAGGCCCAGGAGTTGTCACTGGTGCGGCAGATGATGATCCGTCGGGTATTGCAACTTACTCACAAGCTGGAGCTGCTTATGGTTTTGGATTATTGTGGATTTTTCCATTTGTATATCCATTACTACTTGCAGTTCAAGAGTCGTGTTCGCGAATAGGTGCTGTTACTGGCAAAGGTTTAGCTGCGGTTATAAAAGATAATTATAATAAGAAGTTGTTATATGTATCAGTGTTGTTGGTGGTAGTTGCTAATACTATTAATATAGGGGCTGACTTAGGTGCTATGGCGGCAACAACTCAATTATTTGTCGACCTACCTTTCGTTGTTTTAGCTATATTTTATTCTATGGTGGTAATTTTATTGGTTGTTTTTGTAAGTTATAAAAAGTATGCGAAGATATTGAAATGGCTAGCTATTGCTTTGTTATCATATCCAGTTACAGCGTTTTTAGTTGGACAAAATTGGGGTGAGATATTTATATCTACATTTGCTAATATACCTGTTATCAACGCTGATACAATCTATATATTGGTTGGAATTTTAGGTACCACCATATCACCTTATTTATTTTTTTGGGATACTTCTGAAATTGTAGAAGAAGAGATAATTCATCATCGATTAGCAGAATCTGGCAAGATACCTAAGATAAATAAACATTTTCTAAGAAATGTTCGTTTAGACAATTTTATGGGCATGAGCCTCGCTACGATTACAGCTTGGTTTATTGTTATTGTTTGTGCATCGGTTTTATTTAAGAATGGTATAACTGAAATTAATACGGCTTCGGATGCTGCCATGGCCTTAGAGCCGTTAGTCCAAGGTTTCCCTCATGCTGGACTAATTGCTAAATTAATATTTTCAGTTGGGATTATCGGGATTGGGCTTTTAGCGGTGCCAGTCCTAGCCGGTTCTTCAGCGTATGCAATTAGTGAAACATTAGGTTGGAAAGAGGGCTTGTATCGTAAATTTAAACGTGCGATTGGCTTTTATATCATAATTATAATTGCCACTATAGTTGGTTTATTGATTAATTTTCTTGGAATTGATCCTATTCAAGCATCGATATTCACAGCTGTCTTTAATGGAGTTGCCTCTGTCCCCTTATTATGGATGATTGCCAGAGTTGGGAATAATCAACAGATAATGGGCTTATATAAAAATGGCTTTTTATCTAATTTATTTGTGCGTATTTCATTCTTTGTTATGCTTATAGCTGTTATTTTACTGTTCTTGTTTACTTTCTTGTAACATTTTATTTTTAATGAGGTATTCTTCAAGATATTGATTGTCTGTTAATATTATTTTTTGTTGTGGCGAGTTTAATAATTCCATAACCCATTTTTCATAGTTTTGTTTTTGAATAGTAATGTAACTGGTGTTATTACCTCGTTTTTCGTATCTATTAATATAGTATTCCTTAGATTCTAAGTTTGGAAAACAAATAATATAGCTTATATTCTTGTCGTCTAGTAGGCTTCTTAATTCCTTTTGTTGTGAGATTAAAATGAAATCATATTTTAATGAATAATTTATAATGTCTTCTATATAGTTACCTGGCCATTGTGGGTTAAGCTGTCTATTCTTTGTACCCTTTCTTTGTTCTTTTTTAATGTTTTTCGTATTCTCATCCTTATATACCCATTTGTAATCTGAACATTCTAAGTCAATAATGTTACTATGTTGTTTGCTGGCTGTGGTTTTACCAATTCCGGGATACCCGCTGATAATTATTCCTTTAGCCATTGTTGGTTTTGTTAGCTTCCCAGTTATCGTAAAATTCTTTCGCAATTGGTGATTTGTCATTATTTAAGCTTTCGTATGTTTTTTCGTAAACAGTTACAACTGCTTTATTAAGTGAGTCCTGAGCAACTTCGAATATCTGATGATCAGCACCTCTATCTTTCCAGGAGAGGAAATCAGATAAGAAAATAATCTTCTCTAAATTCGACATATTTTTTGAGCCTAATATATGGTTTTTGATGCTATTTATTATGTCTTGATTGTTTATGTTGAATTCTTCTTTTGCTATTATTGATGCAACCAACCCGTGAAGTAATATTGGATTGTTTCTTTTATCATCTGGTATAGTTATCTTTCTATCCTCTAGATATTTAATAACGTCGGCAAAATCCCAGTCACGGGCAAAGTCATGCATTAGGGCGGCCGTTTCGGCAGATTTTATGTCTTCTTTATGTATGGCGGCAAGCTTTTTTGCATTTTCAACAACTTTTAATGTATGTTTAAAACGATTATCGCTCATTTGATTTTTTACGGATTGGTTGGTCAGCTTTTTGTGTAAATTCATGTGCTAATTATAACAAAACCTTAAAGTTATTATACATAACTTAAATGCTAGGTTACGAATGCTATAATTATTATAACTATGGAAAATAGAAAAGATAATGATTTGGACTATATTAATTTAATTTATCCACTTTGGCATTTTTTATCATTGTCCGAAAAGCCTGTAGTAGCTGACGCTATTTTTGTTTTTGGTTGTATAGATATGCAGGTTCCGGCTTATGCGATGAAACTTTGGAAAGGCGGTTTTTCGAAAAAGATATTATTAACTGGTGAATCTGGGGTGATGAAATCATCTGAATTTAATGGCCCTGAGGCTGTTGCCTTTGCAAATTATATGCAAGAAAATGGAGTTCCTGACTCTGACATAGTTATAGAGCCTACGGCAAAGAATACTGGTGAAAATGTACGATTTGGTATGGAGATGTTGGCAAAAAATAATATAACCCCCAAGTCTTTATTGCTTGTATCTAGACCATTTTGTATGCAGCGTTGTGCTGCGACTTTTAAAAAACAATTTCCGAATGTTAAAACAATAGCATGCCCTGTTGAAGGTGATGTGATAGATTTTATTGATCGCCCAAAGCCAGAATTCGCATTACGTTTAGTGTCAGAATTAGACAGGCTTAAAAGGTATCCCGAACAAGGATTCACCGTTCCAATTGAGATTCCTATTGAAATATCAGAACTAGCGACTTTGATATTTAATACTTACAACAAATAATAGCATCTTTACGTCGAACCATTACCGAAATGACCATAGCGGGCCATTTGTTCATAGATTGGTCTTTTTAAATTTAATTCTTTAATAATTCCGCTTGGTGATAGATCATAACCTTTTATTGTGTGTTGAACATTGTCTATGATAGCGGTTGCTTCTAGAGGTTTATCATGGCCAATTGCATAGGCTAAATAGACATACGCCTCCTGAGCTTTATATTTATTTAGATAGTCGATTGCGATCTTTCTAGCCATATATGCTGCTGATCTATCAACCTTACTTGGGTCTTTTCCACTAAATGCTCCACCACCAATTGGTATTCGTGGCCCGTAGTTATCCACAACAAGTTTCCGACCAGTCAACCCAGAGTCAGCATCAAAGCCTCCGATAATCCAATCGCCTGCAGGATTTATGTGAAAATCGATATTATCATAAATTGCGAGTGGTTCACTCATTAACCATTTTTTAGTGTATTCTAATAGCTCTGTCTTTTTTGTATTCTGAAAACTAGCAACAATACTGATAATTTTCCCGTTTTTTGTTGTAATTTGAGTTTTACCGTCGAAGGGCCATTTTTTGAATAAATATTTATTAAGTCGACGAGCTAGTGCAAATTCAAGCGGTAACATTTCAGGTGTTTCATTTGTGGCATATCCAACCATTATTCCCTGGTCACCTGCCCCTCCAATGTCAACTCCTTGGGCAATTTCTGGACTTTGATTGACTATGCTTTTTGTGATCTTAACGTCGCCAGCTAGCCGATTAACTATATTATCGATACCAATATCTTTTATTGTTGATGTTATTTCACCGGCAACAAACACTTTGCCATGACCACCTGCAACATCAATAGCAACTCGTGCGTCGGGGTCTTTTGCTATATATGCGTCTAATACTGCGTCTGATATTTGATCGCAAATTTTATCTGGGTGTTTTGGAGATACGCTTTCAGCTGTTCTAAAGTTTGACATAAGGTTATCTAATCATCCTTCCTCTTGGGCTAGGTTTAGCACCTCGCATTTTCTGTAGGTTGCTGGCAGGTCATAAAGCTAGGTCTTTCGCTGCGCTCTTGATACTTAATTGTTAATAAGTTTATTATATAGTATATCATTTTAAATTTTAAGCTTTGGTAGATTTATGAATGAATTAAAGTATTAGAGTAAGAAATATCGGTTTTATCATTTGTAAAACGGAATGACTTATTTTTTGGATTTCATACAATGTGTTTGGTGTTGTTTAATTCTTGAATAGTATTTTTTCAAGATTTATTAATAACTTCCTCAACTTCTATTCTATGGGATGGAAGCTTAATCGTATTACCAGGATTTTTATATTCTAACGCAGGTGTACATGTTGTCTATATATTACTAAACGGCATCTTCTAAATAATAATCATTTTTTATTAAATAATCTTCTAATGTTTCGTCGTTTTCTAAAATAACTTTTTGAGCATTCTTCTTGTCAAATTGTCTTTTTCTCATATCGTAAGTGTCTATTATTCTAGATATATATTTTTCCGTGTTGCCTCTATTATAGTACCTTTGTTTATATATACTCAGAGAGTCTTTGCTTGGATATATAATAATATATTCAAGTTTCTCTTTGTCGTATATATCTAATGCGTCGGGATGTACCCATACTAAAACAATGTCATACATTAACTGAGCTTCTTTTATTTTGTTAATATAATTGTTAGGCCAATTAGGATTTTCTGGTAATACGATGCCCTTTCGATTTTCGGTATTTGTATATTCTAGGCCGGTGTTATCCCACTTGTAGTAACTTGATTCTATATCAATTACATTCTTGTATTTTTTTGCTAAAGTTGTTTTGCCTATTCCTGCGAATCCAGCGATTATTATTCCTTTTTTCAATAGGTTACCCATAGTTTTTTATTATATCAAAATCAAAAAGATTAATTATAGCTTTCTATTAGTTCTGAAATAACGCAAGACCAATCTTTTACTCTAATGATATTAGAATTATTCATTTTTAATCTATTCCATGGTTTATCTAGTAGAATTACTTTTGAGCAGACTTCTGCACAATCCTTTGCAAATATAACTTGATCTTCAATAAAATAATCTATTCCCTTAGAAATGCAGACGCTTGATTTGGTAGATGATTTATCAATACTGGAATTAGTTAAAATTATTTCCTTAAAACATCCTTCGTAATGCTTATTTAGCCAAATGTTTGTTAATTCAATAAGTTGAGTTGGTCTTGAGGATATTGCATATAGAAGATTGTCTTTTGACAGCTTGTGCACAATATCTTTTGAATATGGTGTTGTATTCATGTTCTTAGCATGATCTGAATTAAAGAAGTCAAAAATATTTAACATTTCATCTTTATCTGGAATATTTAATGCCTTTGATAAAGAATAATCGGTTATTTGATTAAATGAAAAATTTGTATTATGTTTTTTATTATAGAAGTCTAAAAAACTTAATATAGTCTCTGATAAAACATCATCAATGTCAATTCCTATTGTAGCCATCATTTTATTATATGCTTTATTGGTTGTTTATATCAATTGTTTTATTGATGCGTTAAAATATAAATAAAGGATATAGATATAAAAATGAAAAAAATAGATGATTTAATTACTGAAGCTTATCAGATAAGTACGAACGAAGCGCTTAAAAAACTAGACTCTAATTTGTCTGGTATTGGCAAAGAAGAGAGTCAAAAGCGTCTAATCGAATATGGTCCCAATAGTCTTAATAGCTTAAGAAAGAGCCCAATAATATTCAAATTTCTTGCTCAATTTAAAGATTTAATGATTTTATTGTTAATCGTTTGTGCTGGAATATCGTTGTATCTTGATGATATTCGGACAGCGGGTATTTTAATTGCAATTGTGATTATTAATGCAATGATTGGATTTATTCAGGAGTTTAAGGCCGATAAGGTTATGGACTCTTTGAAATCATTAATGGTGCCAGAGGCAAAAGTATATTGTAATGGACAGCTAGAAACAATCGAAGCTAGTCGATTAGTGCCTGGTGATATTATCTATGTTGAAGAAGGAGATTCTATCCCAGCGGATGGACGTATTTTAGAAGAGAATGAAGTTTCAACTAATGACTTTGCGCTGACTGGTGAATCAAATCCGTGCCGTAAATTTACTCATGCAATTAAAAGTGTGGTTAATATTGGCGATCGACGGAATCTAATATTTATGGGAACTACGGTTGCGACTGGGGATGCCATATGTCTGGTTACTGCCACGGGTATGAACACCGAGCTTGGTCGAATCGCTTCACTTAGTCAGTCAACAAAATCAGGTACATCAACTTTACAAAAAGAAATGAACAATCTTGCATATCGTATAACAATTGCAACATTAATTTTAGCGACAATGTTAATTTTTATATCACTAGGCGCTCATTTAAGTTTAGCTGATGCCTTTTTGTTTGCGATTAGTATTTCTAGCGCTATGATTCCACAGGGTCTGCCAGCTGAGGTTAGTGTGTCGTTGTCACGTGCTGCAAGTATTCTTGCTAAAGATCGGGCGCTTGTTAAGAAATTAAGTGCCGTTGAAACGTTAGGGGCTACCTCGATTATTTGTACTGATAAAACGGGTACTTTAACTAAAAATGAAATGACCGTTGAACAGGTAGCGTTATTTAATAAAACATTTAGTGTATCTGGCAGTGGTTACGACCCTCACGGTGAAATTCAAGAAAATGGGAAAACACTAGGTAAACATGAATTGAATAATTTACAAAAGTTTATTTTAACTGGTTATTTTGCGAGTAATGCAAAGATATATAGCCCTGACGATAGTCATCCAGTATGGTACTGTATAGGCGACCCAACAGAGGCTGCTCTAATTACATTAACTAGAAAATCTAGGATTGATATTGATATGATCGATAAACAATCGCCAGAATTAAAAGAGTTTCCTTTTGATTCGGTTCGCAAACGGATGAGTTCTGTTCGTGTGTATGAAGGTGATTTAACGGTTTTTGTTAAAGGGGCGCCAGAATCTATTTTGGATAAATGCACGAGAATTTGGTTACCGGATGGGACTATTCGCAAAATTAATAAAGATGATAAGAAAATTATCAATTCTCAAAATGATGAAATGGCAAATAATGCCATGCGAAATTTAGCCTATGCTTATAAAAATATTGATAAATCTGTTGATTATAAACAGCATGATCCGGATGTGGTTGAGAATGATTTGATATACATGGGCATGGTGTCAATCATTGACCCTATTCGTGAAGAAGTTGCCGGGGCCATGCAGGCTGCACGTGACGCTAATATTAAAGTTTCGATTATAACTGGTGATTATGCCTTGACAGCTAAAGCGATTGCAATTCGCGCTAAATTAGCCGATGATCCAGGTGATATTGAAGTTGTCGAGGGTAGTAAATTGCAATCTTTGGGTGATTCGGAAGTTCTAAATTTGGTAGTTCGTGGAAGTATTGTTTTTTCGCGAGTTTCGCCAGAAGATAAGATGCGTATAGTTGGATTGGTTAAAGACAGTGGTCTTGTGATTGCTGTTACTGGTGATGGCATTAATGATGCGCCGGCTTTAAAACGAGCAGACATTGGCGTAGCTATGGGTAAAACTGGTACTGACGTTGCCAAACAATCTGCTGAAATTATCTTGCTTGATGATAGTTTCCATACATTAGTTGGAGCGATTCAAAGAGGACGAACTGTTTATCAAAATATTAAAAAAGCGACTGTTTCTTGTTTGACTTCAAATTTTGGTGAGCTTATTACAGTTTTAGTTGGTTTGGTTGCTTTAAGTCTTGCTGGAATTCCGCCAGCAATTACGCCAATACTAATTTTATCAATCGATCTTATTGCAGAGTTATTCCCTATTGCTGCGCTTGGGTGGGATGAACCTGATGGTGAATTAATGCGTGATCAACCAAGAAACCCTAAAGATCATATATTCAACACTTCTACTTTCTTTGATTTATTATATACAGGTATTTTAATAGGTGTTTTAGCTTTTGGTAATTATCTATTATTCGCTTATCGAAATAGTATAACCGCTAGTAGTTTGACTAATTCTAATTTATATTTTAGTGCCGTTACTATTACTTATGTTACGATTGTCTTGTGCCAATTAGTGAATATTTTAGTAAGACGTTCTCGTGGTGCTACTTTGTCGTCATATTTATTCACCAATAAACAGCTATGGATGGCCATGGGATTGTCTGTAATTTGCGTGCTTGGTATTGTATATATTCCTGTTATTAATCAAGTATTTGGATCTGGTCCTCTTTCTCTGATTGATTGGTTTTTTGCTATATTAGCTGCTCTGATATTTTTTATGTTTAAAGAAATTGGTAAAACTATTAATAGAAGAAATCGTTTATCTTGATATATTTAAAGAACATACAACATTACTAATACTATAGTTTGGCTTTATCTAGTACATGTAAAATAAAATCCTCTTTTGCTTTGGTGTAACTATCACGATCATTGGCAAATTCTTTAGCTAGTTTTTGTTTTAGCGTTTGATATTTTTGCGTATTTTTTCATCTTTCCTTAAATAATCACGAAATAATAAAGTATTTCTGTATTGTTGACTGTCTTTTGTCACGAGACTTAGGTGGTGTGTACGATTGTTCTCTGAACCTTTTGGAAAGAATACCCTGTCCTTGATTTCAAATACGCGATCTGGCATAAAATGATATCCAATTTCTTCAAGTGGCCTAATTAGTTTTTTGTAATCATCAATATTTTCAATAACTGCGATGATATCAATAATTGGTTTTGCCATTAAACCAGGTATAGAGGTACTGCCTATATGGTGTACTTCTAATATATGATTGCTAATTTTATCAAGTAAGGTTACTCTTTCTTTTTCGTATTCTTTTTTCCACTCATCAAATTGACTTTTTGATAATTTGACAGTGCCTTTTTTTAATCCAATCATGATATTTATCATAACAGATTCTTTGAGTCATATTTTAGAATAGGTATTGTTATGATATACGTAACATTATATGGCATTAGTAAAATATTAAGTTTTGTATGCTATATATTTAGCGATTAAATCTTTGTCCATTAAGTTATCTGGCAAATTATTTATTTCAAAGAATTCTAATTGTTTGAATTCGTTCTTCTTTTCGAACGAGCTTCCATGCTATTATTTAATTATGAGAATTGGAATAGTAGGCCCGAATAAAATATTTATCGGTGATATCCAGGAGCGCAAGCTTTTACTTAATGAAGTCGCAAAGGTAATTGTTGCTTATGATGGTGACATCGTTTTGACACCAGATAAGGACTCTTTATTGGAGTATTTTGGTAATAAATATTTGGAATTTGGGGGCAAGAACATATCTTTAATAATGCCAACTAATGAAGTTGGGTACGAGAAGTATCTGAACACTTCGCTTGGTAAGATTATCGATTGTCATGATTGGGATCGACAGGCTGATGAATATAACCGACAATGCGATATATTTATTTGCGTCGGTTATGCTTGGGGTGGCATGAAAGAGATTGCATGCGCTCAATATTTTAATAAAAAGAAGGTGTACATTTTAAGCGAATTTATATCAAATAAGTTACCAGAGGAATTAAATTTTTTAGTTGAATATATAAGTATAGTCTCCGCAAAACAAAACCTCCTCATTTTACCTAATATGTATAGTTAAAAACTCTCGAACCAATGAAGCCTGTAAAGGCTTCTTTGGTTTGTTCGAAAGTATCATGTTGGATGTTTGAAATGTTTTGTTTGGTTTCTTTCCAGATATGTTCAATTGGATTATGGTCTGGGGCATATGGTGGCATAGCAATAAGATGGACTCGCTCTAGAATACCACCTACTTTAAGTTCTGATCGTATTTCTTTGCTTCTGTGAAAGGCTGTATTATCCCAAACAACAATAATCTTCTTGTTTGGGTGTTTAGCTAGGAATAGCTCATAAGCCTTAAGTATCTCACTAGACTTTTGCCAAGGTATGCTAAAGGTTTCATATTGACCAGTTTTTTGGTTTAGAAAACCAATATAGCTTTGTGACTGTCGAGTTCGATTAACTTTAACTATAGTCTTTTCGCCTTTGGTAATCCAAGCTCGTCTAGCGATAGCTTCTTGATCTATACGAACTTCATCACAGGAGAAGACTTCATAGCTATCGTCAACTAGCAGTGGAGCTAACTCATGTCTAATGTTAGCCATACGCTCTGTTACAAAGACATCATTACGTCTACAATCGAATTTGTCGGGGTATTTAAAGCTAAGATTAGAGAACTCTAGTAGATAGTGATATGACCGTTCAGATTCATAGATAATATCGAAAGTAGCTTTGATGTATGTTTTTAATTGCGGTACATCCCAAAAGCCTTTGGGAAGGCCAAAGTCTGAGGGTGGAGACTGAAGCGCTTGCTGAATTTCTTCTTGTTGTTCAGCGGTTAGCTTATTAGCATTTTTATTGTTAGTATGGCCAGTAAAGATACTGGCTAGGTGACGTTGTTGCCAGTCACTAAGCCAATCAAGAATAGTCGACGTTTGACGGTCAAAGACCTTGCTGATTGATGTGATAGATATGTCATTACGAGCCATTAAGACTGCCTGAGACTTAAATCGAATGAGCATAAGTGGAGATGTTTTTACGTAATCTTGTAGTATTCGAGCTTCAAAGTCCGATACTATAATGGTTGTTTGTTTTGCTTTTATCATTAATCTAGGATAGCAGAATGGGGAGGTTTTGTTTTGCGGAGACTATATCAATGATTTATCATATTTTCTTAACGACAAAAGTTAATTTTTCTCATACCATATTTACCGCTATGCATTCCATCTAATAATCTCAAATTCAAACTTGGAAAGCGCCAGATTACTGGCTTCTTCACTCATTCACGAAAAAATGTGAACACTTTTTCGTTTTATTCGCTGCGCCGACCACGATTACGACCAGCAGGCTGTCTATCGTGGTTCGATCTGCGGGTGCCAAACAAAAATAATCTTGAACAGATGTTCAAGATTATTTTTGGCAGCCCCTAGTGGACGCACTTCGCAACTTTTAGCCTTTATTCAATAATAACCATTCACCTTCGGAAACTACTTCAATTTTATCGTCTACAATCTTTAAGGCCGACTGATCATCGAGCGTATATATTAACTTATTAGTTTTTTCTGCAATTTTTCTAACATAGTCTTCACTTCTCTCATCGACATGATGCATTGAATTAAGGTGGGGTTTAAAAATAAAATTTACAAAATTTAATGTTTTTGCTGAAGATTCACCTATTGGGCCTATATCGTCATAATCGGATTCTTCTAATATGTCGCGCTTGAGAGCTTTGGACGATAATTGAAAGCCATTTCCGGCTATCATGCTACCAGCACTAATCCCGGCATAAACTTTTGTTATTAGCAGATTTGGCAATAGTTCGAAAATACCTTTCTTTTGCATCCAATAGCTAAGATAGAAAGGATTTCCTCCGCCAATAAAAATTGCATCAGAATCATTCAACGCATCTTTGATTGACTCAGTCGTCAAAGCCGATATTTCAATAATATCTACATGATAACCATATTCTTTTATCCGATAAAGATCATCGATTAGCCAATATTTGTCACCTCGATCGCAAATAGCAGCAGTTGGGATAAAGGCAATTTTTGAATCACTTGGTTTTTTGCCGATAAGTTCTGAAAGTGCGTTAGCAATACTATTATTTGATAGTCCATTAGATGTTAGGAGTAGTTTCATATTTTAAGTATAACAGATTAAAAAAAGACTTACTAAAAGTCTAATTTTATATTGCGCTTACGCTTGGCAGGAGTACATGGATGCCGATAGAATATTTTACTCTGTTAACGAAAAAGTAACTTTATAAACTATTGACAAACTTTATAAAGTTATATAGTATATGCTTATGAACTATCAAAAAGTACTTCAACAAATATTAGCAGCCTCTGGCTGGTCACAGGAAATCCTAGCAAATAAACTTGGAGTTAGTTTCCCTACTGTTAATAGCTGGATAAATGGTAAAAGTATGCCCTTACGAGAAAATAATAAACAGGCCATATCTTGGCTGTTTGTTGAGATATTGGGTGCAGATACGGTAGATAAAAACGAACTGTCAGAACTCAAGAGTGAAGCTTTGAAATATAGACTGACTGCAAAAAAAATAGTTTTGAATCATGAACTATTAGATAAAATAACGCTAAATCTGACTTATCACACTAATATTATCGAAGGTTCCACTATGACTATTAGTGATGTCAAGGAAGTTCTATTTGACAATAAGATTCTTTCTAATCGCACGCAGACAGAGCAACGCGAGGCTGTTAATCACCAAGTTGCTATGAATTTTATACTAGATGAACTAGTGCAAGGCTCTGACTTAAAGTGGACGCCAGAATTAATACGCAATATTCATTTACGATTGATGAGCGGTGTAATCAGCAATGCTGGTATGTGGCGCAACCATAGTGTTCGCATTGCGGGCGTACATGTTCCACTGGCTAACTTTATAAAGGTACCCGACTTGGTTGAAGATATATGTAATGCGTTGAATAAAAAAACAAACGACCCAATAGAACTTTTAGCCAAGACACATGCTGAATTTGAACAAATCCATCCATTTAGTGATGGCAATGGACGAACCGGACGATTGATTATGTTTGCTCTCGCCTTACAATACGGCCTAGTGCCGCCAATTATTACCAAAGAACGTCGCAGTGCATACTATAAATATTTGGAGTTGGCGCAGACTAAGCGACAGTTTGATTTATTAGAACACATGATTGCTGGTGAAATGGTTGAGATTGGAAAGATTATCGGTTGAAACTCTTAACAAATCGTACGGACTCTATATCATACGCGTGATATCAAGAGTTGAGACTTATTTTCGAAAACGAGCTAAGCAATTCATTTAGCTTCGAAAAGGCGAAAGAATGTGGTGATGTCCTAATATAGAATATACCACCTACTTGCTGGCGACCGTGAAATATTAGACGTAAAACGTCAAGGGGAGAAAAAGGAATCGAATATCCCGACGGAGGTAAACATATCTGGAGAAATCAAATGACCGCACAGAGATGGGTGGTCATAAGATGTAAGCGGTTCTATTATTTTGAAAACTACAGATTATAAAAATTTTGGCAGCCCCTAGTGTATGCACTTCGCAACTTTTAGTAAATGTAATTTGGTAATATTTTAAATCCAAAATCAACTAATTCATTGAAATTATGATTTGTTTTCCAAAATTCATGAAGTTCTTTTCTAAATTTCTGATGTACATCATATCCTTTGTCGGGGTATTCTATGAGTGGAACGACATCTTTATCAAGTATGACAGTTAGCGATTCTTTGAAGTATTGAAATTGGTATTCGTTTAGTTTAGATATTGATGAATTTGGGTCATCTCTCCAGTAATGATGAAATTGAAAATGTAACAATTCATGCATAAATCCTGCTATAGGATTATTCCATCCAATATATTCCCATAGATAACCTTTACCGAAATTATATGGACCACGTGGAAATGTAGTAATAAAAAATGTAAATTCGTTTAGGTAAAGATCTTTACCAGTTAGGTCAACAATTTTTTTACATGCTTTTACAAACTTTTTATTATATATTTTTTCTAAAAAAGCAATATGGTTGTAGATATCTTGTTTTTTGTCTATATATGTTTGATCTAAAAATGGTATTAAAAACTTTAATGCTTCTTTTTTTGACTTCCCATTAATATTTTTATAAATATCAACTGAAACTCGTGTTTTCCAATCAACTCCAAAACTATCACCATTGCACCCATCGTACCAATTATCGGCATCTTTTTTGGGGTCTAGAATTATCTTAAAATTATATTTCATTATGTATTAGTATAAACTAAATTCGAACAACAAATTAGGAAATCATAAAAAATGATACTTCCTAAGAAATATTTAATATTACGCTTATGCTTGGCAGGAGTATATAGATAATGAAAGAACTTCTTACTCCGTGAATGGAAACGCTACTTTTGGAGAAAGGAATGTTTGGCCAGCATACATCAATATTATATAATCAGAATGATTTTTATGATAAATTAATTAAAGATTTACACCATGCAAAGTCTCGCGTTATCACAGAAAGTCCATTTATAACAAGAAGGCGTACGATAGTGAATATATAAACTATGGAAAGTTTATATATTGCGGTAGCGATGGTGCAATTATTCTTGGGAAATAAATTGCCGATAATTTGCCCACCAGAAGAAACTGGTTTAATAATAAATTGCAAAACTGCGTTATGTGTGGCATAAAACCTTGTACTATATTTTATAGTAATAGATCTTATGCCCGCCTAAGTTAAGGTCATTATTAGGACACTACCATTCAAATAATGCCTTTCTCTAATGCTAACTGTAACGCATTTTTATAGCCGAGACAACGTCTCGGTTTTTTGTTTATCTTAGTAACAAATATATCAATCTGTTCTTGCGTGAATGTTCCAATGTCGCAACTTTTTGGGATGTAGCGTCTAACCATTTTGTTGCCATTTTCGATGCCACCTTTTTGGTAACTGCTATATGGATCACAGAAATATATAGTTGCCCCAGTAGCACTTGTAATATCCTCGTGCTGTTTGTTTTCAATACCATTGTCGAGGCTTAGTGTATGCGTTAATTTACTCTCAAGCATGGTAATGGTTGCTGTACTAAAGGTAGCTGGTTTAAGATTCGGTATAAGTTGTACGCCTAATAGTCGTGTTTGACGTTCCTGGGCAACCGCCAAAGCAGCTTTACTGTGGGTTTTCTTGCCACTAACTATAGTATCTGCTTCCCAGTCGCCAGGACGTTCACGAGTAGCCACAATAGCTGGCCTGTCCTCAATTCCTACTCTGTTAGGAATCATAACACGCTCTGTCTTGTTTTCTTTTCGTGGTTTTGGCCTGTACTGCTTGCTGAATAAGTACTGACAGTATGGTTGCCCACGTGAGCTATACAACCAAGCATAGATTTGTGGTGTACTGACATAAGGCAAGATGAACTGTTCGTGTTTCAAATATCCTGATATGGAATCAGGACTCCAGTCATCATCTTTTAACTTTTCGATTATGAAGTCTCGAAGCTCAGGATGATATTCAATCTTATGCCACTGGTATCGACGTGAACGTCGGCTAACCCTAGCCTTATCTTTGGCCTTGCGAGGATTGTAAAACCCACTAACACTATTGTGTTTTACTTCATAACTAATGGTATTGGGGCTACGCCCCAAAGCCTGAGCTATCTCCCGTTTACTACAACCCCGACGTAGTAAGATGGCTATCTCGCTGCGTTCAGGGTTACTCAAACCTTTAAATTTCTGCTTCTTTTCCATGCTCCTAACTATATCTGAGTTGTTAGAGACAGTGTCCTAATATATTCCTTAATTTCCGCCGATATGAATCAAATCAAAAATTCAGCATATGAAAAAGTCCATGCCGATAAACGACATGGACTGATAATTTGTTCTACAAGAACAAATTAATTCCACCTTTTACAATCTTTAGAGTTGTTTCACTAGCTTCTGCCAAGCTTTGATCGATTATTTCTCCAATCAAATCTGCCTGCCAAGAATGAAGCTCTTCACCACATATCTATATGCAAACAGACCAATGGTTAGCTAATTCCCAGCGCATTTCAAAGTTGGGGTAAAAAGTTTTAGAATCTCTTATCTTTTGGCTCGATTTTTCGTAATCCGGTATAGCCATACAAAACTTCAGGTATTAATACTGTGCCATCTTCTTGTTGAAAATTCTCAATAATTGCTAACATTGTTCGTGTTACAGCAACTATCGTTCCATTTAAAGTGTGTACTAATTTAGTTTTTCCAGTTTTTGAATTTCTAAACTTCGTGTTCAATCTTCTTGCTTGGAAGTCCGTACAATTTGAGACTGAAGTAACTTCACCATAACCACCATTTTCGCCTATAAAAGGCATCCATGCTTCGATATCATATTTCCTGTAAGATGGTGCCCCCAAATCGCCCTTACATATGAGCAAGACACGATATGGTAAATTTAATGACTGATAGAACTCTTCTTCAATTGCAAGCATTTCTTCGTGCGCAATTGCACTTTTGTCCGGATGGACAAATTGATACATCTCTACTTTCGAAAACTGATGTACTCGGTACAAACCCTTACTATTGCGTCCTGCACTACCAGCTTCAGTCCTAAAGCAATGACTTATACCAGAAATTTTAATAGGAAGATCCTCTTCTGAAATTGTCGTCTTTGCCAAGTATCCACCAATTGTTATTTCCGATGTTCCTATCAGACTAAGTCCGCCTTCTGCAAGCGAATAAATCTGACTTTCTGAACCTCTTGGTGTAAAACCTGATGCAGTAATGATCTCGTCACGTGCAAGTTCTGGCGTCGTTACGGGTGTAAATCCGTGTTTAATTGCTAGATCAAGTGCATAGCGAATCAATCCTAATTCAAGTATAATTGCCTCATTTTTTAAAAAATAAAACTTAGAACCAGTTACTTTTGCTGCTGCCTCGAAATCTAAAATATCTAACTTTTTGCCAAGCTCAATATGATCGAGCGGCTTAAAATTAAACTTTGTGGGTTCGCCTACAAATTTAATCGGGACGTTGTCAGCTTCTTCAAGACCAAGTGGTACATCTGGTGCAGCAAGATTAGGAATCCTGAGCATTTCTCTGTCGTAATCTTTCTTGATTACTTGAATCTTTTCTTTTAGATCTGATATACTCAACTTTAAATCAACTGATTCAAGTTTAAGCAAATCTTTTGCCTTCTTATCGGCAGTTTTGAATGATTATATTAGGAGCCTGACAATAATTGGTTTAGCCATTAAATTAGGTATAGATGTACTACCTATGTGATGAATTTCTAATA
The DNA here is from genome assembly GCA_030156575.1 of Patescibacteria group bacterium. Classification (GTDB taxonomy): domain Bacteria; phylum Patescibacteriota; class Saccharimonadia; order Saccharimonadales; family Saccharimonadaceae; genus UBA1547. The sequence goes on along the minus strand of JASGMG010000010.1, from coordinate 3,604 downwards.
TGTAGTCACCGATTTTATCGAATAATATTACTTTTTCTTTTTCATATTCTTCATTCCATTCACTAAACTGGCTCTTTGATAGCTTGACGGTACCTTTTTTTAATCCAATCATAGTATTTATATTAACAGCAACAGGTCTTTTGAGTTATATATTTTTGGAATAATTATTTTGATATATCATATGGTATCAATAAAAAATACTAAGATCTGTATTCTATATATTTAGCAATTAAATCTCTATCCATCAGGTTATCTGGTAAATTATCTATTTTAAAAAATTTCAATTGTTTGGATTCGTTCTTTTTTTCGAACGAACTTCCATTATCTATTAATTCTTTATAATCACAATTGAGTGATCCTTTGTATTTATTGGTACAATATAGAACTGTGTTGTTATAGACTTGATCTCCGTTTTGGTAATTATTCTTTCTGCTTTCTCCAGATACTACGCAAATTAATATCAAGTCTTTAGCATTAGCGGTTAGCCCAGTCTCTTCTTGTAGTTCGCGTAAGGCTACACATTCAAAAGTCTCCCCTAACTCTTGTAGGCCACCAGGTACACACCAGGCGTCTCTATCTGTTCTTTCCTCTAAAAGAATTTCGTTATTGCTATTTTCTACAATTATTGCGCTTCCGTTTTGAAACAATGGCATATTTCTAAATTCTGGCTTAAGAGAATTACGGAGCCTTAATATGTAGCTTAGATCTTTTTCTTTATTCGTCATTGTATTTATATTATCATTAAATATTTTTTAGTGTTTGATTTATTCGTTTCGCATATCCTGAACTGGGGGTCTCAGTACGTTGCGAATAAGTGGCTGAATACTAGCTATTAAACTTATTATAAAAATTAATCCTATTACTATCCATAGAAAGGGTGAACTTGGATCGAACATTGTAAAGGCTGGTGCATTACCTATAATTCCGAAAACTGAACTAGCTGTAGAATTAATATCTGGTGCATATATTATATTAAGTATATATGCAGTGCTAATGCCAAAAATTAAAGATAATAGAGCAATACGTAGTGCGACTAATATCATATATGTAATATAGATTGCGGCAATATCGATTCGTCTTGCTCCCATAGCGCGATATATGGCAGTTTCTTTACGGTTTTCCCGCATTATTCGTGATATTGTGAACCAAATTATAATAAGAGAAAGCCCTAGAAGTACCGGGAAGGCTATGCTAATTACTTGTAAAAACAACTTGCCTATTTCTTCGATTAATAAGTAATTTGATCCATAAACTTCTGTGTAGAAAAGCTTTGAACAATCTGTGTCGCTAGAACGACAACCAACATCGTTTAAAAAGTTCTTAGCTTTATCTATAGTATCAAATGCTACTATACTATCTTTGAATTCATCATTTCTTAACGGTAAATATGAGCTATTCATATCTTTTGAGATATCGTCAAATCGCATTGATTCTGGTAGAGTTTTATACATTTGCGTTGGAATGCTTGCAGTGTATGAAGATGATGATAAATATCCACTGCCAGATAATAACCCCTTTGTAAAATCTGTGATATTTGTTGGTGAATAGACAAAAGCCTGAGCGTATGTTAATCCGACAATCTCAAAGGTTAACAATTTATGTGAAGGTGCAATATATGTTCCAAGTTTCTTTTGGTTAGACTCGAGCTTTATTGCATTTTGTTTTTCGGTGTAAGTGCGAGTATCGCTTTTTATTGTAATATCTCCACAGGCGGTCTCTGGATAATTATATATAAGTGAGGGTTTAATGTAGTTTTCATTATCTACGTTAGCTTTCATTTCTACATAGTCACTCTGTATTTTATCTAGCATGATTTGTTCTGTGGGATTTCGATAACAGGCTTGATAAATAAACCCTTTTGATTTCTCTTGTACGGATTTAAGCCATGAAAGTTTTTGAGATTCATCTTTTGGCTCAGTAGATACATTAATTTGGCTACCGAATGTTGAAGCAACCTCTTGAGCTGTTGGGATCACTGGTATACCCTTAATATTTTTGGTGTCTGTTATTAATAAATTACGAGTTAAGAGGGCATTATCTGAGAATCCATATGACCCATTATGAATGGCATTGATATCTGCAGTGAGTGTTTGTGACTGATCAATACGCTTTGAAGTAAAATCTTCTTTATCGTTTTGTATCAAGCGTAAAGAAGGCAGTGGTTGTAGTTGTGTGTATTCTTGAAAGTAATAGTTTGTAGCTCCGTATTTATTACCCAGTGTTTGGATATCTTTAAACTTATTTTTGGCGATTTTTGAATATTCCGTGAACTTTTGCTCTAGTATTGCGTTGATAACTGGTGATGACCAATTTATCATAACACGTTGTTCGTCAGGTAAAGTTTTGTCAATATAATCTGATGGGGTTAAAGTCGGTATTTCTAGTTCTGGGTTATATTCAACCCCAGCTGTTTTATACTTTTCGCGTTCATTTTTATAATATTGTTTTTCAAAGGCTTTGATAGATCGAACAGTTTCAAGTGATAAGTTAATTGAACCATTCTCGTATAATTGTGTGACATTTCTGGGTATATTAGGCTGTATTAATACAAGATAATGATTGTTGTTAGCTTTCTCGACAAAATTTACAGCACTTTTCTCTATCCCTGTAAATACGATTATTGAAGCTATGAGTGCACCGAATAATACACTTGATACAATTATAGAAGTTGTAAGAATGCCTCTTTTCGATTTTAATTTGGTGCGTGCGAGTCTTAAGGCATAACGTGGGCGAATCATATTATATTCCCATCTTTGAGTTTTATAACTCTATCGGCCTGAGAAGCGATTTGTGTATTATGCGTCACTACTATAATTGTAGTGCCTAATTGATCGCGAATAGATTTAAATAAATTAACAATTGAATCACTGTTTGTTGAATCAAGATTTCCCGTTGGTTCGTCAGCTAAGATAATTTTTGGTTTATTCATAAGTGAACGTGCGATTGCTGCGCGTTGAATTTGGCCACCAGACAATTCACTTGGGAAATGTTTACTGCGGTCGCTTAATCCTACTTGTTTCAGATACGTAGAAGTATCTTCATTTATTGAATTACGTTTTTTATTTGTAAACATGGCAGGTACTGCAACATTATCACTAAGTCGTAAAAACGGCTGAAGGTAAAATGATTGAAAAATAAAGCCAATTGTAGAGCGACGTAAAAGACTTAGTTTTTTATCATGAAGCTTTGATATATCTTGTCCATCTACTATTACAGTTCCGCTAGTTGGAGTGTCAAGACATCCGATTATTTGAAGTAAAGTGCTTTTACCACTTCCGCTATCACCCGTTATAACAATGAATTCACTTTTATAAACATTAAAGCTTATACCATTAAGAGCATTTATGTGTCGCTTACCTATTTTATATTGTTTGGTTACTTGTTGAACAGAAACAATTGGATCGCCTTTGGGCTTTGGCGTTGATGATGTACTTAAAATATTTCTCTTATTTTGAGCTGTCCGTGTTAATAGAGCTTTTTGAGCTGCAACGATATCTCCGTCAAATAAAGATAAAAAACTATCTATCTGATCTATTGTTGGCATTAGGTCCCACCTCATTTATTACTTATGATTTACTATAGCAAGTATGGTTTAAAAAGCCAA
>JASGMG010000009.1 GCA_030156575.1 Patescibacteria group bacterium | reverse complement strand
CATTGTTTGCAATAACAAGTCAGTTATAATGTGAGCCATACTAGGGGCTATTTCTATTATACTCAGTATAGCTTTGCTGTACTGATGTATCTATTTAAGTTATAATAAGTATATGGATAAATCAGCTCAAAAACGTAAAAACGTAATTAAACAAGCTATTGCGAACGAAAAGCTTGAAGGCTTGAATGTGTCAAAAGAATCGATAAAGATCGCTGAAAGCTATATAGCTGGTAAGGCTTCAGCCAAAGAAGCGGCGGCTAAAATTAGAGCTCGTTATGGAGCTATCTAAGGCATGAATACGGGTCAAATAGACCCTTATTTTGATGATGAAATAAATGAACTAAGGAATTTACTTGGCGCTTCTTCACCTGAAGAGTTTAATAAGTGTGAGCCACAAATTGTTTTTGCAAATCAACTAGAACTCGAGTCAATTAATATCCCGAGAACGAACAACTTAAATGAATTACTACTTATCCATAAACAATTATTTAAAGGCATATACGATTGGGCTGGCAAAATTAGAATTGTTGATATAAAGAAAAATACAAAAAATTCAGATTTCTTTTTGCCAGTGGGAAAAATTGCAGTTGCTTGTAATTATGTATTTACTGAGCTTTTCAAGGAAAATTATCTTAAAGATTTGTCAGTTGAGGTATTTATTAAACGTTTAGCTTATTATTATGATCAATTGAATTATATTCATCCGTTTCGAGAAGGCAATGGTCGGACGCAACGCGTATTTTGGACACGGTTAGCCAGAGATGCTGGCTACAATATTGATTGGAGTTTAGTCGTCGGAGCTGAAAATGATGAAGCCTCTCGACTCGCTAGTGAGGAATTTGATATATCTGGTTTAGAAAAAATGTTTAGCAAGATAGTTACGTTGTTACCATAATTTGTATCACTGAAAATTAATTAAAACATTATAATTTTTAAGTTATCAACGGTAATAACTCTGTTAAACAATAATCATAATCAATTTATTATTTTTTCATTGATATTCTAAATTGCTTTAGTTTGTTACAATAATTGTATGACGGTTATTGGTGAATATTTTGAAAAGATTGGGGTATCCGAAAAAGCCGAGCTTGAGCGCATACGAGAAATTGTTAACACGACAGTTCCCGAAGCTGAAGAAATTATTAGCTATGATATGCCGGCGTTTAATTATCGTGGTAAATATTTAATTGGTTTTTATGTATTTAATAAACATATAAGTCTCTTCCCAACTGCTAAGCCTATTAATGCAATGCGGTCAAAGCTTGGTAATTATAAATTGTCAAAAGGAGCTATTGAATTTACATTAGAAAATACGATACCAGAATCGTTGATTCGTAAACTTATTATGTATAGGATTGAAGATATCGACAGGGAGTTGGAGTAGGCGTATATTAGAGATTACACGCGGTGAGTTTGCGAATGACATATTAAAACAAGCAAATAGTAAGTTCGGTTTATTTCCTAATTCTGAATTTATTTGTATGGACTTGTTTTTGTCATTTGGCGACATATCAAATATTAGGTCGGTTAATAGTCGAACGATATTTAATGAAACTATTAATACTAAGAATCAAATTGATGAGTTATTAAATACACTCAAAGGCCATGACAAAGTTAGAATATGGACGTCAACAGCTAAGACCGAGGATTATTTGAATATGATGTTCGTAGTAGATTTAATAAAATCTGCAAATATTGAGATTGAAATTAGTATTGTTGATTCTGTAAACGTTCCGGTTAGTGATAGGTACCCCGAAACAGCTGCCTGGGAATTGGCTTGTCTGGAAATTGATGGTATTAAGAAATTATTAGCATTTGAAGAGGCAGTTAGTGATGAAAAGGTTAATGAGATATCACAGAGTTGGCGTGATATTGTAACAATAAATTCATCTCTTCGGATATGTAATGATGGCGTCATTAAGTCGGTTGATGACAACTACTTTGATCAGATGATATTGGACACAATTAATGAATCAGATACAACTCAAAAAGCTGAAGTAATTGGCGCTACTATGGCCAGATGTAATCATGCTGATGGAAATCTGATTGATTTATTCTTTGCTGATCGCTTGGAAAAATTAATAAAATAGGCCATAGCAGGCCTCCTTTCTGTAATTGGGTAATATTAATTACAGTATATGGAACGCCTGCTTTTTTGTTTAGCTTTTATGTTGCAATGGTTGTGAGTTGTTACGACATACTTGCATATATATTATTTTTATGATATAAAGAGCGAGTACCTTAATAATTTAAGTATTCTAAAAGTTCTTTCTTGTCATTGAGCTTGGCGCTGTGGTATTTTAAAAAATATCGTTGCGCCAATCTCGATATAGAAATGTACCGAGAAATTTTGATGGTGGAGGTATAGAACATGTCCTTACAAAAAACAGACCTTTCTGATCTTTCTAGCTTTATAAAATTAGCCGATTCAAAAGCTAATCCAAAAGAAATTGATCTCTCGTCGATGCTAACTGGTGTAGATTTTAAGAATCAACTTTTACGAAACTATTCGGTTTTGGGGGAACCTAAACCTAAAGATTTGGGCTTTTGTTTAGAGCATACTGACGGCCAGTCCATGCTAAAAGATGGTGAGATACTTATTAAGCCGCCGTCTTTTCAATCGGAGGATTGTTGTCAATATTTTATCAAATTGTGCGAAATGATTGCATTAGATTACGATAAATCCATTTTAAATAATGTTAGATTTACTGCGGGACGCTCAAAAACAAACTGCTTCGGAGTTGCCGTTAAACGGAAAGAACCTTTTGATCAGCATGATTGTATTCTTCCATTCCCTGAATTGATTAGTTTAGTTTGTTATTATGATGAGCTAAACCAAATTATTAAAGGGGATGAGTCTCTCCTCATAAGTGGTGTGGAGTATAGCTATTATGATAATAGCTGTAACATGTACATTTACAGAGATAAAACTGGTAAATTTGTGTTGGGATTGTTGCTAAAAGGTTGTTATATGCCAGGCATGTTTTATTTTGAGACCAGGCCTATATATGCTTAAATTAATTAGTGGTATTCGGCGTTTTAATTAACGCCGAATTTTTTTCAAAAAATAAATTCAAGTTTAAGTTACAATAATACACATGAATAAACCTGAAATTGGAATAGGGCCACATTTAAAACCTTGGCCAGCTGATGATAAATACGACAGAGAGTTATTGGAAAATGGCGACAAACGAAATGTCTTGGATAAATATCGTTACTGGACAGTCGAAGCGATTAAAGCTGATTTAAATAAAACAAGAACATCTTTGCATATAGCTATAGAAAATTGGCAACATGATTTAAATATCGGCACAATTGTACGTACAGCTAATGCTTTTAACGTCGAAACTGTACATATAATTGGAAAGCGACATTGGAACCGTCGTGGTGCAATGGTAACTGATAGATATATGAATATAATCCAACATTCAACAGTTGATGAATTTGCAAAACTTATGGAAAATGACAATCGTGAAATAGTTGCCATAGATATTATTCCTGGGGCGGTCGAATTATCTAAAACAAAGTTACCAAAACGAACAGTATTGGTGTTTGGCGGTGAGGGGCCTGGCTTGAGCGATCAAATGCAACAAATCGCATCAAAAACTATTATGATTGAGCAGTTTGGCTCAACTAGGTCAGTTAATGTTGGTGTTGCGGCGGGTATTACTATGTATGTTTGGATGCAACAAAATACCTTAAACATCAAAGAGGAGTAATTATATGAGTAAAGAAGAAAAAGAGATAAAAATTGAACTTAATATCCCACTTAATGTTTTTTTGGGTAGAATCAAAAAACTAGGCTTTAAAAAACAAAAACAAATAACTCAATCTGATAATTATTTTGATACATCTGATTGGAAGTTATATAAGAGCGTGTCATCTCTTAGAATTAGAAAAGTTGATGGCAAAGATCACTCGTTTACTTTTAAAAAAGTTTTTCATATCCCTAATAGAGATAATTTTCAGTATGTAGAAGAGATAGAGGATATTTTTCCTATATTGAACGATTCCAATCTGAAATCAATATTTAATAGACTTGGTATGCAATCGAAAGATTATAATATTAAAAATGGGCTAGAACTAGCAGATATTTTTAAACAACACGGTTATCGGGGTGAACAAGTTTTGAATAAAACTCGATTAGCATTTTTAGACGATCGCAATAATGAGATAGTGATTGATGATGTAGATAATGTAGGCGTGATAATTGAGCTTGAATGTCAAGAGTGCAACCCACTAGAAATTGTAAAAGAAATACTTCAAGATGAGGAATGGAATAGAAGTTTTAAAGGTACGAGTTATTTATGGCTCGAAAAAGTTAAGGGCTTTGACGACCACTTGGATTATCAGAATAAGTTTAAAGAATCAGCTGATTGGAACGTTTGGGATAATGAACGTGACTTTTATCTAACTTTATCTTAGAATATTTTATCTTAATTATCTACTGAGCTTGCAAATAACAGATAAAAATGAGAAAATTATACTAATGAGTAAGCTATCGTCACAACCGTACAAAGGCACACGAGATTATTATCCAGAGGATAAGAGAATCCAGAATTATATTTTTGATGTATGGCATAAGGTATCTAGATCTTTTGGATATGAAGAGTATGGCGCACCAACTATTGAGCCCTTGGAGCTATATGCAGCTAAAAGTGGTCAAGAGATCGTAAACGAACAAACTTATAGTTTTACTGATCGTGGTGGTCGAATTGTGGCTATTCGTCCTGAAATGACGCCAACTATTAGCCGTATGGTAGCGGCGCGTCGTCAAGAACTGGCTTATCCTGCTCGTTTATATTCCATCGCTAACTTTATGCGATATGAACGCCCTCAACGTGGTCGTGAGCGTGAATTTTGGCAATTAAATGTTGATATCTTTGACGATGACGGGATTAATGCTGAATCTGAAATCATTATGATGTCAGATCAAATTATGAAAGAATTTAACGCCAAATCAGATGACTATGTGATAAAAATTAATAATCGCAAGCTAATTAATTTTGTTATGGCTCAATATTTAGAGCTTGATTCAGCTGAAGCTTTAGCTATGATTAGGCTATTTGATCGTAAAAATAAGATCAGCAATGAAGAGTTTATGGATCAAGCCACTGAGATATTTGGAGATAAATCAGAGAGTAAACTCACAAAGATCAATTTACTGTTGCAAGCTAAAAATATGGCAGAATTACCAGTTGAAGTTCGTGAAAGTTCAAGTATTCGTGAAATTCAGAGACTATTTACAATTTTAGAACATGCAAATATCAAAAGTTTGGTGTTTGACATTACATTAATGCGAGGATTCGATTATTACACTGGTATGGTTTTTGAGGTTTTTGATACCAACCCGGAGAATAATCGTGCATTATTCGGAGGGGGTCGTTATGATGGTTTGGTTGGACTTTTTGGAGTTGAGCCAATTTCGGCAGTTGGTTTTGCACCTGGTTGCACTATGTTAGAAAATTTTCTTGAAGTGCATAAGCTATTACCTAAGTCACGCTCTACTACCGATATTTATGTTGCAATTCTAGGTGATGTTACTCATGAAGCCAATAAATTAACCAATGACCTTCGAGGTGCCGGTATCAATGTTGAATTGGGATCTTTTGGTCTAAAGCTCGATAAACAAATTAAAAATGTACTAAAAAAGAATATTCCGTATATACTATTTATTGGTGAAGAAGAAATAAAGACTGGTGTTTATACACTAAAAGATATTGCTAAATCTATTGAACATAAGTTGGATTTTGCTGGAATTACGAAACTAATTAAGGAGTAAATTATGGAAACGTCTGTAAAGAATATATCTGATACTAAAGTTAAAGTCACGATCACACTCGATACTGAGCGCCTAGCAATTGCCGAGCAAGTAGCAGTAACTAAGTTAGCTCATGATGTGAAAGTCCCTGGTTTTCGAAAAGGTAAAACTCCTGTTGCTGTAGCTGCAAAAAATATCGATCCTCAGGTGTTACAAGATAAAATTCTTGATAATGCAATCAGTAAAGCTGTCGCTGATGCTTTTTTGGAAAATAAAATTCAGGCATTAGACCGTCCTATGGTTGAAGTTAAAAAGTATGTTCCAGGTGAAACGCTTGAATTTACGGCCGAGACTGAGATTTTGCCAAAAATTAAACTTGGTAATTATAAAAAACTAAAAATTACTAAGGAAAAGATATCGATTGAGACTACTGAAGTAGATGAAGTTATCGAACGAATGCGTAAAGGTCTTGCTGAAAAGAAAGAAGTTAAACGAGCTGCTAAAAATGGTGATGAAACCGTAATTGATTTTATTGGCAAAAAAGACGGGGTTGCTTTTGACGGCGGAACTGGCAATGATTATCCATTAACACTTGGTTCTAATCAATTTGTTCCTGGTTTTGAAGAGGGCGTTATTGGACATAAAGTTGGCGATGTATTTGATATAGAACTAACTTTCCCTGCTGATTATGGCTCGGCTGAACTAAAAGGTGCTAAAGTTACTTTCACTACGACTTTAAAAGCTATAAACGAAATTGTTTTGCCAGAGATTAATGATGAATTTGCAGCTAAGGTTGGTCCATTTAAAACCGTTTCTGATTTGAAAGCTGACATTAAACGTGAATTGACGTCTCAAAAAGAACATGAATCTAATGAAAAAATAAAAGATGATTTAGTATCACAACTAGTAGCCATTAGTGAAGTTCCGGTTCCTGAGATTTTAATTACTGATCAAATGAAATCGATTGAACAAGATTTTATCAATAATTTAATGTATCAAGGTTTGTCTATCGAACAGTATCTTGAAAATAACGGATTTGAATCAAAAGAAAAATGGCTCGAAACAGAAGTTAGGTTAGTGGCTGAGAAGCGCGTCAAGGCTGGTTTAGTACTTGCCGAATTGAGTAAAGCCGAAAAAGTAGAGGCAACAACTGCAGAGCTTGACGCTCATGTCGAAGCATATAGACAACAATATGCTAAGAATCCAGAAGCTTTAAAGCAATTTGAACAACCAGAAGTGCGACGTGACATTGCTAATCGCCTATTAACAGAGAAGACTGTTGATTTGTTGGTTGAATTAAATAACAAGAAGTAGTTATAAACAACATCGCATAAAAAGGCTTCAATAAAAGTCTTTTTATGTGATGTATGATTTTATTTGATTTTGGATCAATTTTATGCTAAAAACGAGATGATTTATTGTATAATAATTAAAACTATACAGAATTATCTGCGGTTTTCAAATTTAGGAGGTGCCATATGGAAAGAGAGCCTGAAGTAAAAATAACGCCTATTATTGAGCTAAAAAAAGCTAGTAGTGATGACAGTGATAAGCTTAGAAGATGGGCTTGTAGTATCTGTAGTGCAAACCGTAGCAATTGCGAAGGCGGATGTCCTATAAGAGAAGAGGTTGATTTAGGCAAAGATGGAGACACTTTACTGCCAGACTCAGAATAGGTATATTATAAAACAAACCTTAATCTATGGATGATATAATAAATATATGAACAAACCATCAAATTATCTAGTTCCGACAGTCATTGAAAAAACTTATGACGGTGAGCGGGCGTTTGATATCTATTCGCGATTACTCAATGAGCGGATTATTTTTTTAGGTGAAGAAGTTAACGAGCATACTGCAAACATTATTGTTGCCCAATTATTACATTTGGCGTATGCTGACCCTAAAAAAGACATCAAATTATACATAAATAGCCCTGGGGGTAGCGTATATGACGGTATGGCGATTTATGACACAATGCAGTATATTACACCGGATGTTCAAACGATTGGCATTGGACTGCAAGCTAGTATGGGTGCATTTTTACTTTCGAGTGGTAAAAAAGGCAAAAGATTTGTCTTGCCTCATAGCAAAGTAATGATTCACCAGCCTAGTCATGGTACAAAAGGCAAAATTACAGACATGGAAATCGACTTAAAAGAGGGGATGGCTATTAAAGAGATGTTAGCTACTTTATTAGCTAAAAATACTGGTCAGAAACTATCAAAGGTCAAAGTCGATATGGAACGTGATTATTGGATGACGGCCGAAGAAGCAAAGGCTTATGGCTTGATTGATGAAATTATTATAAAAGCTTAATAAAAACTATTGACTATTTCACAACCATACTGCACAATAGATATCAAGAAGTAGTGTAGTTGTGGTTATCTATGTCTTTTTATATGAGTGGCATCATACTAAAAGCAGACCACGGTTAAGGGAATCTTCGGCGCCAAGACCCCCTATTAACTAAACAATTTATTAAGGAGCAGTATCAACTTATGGCAAAATCAACGCCTAGCAGTAGTAAGCGTGTATTCTTCACAGATGGAGATTCATCGTTACCATTACCAAACTTAATAGCTCATCAAAAGGATAGTTGGCGTGAATTCGTCGAGACTGGACTTAGCGAAATCTTTGCTGAGTTAAATCCAATCGACGATTATACCGGTCAAAAACTTTCTCTAAGGTTTAAAGACTATTCATTCCAAGATCCAAAAATTAGTGAGCAAAATGCTAAAGAAAACAATTTAACTTTTGATGCTCCACTGCATGCTAACGTTGAATTAACCAATAAAGTAACTGGCGAAGTTAAAGAGCAAGAGATTTATCTTGGTGATTATCCATGGATGACTGATCGTGGTACCTTTGTTATTAACGGCACAGAACGTGTAGTTGTTTCTCAATTAATCCGTAGTCCAGGCGTTTTCTTTACTGCCGATAAAACTGCAACTCGTAATTATTATGGCGCAAAGCTTATTCCTGGTCGTGGTGCATGGCTAGAGATTGAAACTGCTGCTAACGGTACTATCTATGTAAAGATTGACCGTCGTCGTAAATTACCTATAACGACATTATTTAGGGCGCTCGGACAAAGTAAAACATCAGAAATCAAAAGTCTTTTCGAAGATATAGATACGGGTGAAATTAAGTACATTGATGCCACATTAGAAAAAGACTCAGCCCGTGGTTCAAATGAAGCTTTGATTGAAGTTTACCGACGTTTGCGCCCAGGTGATCTTGCAACAGTAGATAATGCTCGAACTATGATTGAACGTATGTTCTTTGATTTCAAACGATTCGATTATAGTCGTGTTGGTCGCTATAAGTTAAATCAAAGATTAGGTGTAACTTTACCTAATACAACTGAGAATCGTGTTTTTCAAATTAGCGATTTAGTTGCTATTGTTCGCGAAATTATTCGAATGAATAATTCTCAAGAAAAACCTGATGATATTGACGCTTTATCAAATCGACGCATTAAATTAGTCGGTGAGTTAGTTGCACGTCAGTTCCGTGTTGGAATGCTTAGAATGCAACGAAATGCAATGGATCGAATGAGTATGGCGGATGTTGAGAATGTCACTCCAGGACAACTAATAAACGCTCGTCCTGTTGTTGCCGCTGTTCGTGAATTCTTCGCTAGTTCCCAGCTTTCACAGTTGATGGATGAGACAAACCCACTTTCAGAACTTTCACACAAACGTCGTCTAAGTTCAATGGGGCCTGGTGGTTTATCTCGAGAACGTGCTGGATTTGACGTTCGTGATGCACACCCAACACATTATGGTCGCATCTGTGTAGTTGAAACTCCAGAAGGTGCCAATATTGGTTTGGTACTTAACTTAGCTTCATACGCTAGAATTAATGAATATGGATTTATTGAAACTCCATACTTAAAAGTAAAAAACGGCAAAGTTACAAAAGAACTTGTCTACCTTGATGCTGCTCAAGAAATAACTGAAGTTATCGCTGATGCTAGTGTTAAATTAAATGACGATGGTTCATTTGTTGAAGAACGCGTTAGTGCTCGAAACGGAATCTTGCCAGAGCAAGTTGATGCAAGTGAAGTCACCTATGTTGACGCTGCTCATAAGCAAATCCTTGGCTCTTCAGCTGCTTTAATTCCATTCATTGAGAAAAACCGCGTTGACCGATCCTTAACTGGTTCTGCCATGCAGAAACAAGCAGTTCCTTTGTTGCAACCTGGTGCACCTACAGTTGGTACTGGTATTGAAGGTGAAATCGCTAGAAATACTAGTCAATTAATTACTGCTAGCGGTGATGGCGAAGTTGTTCGTGCAGATGGTGCTGAAATTCATGTTAAATATTCAGATGGTGTTAAGAAATATGAATTAATTCACTTTGCAAAGAGTAATGACGATCGTTCAATTAATCAAAAGGTTCGTGTAGTACGTGGTCAAAAGGTTAAAGCCGGTGATATCTTAATAGAAGGTGCTTCGATTGCTGATGGGGAATTAGCGCTTGGACGTGATTTAACAGTTGCCTTTATGCCATGGGCTGGATACAACATGGACGATGCTATTATTTTGTCTAATCGTCTTGTACAGGATGATGCTTTAACAAGTATAAATATTAAAGATTACACAATTGAAGTTCGTGAAACTAAAATTGGTAATGAAATTGTAACCAGAGATATTCCAAATGTTAGTGAAGAATCACTACGACACCTTGATGAGAGTGGTATTGTTCAAATTGGATCAGAAGTTAAGTCTGGTGATGTCTTAGTTGGTAAGATTACTCCAAAAGGTGAGCAAGAACTTTCAAGTGAAGAACGATTATTACGCGCTATCTTTGGCGAAAAAGCTAAAGATGTTCGTGATACATCTTTACGTATGAATAATGCTGGTGGCGGTAAGGTAGTTGGCGTTAAAGTCTTTAGTCGTGACAATGGTAATGAGCTAAAAGCTGGTGTTCTAATGCAAATTCAAATTTTCGTGGCTCAATTACGCAAAATTAGCGTTGGTGATAAATTAGCTGGACGACACGGAAACAAAGGTGTTGTTGCTAAAATCTTACCAGTTGAAGATATGCCATACATGGAAGATGGAACATCTGTTGATGTTATTTTAAACCCACTCGGTGTGCCATCTCGTATGAACATTGGTCAGCTATTTGAAACTCACCTTGGAATGGCCGCTCGTGCACTTGGCTATAAAGTTGCAACACCTCCATTTAATGGTGTTCCAAACGAAACTATTGGTGATGAGCTTGAAAAAGCCGGCTTTGCCCGTGATGGTAAATTCCAATTATTCGATGGACGTGATGGTAATGCCTTTGAAGAACGAACAACCGTTGGTGTTATGCATATGATTAAACTCCATCATATGGTTAGTGATAAGATTCACGCACGTTCAACTGGTCCATACACAATGGTTACCCAACAGCCATTGGGCGGTAAAGCTCAAAATGGTGGTCAGCGATTTGGAGAAATGGAAGTATGGGCACTTGAAGCTTATGGTGCAGCCGCAACACTTCAAGAGATGATTACAATTAAATCTGATGATGTTTACGGACGTGCAAAAGCTTACGAATCTATTATTAAGAACGAACCAATTGTTGGTCCAAAACTACCAGAATCATTTAATGTGTTAGTTAAAGAATTACAAGGACTTGGTCTACGTGTTGACTTGCTTGATGAAACTGAAGATGCGATTATTGATGCTGCTCAAGTTATCGGTGGTTCTAAACCTGATGAAGTAGCTGATATTGATGTTATTGAAAGTATTCAAGATAACGAAGAAATACAAGATATTGAAGACTTGGAAGATTTTCACGAAGTGGATGAACTAGAAGAAATATCAGATATCAAGGAGGAGGTGTAATATGCCACGAGTAATTGCAACTAATGAGATTGCTGACTTTAACGCGATTCGTCTAACGGTCGCTAGCCCTGAAGACATTCTAAAGTGGAGCAATGGTGAAGTTACTAAGCCCGAAACTATTAACTATCGAACTCAAAAGCCAGAACGTGATGGTTTGTTCTGTGAGCGTATTTTTGGCCCAGTTAAAGATATAAATCCACATGACAATAAACTAAAAGGCGTTAGGTCAAGAGAGGCTGCTGTCGATAAAAACGGTGAATTAATCACTAAATCTATCGTACGTCGCGAACGAATGGCCCATATTACTCTAGCTGCTCCAGTTGCGCATATTTGGTTCATGAGAGGAACCCCTAGTGCAATCAGCTTACTACTAGGTATTACAGTACGTAATCTTGAACGTATTGCATATTTTGCAACATATGTAATTTTGAAAGCTGATGACGAAAAACGAGATCAATATTTATCAGATCTTGAAGCCGAAACTGAAGCTGGTCGTGCTGCAATAAAAATTCGTTATGAACGTGAGGCTGGTGCTGAGAACGCTGACGTTAAAGTTTTAGCTGAACAACAGTCAGCTGAGCTAGAAGAGTTGAATGAATCATACTTAGCTAAAAAAGCTCAACTTGATAGTTTAGTAAAAGGCGCCTTGCTTAATGAAGTTGATTATCGTAACCTACCAGAAGAATATGAAGAGTTAGTTGAAGTTGGTATGGGTGGAACGGCATTGAAAAAATTGCTTGATGAAATCGATCTATCTCAATTAATCGCTAAGCTTTCTGAAGAAGTAACTGGAGCTAAAGGTCAACGAGAGAAGAAGCTATTAAAACGTTTGAAGATGCTCGAGGGTATGCAAGCTGCTGGTATTAAACCAAACAGCCTTGTATTAACAGTATTGCCTGTTATTCCTCCAGATCTACGTCCAATGGTAGTTCTTACAGGTGGTCGTTTTGCAACTAGTGACCTAAATGATCTTTATCGACGTGTTATTAATCGAAATAATCGCCTAAAGAAATTGATGGGATTAAACGCACCTGAAGTTATTTGTCGAAACGAAATGCGAATGCTACAAGAAGCAGTTGATGCTTTGATAGACAATAGCGCAGCTAAAGGAAATCGTGCTGTTAATGCTGCTGGTGGTCGTCGTCGCTTGAAATCAATCAGTGACATGCTAAAGGGTAAACAGGGTCGTTTCCGTCAAAACTTACTTGGAAAACGTGTTGATTATTCTGGCCGTTCAGTTATTGTGGTTGGTCCAAAACTTAAAATTAATGAATGTGGACTACCAAAGCAAATGGCACTTGAGTTGTTTAAACCATTTATCATTAGTTGGTTAATCCGTAACGAGCATGCTTATAATATTCGTTCTGCTACACGCTTAATTGAGTCAGGTGATGCACTTGTTTGGGATGCACTTGATGCTGTTATTGAGGGAAAATATGTTCTTTTGAACCGCGCTCCATCATTACACCGTTTATCAATTCAGGCTTTTCAGCCAGTTCTTGTTGAAGGTAAAGCAATTCAACTACACCCATTAGTTGCTAATGGCTTTAATGCTGATTATGATGGTGACCAAATGGCTGTTCATTTACCACTTTCAGCTGCTGCACAACGTGAAGCTCGCGAGTTAATGTGTGCAACTAACAACTTGTTAAAACCTGCTGACGGTTCACCAGTCTTAAGTATTGGTCAAGACGTTGTGCTTGGTAACTATTACTTAACATACAATAAAATAAGCACTAAGACGGATAATATAAAAGCATATAGCTCAGTGTATGAGGCTGAAATGGCTTATGATGATGGTCACTTACATCTACAAAGTCCGATTCGTGTACAGTTTAAGGGCAAAACTCGAGAAACCACTCTTGGACGCGTATTCTTTAACGAAATCTTGCCAAAAGATTATCCGTTCGACAATTCCGTACAAAATAAGAAACAATTAAAAAAAGTATTAGCTAAAATATTTAATGATTATGGCGCTGAAGTAACTGCTCAGACTGCCGACAGAATGAAGGGTTTGGCCTTTCGATTTGCTACTATTGCAGCTGTATCAACCGGTAAAGATGACTATGTTCAGTTTGATGAAATTAGTGAGTTTGTGGCTGAAGGTGACGCTAAAACCACACTTATTTCAGAACAATTTGATCAAGGTTTAATTACTGATGAAGAACGACATAGTTTAACTATTGCCACTTGGCGATCAGTTGATCATAAGATTGCTGATTTCATGCAAGAACAATTGAAGGATCAAGATACTAGTATTAGTGCCATGGTTAACTCTGGTGCTCGTGGTACTATTTCCAATATTAAATGGGCTTCAGCTATGATTGGTATTGTGGTTGATTCATCTAACCATGAGATTGAACTTCCAATCCGCTCAAATTACAAAGCTGGATTGAGCTCTCTTGAACAATTTGTTCAAACTCGAGGTGCTCGTAAAGGTCTAATCGATACAGCTCTTAAGACTGCAGATGCCGGATATCTAACTCGTCGCTTGGTTGATGTGGCTCAAGATGTATTTACAGTAGAAGACTCAGATGAAGCTTGTAGCGATGAAGGTTTTGCAATTTATCGTAATGAAACTGAACTAACTATGATTGATTTCAGCAACAGGCTTGTTGGTAGGTTTACTGCCGAAGAAGTACCTGGACATATTGGTATTAATGAGTTGATTACACGCGACATCGCCAATGCTATTGATGCTGATGAAGAGGTCACAAGTGTTAAGATTCAATCTGTACTCACTACTAAAAATCTTCGTGGTATTCCACGCAAGAGTTATGGAATCGATATGTCAACTAACCATCTAATTGACGTTGCTCAACCAGTTGGAGTTATTGCAGCTCAATCCGTTGGAGAACCTGGCACACAGCTAACGCTTAAAACCTTCCATGCTGGTGGTGAAGCTGGTGGTGACATTACTCAAGGTCTTCCTCGTGTCGAAGAGTTGTTTGAAGCTCGTAATCCAAAAGGCCAAGCTTATATGACAGAAGTAAGTGGTCTAGTTGATGTATGGGAAGACGGTAAAAAGTATGTTATCCAGATTACTCCAGAATCTGGCCATGTTGAACGAATCAACTTAGATGGTCGTACTGCAGTCGTTAGGTCTGATAGTAATGTAAAAGTTGGTGATGTATTAGCCACAGGTGAAGGTGAATCAAAACCTTTAACTGCGCCATTTGATGGTGTAATTGAAGTCACCGATGACATGTTAATATTAGCTGCAAATGCCGGCTCACCAGTTCGTTATGAGGTGCCTAATGCTAATAAGGTAGTAGTATCTGCAGGTGATGTAGTTGAAGCAGGTGATCGTTTGACTACTGGTTCACTAAATCTACATGATTTGATGCGATTAAAAGGTACAGAAGCAACTCAACGTTATATTATTAATGAAGTTTTATGTATTTACGCCGCACAGGGTCAAGATGTTGCTGATAAACACCTTGAGATAATTGTTCGTCAAATGTTTAGTCGTGTTCAAATTGAAGACCCAGGTGATGGAACATTTGTTTCCGGCGATATCATATCAAAGGCTTTGGTCGTTGAATCTAACGCCGAGCTTGCTGCTAGTGGTAAAGAGCTGATTAGCTATACTCAGTTATTGCTTGGTATAACTAAAGTTTCTATTTGGTCAGACAGCTTCCTATCCGCTGCCTCATTCCAAGACACAACCCGTGTTTTGATTAATGCAGCTATTAGTGGACGAATTGATCGACTACATGGTTTGAAAGAGAACGTTATTATCGGACGCAAGATCCCAGTTGGAACTGGTGCCGAGGGTTACGGACTAACAGACGTTGATACGCTCAGTATCGAACAAGACATTGCCGAAAACATTGATCTAGAGGTTTAAAGCTAGCCTTTGGTTGCTTTTTGACCATATTCTTGCTACAATAACAGACGAGTTTACTCTTGTTGGGCTAACGAATTATTTGAATGTGTACAGATTCGTTAGTGCCGACAAGTATGATACAGAGAAGAACATGCTGAGTTTTATCTGTAAATTAGACAATATCTTTGTCTTAGAATATTACAATTTATGACATCTCTTAAGGAGTATAAATGCCAACAATTAATCAACTAGTGCGAAAGCCTCGCAAGACTGCGATTAAAAAATCAAAGTCTCCTGCACTCGGTCGTATCCATAATGCACTAAAGACTCGTTATTACGAGCAGAATAGTCCACTTAAACGTGGGGTATGTGTACGTGTTACTACCAAAACACCTAAAAAACCTAACTCAGCACTTCGTAAAGTTGCTCGTGTTCGTTTAACCAACCAGCAAGAAGTTTGGGCATATATTGGTGGTGAAGGTCACAACCTTCAAGAACACGCCGTTGTTCTAGTTCGTGGTGGACGTGTACCTGACCTTCCTGGTGTTCGTTATCACATTGTTCGTGGTGCACTTGACCTTCAGGGCGTTGCAAAGCGTAAACAAGGCCGTTCTAAATACGGTGCTAAAAAGGAGGATAAATAACCATGCCTCGTAAAGTAACTGCAAGTTTACAACGTAAACTTAATCCAGACCGAAAATACCAAAGTGTTTTAGTCCAACGCTTGATTAATAAATCAATGCTTAATGGTAAAAAACTTTTAGCTGAACGTGCAGTATATGACGCACTAGAAATTGCAGCTAAAAAGCTCAATAGCGAAGATCCACTAGAGATTTTTGAAAAAGCTTTGGCAAATATTTCACCAAACTTCGAGGTTAAATCTCGACGTGTTGGTGGTGCTAATTACCAGATTCCATTTCCAGTACAAGGTCATCGTCAACTTCACTATGCCTTCACTTGGTTAGTAAAAGCTTCTCGTGCTCGTAAAGGCGCTGCATATTCTCAGTGCTTGGCTTTAGAGATTGTAGATGCTTACAATGAAGCTGGTGGTGCTTTCAAAAAGAAGGAAGACACACACAAAATGGCCGAAGCCAATCGTGCATTTGCACACTTTGCTCGAGCATAGTAGGTTTATGAAAAGAAAATTTAGCGCACGCGTATTAATATCGACAACTTCATTTTTGACAATATTAAAACGTGTAGCGCTATTTTTCTTGTTATTAACTATTGGTTGGTCAGTTTATAAAATATTTATTTATAAACTATTATTAGGTGATAGATTAGACAGATTCTTTGCATTTATCCTATTATGGATAATTTGTGCATATATTCTTATACCAATAATTCATCGTATCTTAACTAAATTATATATTCCGAATTATTTTATTGGACGTATTCGTACGGTCGAAGGGTTATTAAGTGATCCGGTTAACCTGGCTTTTATAAGTAGCGAAGACAAAATACATCAAGCAATGCAATCAGCTGGTTGGCATTTAGCAGAAAAGCTAACTCTCAAGTCTGGCTTTTGGACGATTATCTCAGCTATTAGGCATAAAGGCTATATTAGTGCACCGGTTAGCCCTGGGTATTTATTTAATAAAAAACAAAATTTTACCTACCAACAAAATATTGAAAATAAACCATTTGCACGTCATCATGTTCGTTTCTTTAAAGTCCCCAACGGTTGGTTAATGCCAGGTGGGTATAAAGTTGATTGGCTAGCAGCCGGTACCTTCGATAAGTCAATTGGTCTCTCATATTACACATTGCAAATTACACACCACATAACTTCAGACACTGATATTGAACGTGACTACATAATAAAAACCATTAAGGAGACTAATAAAACGAAAAAAATAAATATAATTGAAAATTATTTTAGTGCATACCACCATCGTAATGGTGGAGGCGACAGTATTTCAACTGACGGAGCTTTGCCGATTATTGAATTATAAGGTTATGAGCTAAACAACGCCAACTATTGAGTTATTTGCCTTAGGACTATATACTGAAAACCATAAGAGAAAAGGTTATCATAATATAATGAGGGTAAAATGCTTAGTTTAAATAATAAAACAACACTTAAAGATAATATTAAACAGAACGCCTTCACCATAGTAGAGCTTTTAGTAGTCATAGTCGTTATTGGTATACTTGCTTCTATCGTCACAGTATCTTATATCGGTATTACGGCAAAGGCAAATGCAACCGTTTTAATATCAGATTTAACTAATGCCAGAGACCAATTCATTCTATATCAAGCTAAGTATGCTTCATTTCCTACAGCTCTAGAAAACAACTGCCCAACAGCTCCTATAAGTAGTAGTGATTACTGTATCGAGCCTAGCTCTGGAGTTGCTTTTGAGTTTATCCCTGGTGGAGCTACTGCCTATAGCTTGAAAGCAACAAAAAGCGATTTAACGTATATTATAACCAATAAGTCTAACCCAGTTGCTTATGTTGAACCTACTACAATCCCAATAACATCCATCTCCTCAATCACAGGAACACCTCAAGTCTTTCAAACCCTAACAGCAGGTACCATAACCCCAAGTGATGCTACGGTATCATACCAATGGCAAAGCTCAACTACATCAGATGGTACTTATACAAATATAACAGGCGCTACTAATAATACTTACCCCGTAACTTCAGCTTATCTTGGTAAATATATAAGAGTAGTAGTAACTGGCATAGATAACTATACAGGTACCCAAACTAGCACTACCCCAACCGCTATAGCTACTAACCCTGATTGGCTAACTATAGGTACTCAAACCTGGGCAAAGAAAAACCTCAATGTTGGTACCTTGATTGCTAGTAATACAGATCAAGCTAATAATTCAGTAATTGAAAAATACTGCTATAACAACACAGAATCAAACTGCACTACTTACGGTGGATTATACCAATGGAATGAAGCCATGCAATACACTGACACAGAAGGAGCTCAAGGTATTTGTCCAGCCGGTAGCCATATACCAAGTGATAATGACTGGAAAATACTTGAGATGCAACTTGGAATGACACAAGCACAGGCTGATGCTGAAGGGGATCGTGGAACCGATCAAGGCACTAAATTAAAACCTGGTGGTAGTTCTGGATTAAATATATTACTTGCTGGATTTTTAAATACTGGTGGTTCATTCTATTACATGTCATCATATAATCGATTATGGTCTAGTTCTTATTCGGTAAGTTCAGCTTCTTGGAATAGGGGGGTGGATACGAGTCAGTCGGGAGTAACTAGGCATGCATATAGTAAGACTGACGGCTTTTCAGTTCGATGCCTCGGGAATTAATAAAAATTACTTTATCTTTTTAAAACTATTAGTAGTTTTAGCTTTATTAGTGGTATTATCATAATAAAAGTGTAGCTCTACTCTTTTTGTTGGGGGTTGTGCAACAATGACCATAAGGACATAAATAAGATGTAAAATTAATAATAGTCTGCTATAATAGGGCACAAGAGCTATTTTTTGTGGCAAAAATTAATTAATAATAAAAGGATACAGGAATACACATGGCTGAAAAAAAAGTCCCACTAGCTGATCTTCGCAATATTGGAATTATTGCTCATATCGATGCAGGTAAAACAACTACAACAGAGGCGATCTTATATCGCACTGGTCTGTCACATAAGATTGGTCTAGTTCACGAAGGTGGAACAACAACCGACTGGATGGAACAAGAACGTGAGCGTGGTATTACTATTACTTCTGCTGCTGTTACGGCATTCTGGAAGAACCACAAAATTAATATTATTGATACCCCAGGTCATATTGACTTTACTGCTGAGGTAGAACGTTCACTTCGTGTACTTGACGGTGCTGTGACTGTCTTTGACGGTAAAATGGGCGTCGAGGCTCAGTCTGAAACTGTTTGGCGTCAAGCTAATAAATATAATGTTCCTCGTATTTGTTTTATTAATAAAATAAACCAAACTGGTGGTGATTTTTACAAATCACTCGACTCTATTCACAGACGCCTAACTAAAAACGCACTTCCAGTCCACCTACCAATCGGCTTTGAAAAGGATATTAATGGTGTCGTTGATCTTATTGACATGAAAGCATACACCTACAAAGATTATACTGATCACCAACTTGTTGTTAGTGAAGTTCCCGCTGATATGCTCGAGAAGGCAAAAAACGCTCGAAGCCTTTTGGTTGAAGCAGCCGTCGAAGCTGATGATGAGCTATTTGAACGATTCCTTGAAAAAGGTGAAGAATCAATTACTATTGACGAGTTTAAAAGAGCACTTCGCAAACGAGTTATCGCTGGTGACTTTTATCTAGTTAGTGGTGGTGATGGTCGTGGCGTTATTGTTGAAAAACTTCTTGACTTAGCCGTTGAATTTTTACCTTCACCTCTTGATATTGGTTCTACTTGGGGTCAAAATACTAAAACAGGTGATGAAATTGAACGAAAGCCATCTGATGACCAACCTTTATCTGCGCTTGCTTTCAAGATTGCGACAGACCCCTTTGTGGGAAAATTAATTTTTGTGCGTGTTTACAGCGGTAAAATGATAGCTGGTTCATATGTTTTAAATGCTACAAATGGCAACAAGGAGCGTGTTGGCCGAATTGTGCGTATGCATGCTGATAAACGCGAAGAAATCGACTCAATTGGGGCTGGTGACATTGCTGCAGTTGTTGGACTAAAAGATACCTTTACAGGTACAACACTTTGTGATCCCTCAAATCCAATTATCTTAGAATCAATTACATTCCCAGATCCTCCAGTCTCTATTGCTGTTGAACCAAAAACAAAAGCTGACCAAGAGAAAATGGGCATAGCTTTACAGCGACTTGCAGAAGAAGATCCTACTTTTAGAATTCATACCAACGAAGAGACTGGTCAAACAATTATGTCAGGAATGGGCGAACTACATTTAGACATTCTCATCGATCGTATGAAACGTGAATTTAAAGTTGAAGCTAATATTGGTGAACCACAAGTTGCTTTCCGTGAATCTATTAAAGGAACATCAAAAGTCCAAGGTAAACATGCTAAACAATCTGGTGGTCGTGGTCAGTATGGTGATGTTTGGGTTGAATTTGAGCCAAACGAACCAGGCAAGGGCTTTGAGTTTATTGACGTCATTAAAGGTGGTGTTGTGCCTCAAGAATATCGCAAGCCAGTCGAAGCTGGTATTCGCGAGACTCTAGACGGCGGTGTCATTGCTGGTTATCCAGTTGTTGATGTTAAAGCTACGCTCTATGATGGTAGTTACCATGATGTTGACTCTAGTGAACTTGCCTTTAAATTAGCCGCTAACATTGCAACACGTGAAGGTATTAAACAAGCTAATCCAATCATCCTTGAGCCAGTCATGAAGGTTGAAGTTACAACTCCAGAAGAGTTCATGGGTGACGTAATAGGAGACTTAAACTCTCGTCGTGGTCGAATTGAAGCCATGGAAGATTTGAACGGTGGTGCTAAGCTTGTTAGAGCTTTTGTGCCACTTGCAAATATGTTTGGTTATACTAGTGATATTCGTTCAATGAGTCAAGGTCGTGCCGCAAGTACTATGGAGCTTGCTCAATACGAAGAAGTACCACCAAATGTTGCTCAGGAAATCATTGAAAAACGATCAAGTAAATAGATAAAACACTTTACCTTGTGTGTATGTTTCTGTATAATATACATCATACGTCGTGAGGTAATGTTAAATTGCTCCCGTCTAAAAAAAGTAATTAATTAGGAGAAATAACCAAATGGCAGATTTCGATCGAACCAAGCCTCATGTTAACGTAGGCACAATGGGTCACGTTGACCACGGCAAAACAACCTTAACCGCAGCTATTACAGCTGTACTTGCAAAACGTCTACCAAGTGAAGTTAATAAGCCTATTGCTTATGACCAAATCGACAATGCTCCAGAAGAGCGTGCACGTGGTATTACCATTGCATCAAGTCACCAAGAGTACGAGTCAGAAAATCGTCACTACGCTCATGTTGATATGCCAGGACACGCTGATTATGTTAAAAACATGATCACAGGTGCTGCACAAATCGATGGTGCAATTCTAGTTGTTGCTGCAAATGATGGCCCGTTGCCACAAACTCGCGAGCATGTTCTACTTGCAAAACAAGTTGGTGTTCCAAAAATCCTTGTATTTCTAAACAAAATGGATCTTGCAGATCCTGAACTAGTTGAACTAGTTGAAATGGATATTCGTGAACTTCTTGCTAAAAACGGATTTGACGAGAATGCTCCAATTATCAAAGGCTCAGCTACTAAAGCTCTTGAAGGCGACAAAGAAAATGAAGATGCAATTATGGAATTGGTTGCTGCTCTTGATAGTTACGTTCCAGAACCAGTTCGTGATCTTGATAAGCCATTCCTAATGCCTATTGAAGATGTTTTCTCAATTAAAGGTCGTGGAACTGTTGCTACTGGTCGTATCGAACAAGGTGTTGTAAAGATCAATGACCCAATTGAAATTGTTGGACTAAAGCCAACCCAAACATCAGTCGTTACTGGTATTGAAGCCTTTAAAAAGAACCTTAACCAAGGTCAGGCTGGTGATAACGCTGGTTTACTTCTTCGTGGTATTGAGCGAGAACAAATCGAACGCGGTCAAGTTATTGTTAAACCAGGCAGTTTAACTCCACACACTGAATTCGAAGCTGAAGTTTACATTCTTAAAAAAGAAGAAGGTGGACGACATACTCCATTTAGTAAAGGATACAAACCACAGTTTTACTTCCGTACAACTGATGTAACCGGTGAAGTTGAACTTCCAGCTGACAAAGAATTGGTTATCCCTGGCGATACACTAACCTTTAAGGTTAAGTTACTTGCACCTATTGCTATGGAGCAAGGCCTAAACTTTGCTATTCGCGAAGGTGGCAAGACCGTTGGTGCTGGTGTTGTGACAAAAATCATTAAATAACCAGACAATCAACAACAATAAAACACTCCCGAGAAATTGGGAGTGTTTTATTATAAGGGGTAGTCAACTATTAATTTAGATGTTATAATTCATAACATATTATTAATCATATCGAGAACTCAGTAATGGCGGAATCAAACCGAACCACAACAGAGGTTACGATATAGCACATTCGTTATTGTAACGAGAAAGAACCAAATAAATGGTAGACAAACAAGAACAAAGTCTTCGTATACGTATTCGCCTAAAAGCATACGACTACAAAGTTATCGACCAATCAGCAAAACAAATTATCGACACCGCTCTAAGGACTGGAGCTACTATCGCTGGGCCAGTGCCACTACCTACACGTCGCAGTATGTTTACTGTCGTTAAATCACCACATGTCTATAAAAAAGGCGGAGAAGCCTTTGAGATGAGGGTTCATAAACGCCTTATCGATATTACAAACGCTACTCCAAAAACTATTGATAACTTGCAAAATCTTAGCTTGCCAGCTGGCGTTGATGCAGAAATTCGAATGTAATTAAGCCTGACTTAATTTAATAAACCCCGCAAATTCGCGGGGTTTATTAAATTTAAAAGATTAAACTTAAATTATGCAACAACAATATTGTTAATAATCTGCAATGTTTCTAATTGAATTCGAGTAATCCATAAAACTAACACCATAATGTAGATAAGCAAGATTGTCCAATATACAGTTTGTTTTGTAATCCTGAACGACATGAACGGAGCTTGTTCTTTAGAAAGTTTAAACGATTTAAATTCAGGCTCTTTTTTGCAATTGACGGATACTTTCTTTTTTGCTGGTGATTTTTTAGTTGATTTTTTTGCAGTTGCCATATTTTGTTAGTCTCCTTTAACAATACATTATGCTTACAGTATGACTTATTTGTTTAATAAACTCAAGCATTATGATCGATTATTATAAATAAATTTCACCACCAGTTACATTAAAGAATTCCTCAAGAGTTGTGA
The DNA here is from genome assembly GCA_030156575.1 of Patescibacteria group bacterium. GTDB lineage: Bacteria > Patescibacteriota > Saccharimonadia > Saccharimonadales > Saccharimonadaceae > UBA1547. Next base: position 826 of record JASGMG010000009.1, on the reverse strand, counting down.
TTGATTGCTTTTTCATTTCAGTAGCAAGTTCTCTCCCTATATATCTATAATGCCATGATTCAGCTTTATATCCTGTTATTGATTGTTTCTCAGCAGTATACCTTAATATAAAACCATAATCCGAAGCATGAGCAGTTAACCAAGCACCATCAATAGCGTCACTGAAACAATCATCAAAATTGCAGATAGGCTCATAAATACTAGTAAAGTCTATTGCAAAGCCGGTTTGATGTTCACTATAACCTGGTTTAGCACTAAAAGTATCAGCAACAGCTTGACCATGCTCAGCTATATATCCGTTATATAGCTTACTCTGTGTATCGTATGAACGATAACTACTTGTAGCCGTAAGAGTGATCGATTCTGTCGCTGCAGCTGCTAGCATAGCCTCAAAGTCATCTACAGCTTTACTGCTAATAGTAGCACCATTAGTAGTAATGAGATCACTTGGTACAAAATCAACAGAAGACAAAGGATGTTGTTTGTTAACCACCACCCAAATACTTGATGGATCAGCGGTAGAGAACTTAGTCTTGTCAAAAGATGGTGCTACGACTTTTTCTGCTACTGGTGCAACTTCGGTTGTATTAGCTGATATATCATTATTTGCTATATTTGTTATTTTCAATGAATTAAATTTAAAAGCACATAAAGTAACTCCTAAAGCGATTCCAATAATAAGAGCGGATATTAATATAACGAATTGTTTTTTATTTGATTTTTTGTGAGAGACCATCAATTTCTATGTGTAAACTCCTAATTTCTTAACGTGCATTCTATATAATTTTTCGTAATGTTTGCGTCGATTTAGCGTTGCTTGACTTTC
>JASGMG010000008.1 GCA_030156575.1 Patescibacteria group bacterium | reverse complement strand
TGTTCATGGTGTATACCAACCATTACTTCAAAACCATATCATCATCCATGGTCAATACCAGATGAAATAGTTAAACAGATATTGAGCGTTAGGGAAAAGTTAAAACGTTGTGCTGAAGTTGTATGGCATTACATAACAACAGTCTTAAACATTAGTGTAAGTTTAAGTAGTGTACTATAAAATAAGAGCTTTATTCAGAGACTGGTCGTGTACGCCACTCTTTAGCACCTACATTAAAAAGAAAACTAAAACAAACCAATCATATTTAGTCGATCGGGATCTTTAAGGTAATTTTTGAGGTAAGCTGTTGTTACTATTAACACTGACTAATTAAACTCCCGTTACAAATCTCACAAAATTATTACTATTGATAACCTCAAATGATGAATCTGGGTAGGCCGAAACCCACTCTTGTGGTGCTTTTGGGATTTTAGTATATGACCATTTGAACTCATAGCCATGCAGCGTACCGTCGTAGTCCTCTATGAGGTCAATCTCTTGCTGTCCATACGTGCGCCAAAAGTAGGAGCTACCGTATTGCTTTGTGTAAGACCTATATTTCATGCGCTCTACGACGAGGAAATTTTCCCATAATGCTCCGACATCGTTACGGACATCAAGCGCGTTAAATTGTTGTAAAATAGCATTACGAACGCCGTTGTCGAGAAAATAATACTTACTTTTGCGAGTTATCTCTGAGCGTAAATTGCGACTAAATCCGCCGAGACGAACAATAATAAAGCATTGTTCGAGTAGGTCTAGATAACGTTCGACTGTTTTTAAATCCCAGCCCAGCTTCTGACCGATCTCGTTGAGCGATACTTCATTACCAATCTGCAAGGCTAGTAATTTCAGAAGATCTCGGAGCGCTTTAGGTGATTTTACTTTGTCGAGTGCCAGTATGTCCTTGAGAAGGTAGGAATCCACAAGCTCCATTAGGTAAGCTGTCTTGTCTTCTCGCGAAATTGCGTTGAGTGTGTCGGGATAAGTACCAAATATTAAATAGTCCGTGAGTTTTTGCATAAGATCAAATTGATTACCTACTTGCTTGAGTAATTCAAGTTGAGCAATTGGGTATAGATGGATGGTAGTTTTTCTACCCACGAGCGGCTCCCCGACGTTACGTGCAAGATCAAAAGACGAGGAGCCGGTTGCAATTATACGGACATTCGGCCGTTGATCTATGATTATCTTTAGCCCCATGCCTACATTGGGAATTTCTTGGGCTTCGTCAATAACTATAAGTTCATTGTCACCGACGTAACGAAAGATAGCTTCAAAGTCTTGCGAACCAAGTACGTCCTGCACCACCAGGCTATCTCCTGAATCAGAGCGATATTTTAACGGTGTTTTGGAAAGATAATTCTTGAGAAGTGTTGTTTTGCCGACTTGCCTTGGGCCGTAGATAACTAGAGCCTTACCTGGCTTTACGAGTTGATCTAAGTTGTCATAGTAACGTGGAATCATAGCATTAGTATAATCCACAATCCTGTTTTTAGCAATAATAATGGGATTGTTAATCCTGTCTTTTAGATTAAACTGAGTTTTATTCTATATAACTTTTCCTCATGTTCATCTTGGCAGGGGGTTATTGAACAAGTTAGAACCTTATTAACCACTCCTGCATCGTAGGGGGCTTCCCTATATAGTTTTACGTGTAAAATATAGAGTATGGTTAGTAAAAAGAAATTGGTGCCTAAATGGAAAAGTTTTGAAGAAAGTGCACAGCACGCAAGTTAAAAAATCTTCAGCACACAAACGGTCAAGCCGAATCAAAAAGTTATGGGAGCTATTAGTGAGACCTTACGTTAAATTGGCATTAAAGTTGGCGATAATGAATTTATTGATATCGAATGTAAAGATCACTCCAGGCCTATAGATTTTCCAAAAGTAGAGCAGTTTACAAACAAACTTAAAGATGAGAACGCCAAAAGTGAAATAATGATATCAAATGCAGGGTTTACTAAGGCTGTACTAAAAACAGCAGAGCACTACAATATCAAACCTATTGTTCTTGTCGATAAAGGTCACGATAACGCAAGTAACTTCATTATAAAAGCACCCGTATTGGCGGAAGACTTTATTTAGATGCAATTTCCTACGGAGTATCTACGATAGGTCAGGATTTTCGATTCTCACCACTTGTCTGGGACATGAAGACTGCCGAAGATTTAGGCAAGCAAAGAACGATATATGAGGTTTTTAGAGGCTACTGGAATGACGGAACAATAGAAGTTACTAAACCTGGTGTATACGAGTACAGGTTTGGTCAGGTGTCAATCATTGGCTTGCGGGGTGATACTATCATAGTTGCCTTGGTGTATAATTATATCGTAAAAGCTGATTTAAGAAGAGGTTACGTGGGTGCAGAAAGCGCTCGCGGCTTTTATAATGTTAACAAAAAGACATTTACCTCGTCGGAAAACATTACCTTTGAGCCGATAGAAATTAGTAAAATTAGTGAATGGCCTAAGGCTTCTCCTGAAGTTACACTGCCCGAGTAACCTTTCCGCCTCGTGGGGCAGTTTCCTCTTTCCGTAGAACCGCCCCTTTCAAGTTACAAAAATCCATTTACAGGTCAAATGCTCGATTTTATCAACGTTCAAAAAGGAATCTACATCTAACTAGGATTAAATATCTCGTTAAACATATATTGCTCGACAGCCTCTAAAGGCTTATTGGAGAAGTTTTCATTATAGAGGTTACTCACCGCATCAAGATATCCCTTATTGCAGCCTGCAACAAACTGATTCGCATGACAAATTTGGAGTATATTGAGAGAGTTCGAAAGCTTAGGGCTAATTTCCTTAGGCGGGTTCTTGCTGGATATTAGAAGTACGCTAGGTGATAAAGGTAATATAAAATCCATAAATACGGTGTCGGCGGTAGGTGTATTTAAATATAGTATGGGATTATCGGAAGTTATGTGAAAGCCCGGCTCTTGAAAATAGAAATGCCAATCGTGCAGTCCCTCAAACGCATCTTCTTTTAAATACTTTGACAATGCTAGCATTAAGGGGTAAGTTTTTTCGAAAAACTTATCTTTTGATATGCGATCATAGATAATTTTAGCCACTTCATCCGCTAACTTTTCTCCGGTTTTTCTATCGCGCATGGAGCTACGAATAGTGGCAAAACTTCCCGATTTTATCATTTTGGCAACCACTTCCTTATTTATCGGAAGTCGCCAATACTGTACATTGACGAACAAACTAATAAATAATCTGTCATCATATGTAATCTCTTTCGATAGCTTGTGTTTAGTCAGGGCAATTTTGTTCAATGCAGGTGAAATTATCCCTTCAATATCGGCAAACAGTTCTTCAATCCAGTAACTTTTTGTGTGGTCTGGGTATGTAATGGTATTCAGGTGGTTTTTGCCAAAGTATTGTCCGTTAATTGAACTCGGTTTAATATTGTGGCTCTTCTTGTTGTAGATATAGAGTAAATCACTATCATCAAGCCAACGCTTTAAGTAGGTTTTTGGTATAAAGTGATGAAACTTAGGGGGGTTATTAGGACGTTTTGTCATAAGGACTCATTCTATCTAATAAGGGTTTTACGGTAATCAGTTTTCTGCTTTTCGCCGACCCAAAAGAAACCCATCGATTGAACTGACTCTTATCCTAAGTTGGCCAGGTTTAATATCATGTGGCGTGTCGCCGTCATAGTACTGCACGTCATCGAGGTGAATAAATGTCATGCCACCCTCTTCATTACACTTAATCAAATCATCGAAATATGTAGATGTTGTTTCCGTAATCTTTGTCTGAACCTCATCATCTGCGAATTTGAGTGTATTGATCATGTTTTGTTTGAAATTTTGCAAATAAACCTTGCGTGATATTAGGTCACCGCTAATGACAGCGCCGCTCACAAACAAGGTAATACCGACTCTAGCAGAATCCGATGCTTCCACGATAATGCCAATGAAATTTAAACTTGCATCAGCAATATTGTCGCTATCAACAATTATTTCGCTTTGTGGTACAAACCAGCCGTTACCTTTTTTGAGGGCACCACGAAGGCGTCCTTCTTGGCAACGCTTCTTGAGTGCTTCAACGCTTATGCCAGATAAGTCGGAAGCTTCTTTTAGTGTTAAATATCCTTTTATCATATCACTATGGTATATTCCCGTTAACGGGAAGTCAAGCTTTATTGTTATAATTTATCTACGCTATTTCTGATCTTTACGAATTTGATTGCGCACTATTACAGCAATAAGTGACATCACCACTACCCTAATTGGTAAGACACTCCAGAACTCATTCCATTTCTGGCTGTTAGTAGCTTCAAAGCCATCATCTGCATACGAAATACAACCGTCACTATGCGGTGCGTCTGCATATTCATCACAGCTAGGTTTACCCAGGTTTATAGCGGTCATTCCGCTGATGGCAATGGCAACAAGAAAACCAATTAATAAGTATGGCAGTAGTTTCCCTTTACCTGCTTCTTTTTTAATCCACTCCCAGCCGAAAAATCCAATTCCGCACACTATGAATATCACAAGCCCTACGCCAATGCCCAAAAGAAATCCCGACATAGGATTTGAGTGATTTACGAAGCCTAAGAAGCCACCGACAGCGCCAGCCATAAAGACAGGTATGAAGAAAAGTAGATATTCAATTTTTGGTTGCTTTTCTGTCATAGTTATGCCTATTGAACTATCTGGCTTGTATTAGGATCTTGTATTATGTTTTCTTTTTGGTCATTCAATACTGATTGCCTTATGAAAACAATCAAAAATAGAATAGCCAAAATAACGAGTGCTATAAGCGTTTCTGCTCGCCGCTCTTCTTTTGTTTTAATATTCTTGTTCCTGCGAAAGTATCGAAACAGTGCTACAGGCAAGATTGCCAATCCAAAAATTACTACTAAGATTATTATTTCCATTGCGTCACTCCTTTAATTTAATATGTGCGGTGAAAATAAAAACGACACCGCAAGGTGTCTAGCCATTCACAAGTCAGGGTTAACCAAAGTGCTTATGCGGTGCCGATTTTAACGGTTAACCGCAAACAAACATTTGCGCATGACTTTATAGTGACTAGACTGCTTAATTATAACATCAACTTGTTAGATAAGTATAGTAATCTCCTCTTATTATGCCGTAGTAGATCAGCCAAGGCACACCGTACTATACGGGGGATGGTTCTCTCTATATCTCGACTTCCTGTACGATACGTCGGGTAGGACTTTTTAAAATTTTTGGGAGCCTTTAATTAATCCTCTTGTGCTTGTCTCTCTTGCTACTATGATAGACAATGGTAGATAACTATTATGAATATGCAAATGAAGTTATTGGCATTACCGCCTAGCAAGATGTTAAATAAAGCAGTATCGAAATATGAGCTAGGGAGATATTTTCAAGCAGACTCAGTTGAAGGTCTTATAACTACTTTGCAATATGGTGAACGTATGGGACTTTTCAATTTCGACGTTATTATTAGTCCAGAATACCTTGATTGGGCTGAAATGAAACACAAGCTATTGAATCCTATCGACCTGAGTATGGATCTGGGCTTCAGGAAGCCAGTGCCTTATGAACTCTATGGACTATCCGGTAAGATTAAGAATAGTGAACCCCTTGAGGATGCGGAAATACAAAGAATTATTGTAGATGCACCTCACGAGATTCTAAATCAATACTTTCGCTTTAAATTGCGTGAGGTTGACTACGAAGAGTTGCGAAATTATGTACAGCAAAAGACTAATCAAGCTGAAAAGGATCGAGACTACGGCACAGTGAGATACAACGGTCTTGTCGCTGAGGGCGCGAAGATTACATACCATAATCAGCCTATCTACATGGGTTTTCAGCATCGACAAGTCCTGCGACTTTTAATTGAACAAAAAGGCGTACCGTGTAGCAAGGACGAGTTTAAAAGGAATGCTGATATCTTTACGCGCGATAGCTATTCATCAGGTATGGATGCCGTACTAAGGAATCTTATTTACGAAGTGCGGAAAAAAATAAAGGTTGTGGTTGGAAAAAACTGTATAAAAAATAAGCCCCTTGAAGGCTGGTATTTGGAACTAGATCCGTAGACCTAAACTGACAACTGACTGACGGACACTCCCTATAATCGGGAGTGTTTTTAAATATAAGGAGAAATGTAGATGAGAGAAGAACCACTTATGGTCAGCATCAGAGATTTAGGAGTCGCTGCCGCTTTGGTGACGTGCGGTTTTGAGGTTGCGGACATGAATAGAGATATTAACGGTCGAATGTATTTCATTTTTCAAGAAACAGTTGCACTAGATGAAACGGTGAACGGTTACTACGCCGACACCATCGTGATAAAAGCACGTAAGTTTTTTGACAATACCAAGATGTTAAAAGGTCGGATTTACTCCGAACAGTAGTGATGCGATTGAGTAGCGAACGTATAAAAACACTGCAAGCACTTCTGAAAGATGAGTATGGCTTGAAATATAGCGATGAGCAAGCCCAAGAGGCTGGCTCAGCGATTATGCGTTTCGTTATCGCAAAGACACAGCGCGAAAAAGAACTATCTAATCACAAGGAATATGAATATGGAAAATCAAGCACAACAGCAACGTAAGGATAATGAGTCAGTTACACTCCCAAAAGAAATCACGCTTAGAGAGATAACCGATGTGCTATCGCTGACTATTAAGTATGATGACGACAATAAACTAATTGTATTTTTATGTATGTTATCTGCGTACACAGATAAAAGCCAAATGAACGTGAGTTTAAACGCCCCAAGTGCAACTGGTAAAACATATTTGGCAACAGAGATAGCAAGACTATTTCCTGACGAGGATAAAGTTATACGTAGTGGTGCAAGCCCAACGTCGTTTTTTTATGGCCCTGGTGAACATGATAAAGAGCGTGGCGCAAAAATCGTATCATTGGAGCGTAAAATACTTCTATTTTATGAGCAGCCAAACCCTGCCTTGCAAGAGAAGTTGCGCGCGTTACTATCCCACGATGAGAGAGAAATTACCCACGTTCTAACTAATAAAAGTCGTGGCAGAAATCAAGCAGACAAGATTATACTCAGAGGCTTTGCGGCGACAGTTTTCTGTTCTGCCGGTATGCGGCTTGATGAACAGGAAACAACGCGAGCAATCTTAATTAGTCCCGAGACAACTGAACTCAAGATCAAGCAAGCTATCCATTTACGAGCACAGCGTAGTGCTAATGAAGTTAAATTTACAGAATGGCTTGAATCTAATCTTGAACGTGCAAGGCTTAAAAAACGCATTATTGCGATCAGAAACGAGAACGTAGATGAAGTAATCATTACGGACACAGATATTATAGCTATCGAGGAGCGTTTTCTTGCTATGCTCCATACTGTAAAACCACGAAACCAACGTGATATAGATCACCTGCTGCAGTTAATAAAGACCATCACCCTCTTGAATGTATGGTGGCGACGTCAACCGGACGGAAGAATAGTCGCTGATCAAGTGGATATTGACCAAGCTTTTTCACTTTGGGAGGCATTCTTTGAGAGCCAGAATTTAAACCTACCACCTGCAGTATTAAGCTTCTACAAGAAGTACATTACACCTGCATATCTATCTAAATATAAGTCTGCTGACAGTGTTATTCGATTAGCTATGGATGATGACAAGATTGGACTAACTAGCCAAGAGTTGGGTGCATATTTTATGCAAGAAGAAAATACAGCGCTTAATAATGATTTGTTGCGCAAACAAATATTACCGCAACTACAAGCTGCCGGGCTTATTGCAATCGAGAAGCCTAAGACTAATCAAAATGATATAGATAAGCGTACTCGACATATATTCCCTAAGCAACTAACTGATAGAGATAAAAAGAATATAGGAATTGGGGGTGTGGATGAAGATGGCTTGTCGGGGTACGAGCAATTAATAGCTATGTTATAATAAGTATGTTGACACAATCCATAAACACGCGCGGAGTGTTTTTATTTCCCGACCCAAAATGGGCGGCTGGTATCAGGAATAGCTTTGCGCTATGGACTGTGTCAACAACCAGCCGTCCTTTTTGATTGGAGATATAGGATATGAATAAATTACGTTATATTGGATATGTTCGTAAATCTACTGAAGATGAAGAGCGTCAAGTATTATCTAAAGAAGCTCAACGAGATAAAATTCGTGAGCGTTTTGGAGACTTAAATATTATCGACATAGTCGATGAGAGTAAGAGCGCATCTGAACCCGACAAGCGCCCAGTGTTTGCATCCATACTAAAAATGATTGACGAAGGTAAAATTGACGGAATAATCGCATGGCACCCTGATAGGCTATCGCGAAATGAGATAGACGCTTCATCAATCACATACCGTATCCGCAAGGGTAGTATAAAAGATTTAAAGTTTGCTAGTTTTACCTTTGATAATTCGCCTGAGGGCATAATGATGCTACAAATGACATTAAGCCAATCACAATATTTTTCTTCAAAACTTAGCAAAGACGTTAAACGTGGTAATGAAACAAAGCGCAAGAATGGCGGCTTAACTGGCGTAGCTCCTCAAGGCTATCTAAATGACCTCATAACGAAGCGTGTCATAAAGGATCCTGTTCGGTTCCCTCTTGTTCGTAAGGCCTTTGACTTATTTTTGACAGGCGAACACAGTGTGCAAGATATTCTACATACAATGAATAATGACTGGAAATATCGTACGGTTGAACGTAGTAAAAGTGGTAATAAACCACTCTCAAGATCAACCTTATATCAGATATTTAGAAATGTTCGGTATGCAGGATTAGTACCCGACCCATACGATCAATATAGGTTTTACCCTGCGGAGTTCCCTGCAATGATTACACAGGATGAATATGATAAGGTTCAGAGTCTACTTGGCACTCGTAGCTATCCACACTTAGCCCGACGTAAGGAGTTTGCACTTAGGGGCTTTATACGCTGTGGTGAATGTGGTTGCATGATTACCGCACAAACGAAGACTAAGAAGCTCAAGAATGGCGGCGAGACGGTACATCGCTACTATCACTGTACTGGCAAGCGAGGCGGGTGCTCACAGGTAAAGATTTATGGCTATAAAAAGGAAGACAAGTTATACGACGAATTGAACGTGTTGTTAGATAGATACGAGCTTACGCCACAACTTGAAGATTGGACTATACAGTCTTTTCGTGAGATGGCTGATGAAGAAAATAAGAACAGAAAAAGCGTTAATATTATGCAGAGCACAACGGCCGATAGTATCGAAAGTCAACTTGATAACCTTCTTGATATGGCGAGCAAAAAACTCATTGACAATTATGAATACGAACGTAAAAGCAAACAATTAAAAGCTGAACTGAAAGAAATACATAAGGATCAGTCCGATACAGCAAATCGTGCTGAAAATTGGTACGATTTTGCTATTAAAACATTTGAACGGCTTACTAATGCTAATGAGAACTTTGTTGCTGGTGGTATTCTGGACAAAAAACATATACTACTCTCAATTGGTCAGAACCCGATACTTTATGAAGGAAAACTACAAATAACACCTTTCGAATGGCTTGAACCAGTGAGATTGAACGTAAAATCCATACGAGCACAGCTTGATGAGGTTAGAACTATGCCTCAACGGATACAAAAAGCCTCCGAAGAGGCTGTCCGTCTAAATTGGCAGGGGCACGTGGAATCGAACCACGATCCTAGGTTTTGGAGACCTATGTACTAGCCGTTGTACTATGCCCCTATAGCTCTAGTATTGTAACAGATTAATTTAAAACGATAAAGATTTACATTTTAAATCATAGGCTATTGTAAAAGCATTAGCGTAGTTTTATACTTAGTGTAAGAATGTACATGGAAATTGAAAGGATTTAGCTAGTCGGCTATTATTAGCTACTTGTAAATAGGGATATGAATATATTAATGCTTGGGTGGGAACTACCTCCTCACAATAGTGGTGGGTTGGGAGTGGCGTGTTATCACATGTCAAAGGCGCTTGCTATTAATGGTGCAAAGATAGATTTTGTTGTTCCCTACACGGCTGAACATCCTAATATTAATTTTATGACTATTCATAGCGCGACTAAGCTTACTCCTCTTGAAAGGTATGGTCTTGGTGCTTATGATAGCGGTAAGGTTATTGATAAATCGTTATCAAAAGCTGATATTAATGATCTAAGTGATATGCGTGGTGTTCAAAAACGCTACATTAAGTTTGTGGAGAAATTAGTTAAAGTTACGAGGCCAGACGTAATCCATGCTCATGATTGGTTGACCATGGAGGCTGGAATGCGTGCAAAAGAGCTAACAGACGCACCTTTGATTGTTCATGTTCATGCGACCGAGTTTGATCGTTCCGGTAGTGATAATGGTAATCCCCTTGTTCATGAAATTGAATACCAAGGGTTGATGATGGCTGATAGAATAATTGCAGTTAGTAACATAACTAAAAATATTATTATAGATAAATATAATATCCCTGCAGATAAAATAGAGGTTATCCATAATGCGATTGATATCGCTAGCTTTAATGATGGATATCAGTATGACTTTAGAACCTATAGATATCTAGAATCACTAAAAAAAGAAGGATATACCGTAATTGTAACAATTACTAGATTTACTATCCAAAAGGGATTGGCTCATTTTATCAAAGCAGCTGCAAGAGCTTGTGAAAAACATGATAAACTAGTGTTTTTGTTAGCTGGCGACGGAGAGCAACGCGATGAATTAATAGAACTAGCATCTCGTCTTGGAATTTCTGATAAGGTTTTCTTTACTGGGTTTGTTCGTGGAAAACAATGGCGCGGTGCGTATGATGTTGGTGATATTTTTGTGATGAGTTCTGTTAGTGAGCCTTTTGGATTGACTGCATTAGAGGCTGCCCATCATAATAATGCGTTAATAATTAGCCGTCAATCTGGAGTTGGCGAAGTATTACATAGTATTTTTCGTTATGATTTTTGGGATACTGATGTATTGGCTGACCAAATTATTGGAATTGCGACATCAAAAGCTTTAAAGAATTGTATGCAGTCTGATATAAAGAATGAATACAATAGAATCTCGTGGAATGATGTGGCTAAATCCTGTTTACATATCTATAAGTCATTAAAACAAGGAGCTACAGTATGAGCAAGCGTGGCATAGTACTATATCTTCATGCTCACCAACCGTTTCGTGTACGTAAGTATAGTGTATTTGATACGGCTATGGCGCATGATTATTTTGAAGAGCCAGATTATAAAACTGAACGAAACAACGAACAGGTGTTTAGGAAGATTGCTGATAAGTCATATAGACCTATGAATGCAATGCTTGAGAAATTATTAGAGACTCATCGTGATTTCAAATTATCACTTAGTATTACCGGCGTCTTTATAGAACAAGCTGAGCGTTGGGCACCTGATGTATTGGAAAGTTTTAAGCGATTAGTCAATACTGGTCGTGTTGAAATCGTAGCCGAAACTTATTATCATTCACTAGCCTTTTTTTACAGTAAAAATGAATTTGAAAATCAAGTTGAAGCTCATAAATCAAAAATAAGAGAAGTTTTTGGCGTTGAAACGCAGGTGTTTCGCAATACAGAATTATCTTATAACGATGGTATGGCAAAGTGGGCGGAAAGCTATGGATTTAAAGGTATTTTGGCCGAGGGTTGGGATCCAATATTAAAGTGGCAGAGCCCAAATTATGTTTATCGACCATCTGGAACTAATAATATTTCATTGTTACTCAAGAATTATCGTCTAAGTGATGATGTTGCCTTTCGTTTTGGTGATAAGAATTGGCCACAATGGCCATTGAATGCTGACACTTATAATGAGTGGGTAAACGATTCTATAACCGATAAATCAATTGTTAATTTATTTATGGATTATGAAACGTTTGGAGAGCATCAATGGGTTGATACCGGTATCTTCGATTTTTACGAGGCTTTTGTTGATAGATGGCTAAAAAATCCGGTTAATACGTTTTATACAGTGTCTGGTGCGATTGATGCGTTTAAGCCTGTTGGAGAAATTAGTATGCCTAATACTGTAACTTGGGCCGACACTGAACGTGACCTGACTGCTTGGCTAGGAAATAGCATGCAACAAGAAGCTTTGCGATATCTGTATGCAATGGAAGAAGATATCTTAAGGACTAATGATATTGGTTTAATAAGTGATTGGCGTAAGTTACAAACATCTGACCATGTTTATTATATGTGTACTAAATGGTTTAACGATGGTGACGTGCACGCTTATTTTAGTCCTTATGAATCACCATATGATGCATTTTTATATTTTATGAATGTAATTAGAGATTTACGATGGCGATTACATCATGATTACCACAATAGAGGTCTTGATGTCTAGGCCTATAGTTTTAAGTAACGGAGAATTACACGTTGGATTAAATAATTTTGGCATGGTCCATGATTTTTATTATCCATATGTTGGTTTTGAGAATCATTCAGCCGGTAATGATCTTAGGCATAAGATTGGTGTTTGGGTTGACGGTAAAATTAGCTGGTTAGATAATCCAGGTGAATGGTCTTTTAATTTTAAATATCCGCACACTGCATTGGTCGGTAATATATTAGCTAAAAATGAACAAATTGGAATTTTATTAGAATTTGATGATTTCGTAGATTCACATGCGTGCGCCTTTATTCGTAATATTCATATAATAAATTTACAAGATAAAAAACGTGAAGTGCGTTTATTCATGCATCAAGCATTTGCAATTGGAGACTCACGAAGCAATACAGATACAGCTCAATACTTACCAGACAGTAGCGCAATCTTGCATTATCGTGGGCGCAGAGCATTCATTGTGTCTGGTGAGGCTAATAAACAGCCTTTTGATCAATATACCGTTGGGTTGTTTGGAATAGAGGGTAAGGATGGTACGTATCGTGACGCAGAAGATGGCGAACTAAGCCAAAACAATGTGGAGCATGGCAGGGTTGATTCAACTATTAGATTTAAAGTTAATGTTAAGCCTTATAGTTCCAAAAGAGTTCATTATTGGATCGCGGTAGGTACGTCAATGAGAGAGGCATTATCTGTCCATAGACATATCAAGAATAGTGGAGCTTTGTCTCGTTTACATCGAACGTCTGATTGGTGGAATGAATGGCTAAAGCCTACATTTGGTGTTATTGATAAAATCTCTCCAGATTATCGTGCGACCTTTTTACAAAGTATATTAATCATTAAGTCTCAAATAGATAAGCGTGGGGCTATAATTGCTAGCACTGATACTTCAATGCTAAATTATTCTCGTGATGCTTATGGATATAGTTGGCCACGTGATGGTGCTTATGCATTATGGCCATTAATTCGTATGGGATATCAGGACGAGGCTCTTTGTTTCTTTGAGTTCACGAAACGAGGCCTACATACTGATGGTTATGTTATGCATAAATATCGAGCTGATGATGCACTTGGTAGTAGTTGGCATTCATATCTACATGAAGGCGGAATAATTGCACCGCCAATACAAGAAGATGAAACGGCGATAGTTTTGTTCATGTTTGCTCAATATTACAGGATGCATCCAGATGATGGTTTGTTAAAAAAATTCTATAAAGACATGATATTACCAATGGCTAATTTCATGGCCGGCTTTATTGATGAGACTACTGGTTTGCCAAAACCTAGCTATGATTTGTGGGAACAAATATTTATAGTCAGTACCTATACTACATCTGTTACTTACGCAGCTTTGTTAGCGGCTTCTGACTTAGCATCAGCTATTAATGATTCAGATAATGCGGTAAAGTGGCGATCAGCAGCGGATGATATTCAGCTAGCAGCTCATAAGTACCTATATAACGAAGAACGAAAAGTATTTTATAGAGGCTTGACTGTAATATATGGTGAAATAAAACAAGATCCTGTAGTTGATATGTCTAGTATATATGGAGCTTATACTTTTGGGCTATTTGATCCAGATAGTAATGAAATTAAATCTTCTATTGGGACAGTAGAACAACTATTTGGTTTAAATGACGGTAAAATTGGGCTACCACGTTTTGAGGATGATGAGTATAGACGAATGAACCCAGAAGTCACTGGTAATTATTGGTTTATTTGCTCCTTTTGGTTAGCTCAATATTATATTGATATTGGCAGTAAAGATAAGGCTTTAAAAATATTAGATTGGGCAAAAGACCATGCTATGAATACAGGTGTTATGGGCGAACAGGTTGATCCTATTACGGATGAAGCTATCGCCCCTGCCCCCCTAACTTGGACTCATGCTGAATATATATCTACTTTACTGGATTTGATTACTAAAAAGAATGAATAAAGAGACATGAATAAAACTTCTATTACGATACGGAAAACTGCAAAAAAGTTATTTCATAATCTTGCAAAGAGTCATACTCGGAAAAGAACTATTCTTAGGTTTGCGGACAAGATGGGATTACTTTATTTTGGCACCGTAGATCAACATACTGATGAGCATAAAGTGATTCGTGGGTTTACAGTGTCATCATCTCATAAAGATAGTAATTATTGTGTTGGTTCGGTCAATAGTTACGATATTAGAATTGTAGATAGAAGTGATACTATAGCTCAGCCTGATGGGTCTATCTCAGTATATAATTGGTTGATTATGTCGTTTGATTTACATACAAGACAGGATATTCCGCATTTATTTTTGGGTGCTCGAAATAAGAACCTAAAAGATTATAGGGCGTTTTTTGATACATTTCCTAATCTAAAAGAAATAGAATTAGGCACCTTTGAACATTATGAGATAGACTTTACTAGTCGTTTCTCGCTAAATGCTAGACCGACTGATTCTATACAGGTTGAGCGTTTATTTCCTGCGGATACGACTAGGGTTATAGGGACGCATTTTTGGCCACTTTCAGCAGAGCAGTATGAAGGAGTTTTATATATCTACTCTGATGATTTAAAAATATCATCGAGCTTAATGAATACTATGATAGAAAATGGTTTGTGGTTAGCTAATCATTTAGATAATCGAGCAGAATTAGTTTAAGTTTGATTAAAAATTAACCTTTACGAGCCTTTACTTCGTTGCGTCCGAGACTTTTCTTTGTTTCGGTGTATGTTGCATGAGTACGTGCGATTGGATCATATTTTTTTAATACGAGTTTATCTGTGGTATTTTGAGTATTTTTTGTCGTGTAGTAAGTACGGTGACCACTGACTTCGCTCACTAAACCAACTAATTTACGCTTTGTATTCTTTTTTGCCATATGATTCCTTATATTTTGTATACACTATTAAATGTAGATTATAGCAAAAAACGACAGTTTCTGCAAGACTTAACAGATTATAAATTATCTATAGTTATTGAATATTATTGGAAAATTAAAGTCATGAGATTCAATTAGCTTAATTGCGGTTTGTAAATCGTCTTTGTTGTTGCCTGTAACTCTTATAGACTCACCTTGAATCTGAGTTTTAATTTTTGGTAAATTATCTCTAATAAGCTTTACTATTTGCTTTGCCTTATCTTGATCTAATCCTGCTACAAACGGAATCTCTTTTGTGGCTTTCATATTATTGATAACTATTTTTTTATCTATATTTAAAATTTTGCTACTTTGGCTGTGTGATGTTAGCTTCTTGCGGATTATGTCGATAATACTGTCAATTTGCCATTCATTTGCACCAATAATCTTAAAGCCTGTTTTATCACCTAGCCAATTAATTTCGGCTGGTGTCCCCTTAAAATCATAGCGATTACTAATCTCTTTTTGAACAGAAGCAAATACATTGTTCATTTCTGCTTTATTATATTCGGATACAATATCAAAACTAAATGTTGCCATACATTCATTATAACAGTTTGTTGATAATATGATGTTTTCTGTGTTAAAATTTATCTTAGTATGCCGCGATAGCTCAGTTGGTAGAGCGCATCCATGGTAAGGATGAGGTCTCGGGTTCAAATCCCGATCGTGGCTCCAATAAGTACTTGATAACAAGATGGTTATCAGATAGAATAGTTAAGTACTTTTAATTAACCATGCCGCCTTAGCTCAGTTGGCTAGAGCAGTTGCTTTGTAAGCATCAGGTCCCCGGTTCGAATCCGGGAGGCGGCTCCAAATATTAGATAGTATGCTGGGGTAGTGAAGCGGTCAAACACAACAGACTGTAAATCTGTCGGCTTATGCCTTCGCAGGTTCGAATCCTGCCCCCAGTACCAAAATAAAATGCCATATCGTAAGATTGTGGCATTTTATTTTGATGAGAAAGTGTTCATATTCTTCACGCAAACGAATAAGATCTTTTATTAATGTCTTGTTATCTTTTTACATTACTCGTCGTGGTTGTTTAACTCGTCGTGGTACTCCTTGAGGAATGATTAGTTTAGCTGCCTTTTCTCGTAGATTTAAAGCTAGCTCGGTTTGACCTGTTCGTTCGTATGCGTCAGCTAGGATATTGAGAGTCTGAGGAATTGGATCTAGTTCTACGGCTTTTTCGAGAGATTCTATCATTTTTTTGTCATGACCGAGTTTTTCTTGAACTTTTGCATAAGCAATGTGTCGAGATGCTAAATCGCCATCGATTGCAAGTGCTTGTTCGAAAGCTAGAGAAGCTTTGTCGTAGTTTTTTGTCTCGTAATAAATTAGGCCGACGTTATGCAAGCTACTAGCGCTAGGTTCTAGTGACTGTGCAATTTCAAAACACTCAATCGCATCCTTTAGTGATCTTTGTTTGGCATATAGAATGCCTAGACGGTTGTATGCACTAGCATTACGTTCATCAATGTGAAGTATTGTTAAAAGTGCCTTTTCAGCTCTTAGATATTTTTTAGTCTGTAGTGAATCTTGGGCAATAGACCAAAGTTGATTTAGCTTGTCTGATAATTTTAACGGTAAATCAGTAGCTACCTCAGAAATGGTTTGACGTTGAAATATAACCCAAACACCTAATGTTACAATTAATAAAAGACCTAACATATGTTAATTATTATAGCAGATTAAATAACCATTCGCGCTAAACATAGTCGAATATTTCCATTTGCCTCAATAAGCTTATAAGTATCTAGTATTTTATCTATATAACTAATTGTATCTGTTTGTGGGTTGCTGATTATACTTTTTTTCAATATATTAGCTACATCCAGCAGTATTGTTAGCACGGAGGCTCTGTTATCTTTATAGCGCTGAGCTATTAATAACTTTTGATATAAGCTACCTCTTAATAGATCACGGGCATCGCGTATCATAAGACTTCTTTCTTTGAAGTAGTCTTCGTTGTTGTGTAATCTATTTATTTCGGCTGGCAAGCCTTCGGCCATAAATAATAGTTGTGATCGTTTTGTTTTATCTGTTATTGACAGTGAATCTAATAATTCATTTGATTGATTAAGCGTGATTGGCTTAATATTTAGAATCTCGACACGTGATATAATTGTTGGTAATAATTTAGACTTGGAATGTGAAACGAGAATAAAATAAACATTATCGCCCGGTTCTTCTAGCAATTTTAAGAAGGCATTTTGGGCTTGTTGAGTCATCCTTTCGGTGTAATCAATTATAATTATACGTTCATTTGCTGTTTTGGTTCGTGTTTCGTTATAAAGTCGTCGCATTATGTCGACGTTTATAATTCCCTTTTCTAGATCAATTTTTTCATCTTTTTCGGGTAGAATTATTAAGGGTTTTACTTTACGAAGTTTGGCTATATATTTGCTGATCGTACTAAGCCCGACACCATTATTACCGAATAAAAGTAGTGATTGTGGTAGATTATTAGCGACTGCGATAAGCATCTTTTCGCTTGTTGGATGCATAATCGGTTTCATTATAACTTAACCCCTGGGAAAAAATCTGTAAACTCGGTTGGTACGGGTACTTTGAAGATTCTCCTATCACCGTTTGGAATGGTTATTTCTAGGCTGACAGCGTGTAGATATAATCTATTGGCAGGCTTTCCATATATTTTGTCACCTAGAATTGGTGTATTTATATATTTCATATGTACGCGCAATTGATGGGTTCTACCTGTTTTTGGCTCTAATCTCACTAGAGAATATTTATCGTCATTTGCTATAACTTCGTATTTAGTTAAGGCCGATTTGCCGTTACTGTTAACGCGAAATGTGCTTGGAGCTGAAGGATTACGCTCGATTGGTAAATCGATATTAGCTTTATTTATTTTTGGAACACCGTTTAATATCGCGAAATAAGTTTTTTTGGTTTTTCTATCTGAAAATTGTTTTTGTAGCATTATAGCGGTTTCTTCATTACGCGCGCCAATCATAATACCACTCGTGTCACGGTCTAGACGATGCACAATGCCTGGACGATTAGATCCCGTGTTATATGTGCTATATCGACGGAAGAATTCGCCAACGGTAAATTCATCATTTAAAGCACCTTTAGCGTGGGAAAGTACTCCTTTTGGTTTGTTTATTACAATTACATTATCGTCAATATAAACTATTGGTAATTCATCTTTGTTAAAATCTGGCATGTCAGGTTTATTTATAGATATAACATCAATATCTGCTACATTATACTTAGTCGAAATTATTATCTTATTATTTACACTAACGTGGCCTGCTTTGATGTGCTTTGCCCAAGTACTACGAGAGTTTTCGGGGTATCTTTCAGCCAATTCGCTGTCTAGTCGCTTTTTTTCGGAGATTACAGTGTATAAGTAAGCATCTTTGCCTTTAAACGGTAGTCCGTATGTCATTTCACTATCAGTTGGGTTCTCGAACAACTGACCTTTAATATTTGTATTTTTTGTCTGAATCTGTTTGATAATGTAGTCAACATTATCGTTAGCTGTGTCGTCGAGCAATAAATAAAATTGATTTTTATTATAACGAAAGCAGACTAATGTATTAATTGCATTTGGGTTGGAGGTTTTTACATTTTCGATATTACGAGGCACATTATCATCCCCTGCCAGCTCATAACGACGCAGGACGCTTAGGATGTCGCGACTAGATACCTTCACCACTAATCAGCCTTTGGTCGCAGTCCGACCGCTTGTTGCGCTCGTAGAAGAGTTGCATTTGCCATTGGTGTTAAATCTCGTTCAGATTGTTCGAGTTTTGCCAATATCTGCTCATCACTAATTGAATTATATTTTGTTTGGAAATTAATTAGGAATTCTTTGACAGATTCAGATACAGCTTTTTTAAAGTCGCCATATTTAGTACAGCCAATCCATTCTTTGTTAATATCGGATTGATCACGTTGCGTTAAGATAGCTAGAATTTGCAACATGTTAGTAATTCCAGGTTGATTTTCCCAATCAAAGTTGACCACGCCGACACTATCGGTTGTTGCCCCCATAACCTTTTTGACAGCAACTTCAGGTTTGTCGATTAGTAGGATTTTTGATTTTTCATCATCAGAACTCTTGCTCATTTTTTTAGTTGGGACAGTTAGGCTACGAATACGTAAACCTTTGTCACGATTTATAAATTGTGTTTGAATCTTAGTTGGTTCTGGAACTGTGAATATTTCACCAAATTTATTATTAAACCTAGTTGCAATATCACGAGTAATTTCAATATGCTGGAATTGGTCTTCGCCTACTGGAATATATTTAGCACCATATAGCAAAATGTCCGCCGCCATTAGAACCGGATAATTAAACAACCCTACTGAAACACTTTCACTGTGTTCGCATGACTTCTCTTTAAATTGCGTCATTCGACTCATTTCACCAAAACCAGTGAAACAGTCTAATATCCAAGTCATTTCACTGTGAGCAGAGATGTAGCTTTGGCGGTAAATGTAAGTATCGGTATTGTTAAGGTCAAGCCCGGACGCTACAAAGTATTTCAAATTATTTAAGCTATTTTGATATAGCTTGTCGTAATCGACAGGAGTTGTAAAGCTATGTAGATCAGGTACGAACATATTTATCTGATACGCACCAGCATATTGGCGTTGCATATCAACCATAGGTTCAATCGCACCTAAATAGTTACCGAGTGTTGGCTCTTCGTTTGATCGGATTCCAGTCAAGATTACAGGTTTTGTCATATTCCTCCTTATTATACAGTAATTAGATTATATTTCGTAGTTTTGTATCCATAGAACGCTGCCCAGTAGGTTTCTCCATACTGATAATGCCACCATTCGTTTGCAAGTGGTGCAAATTCGGCATCTAGCATTGCTCGTAGCAATGTTAGCCTATTGTTATATTGGTTTAGGCCAACTTTGTTTGAATGTAAACTCGCAATTTCACCGTTGGTATTTGGTAAGCATCCCATGTCGACAAATTGTTTAGTTGAGCTATCGAAGATGTCTATGTCAACTGCCCCTCCAGTTATATGTGATGGACAATATTTAGTACTAGGGTCAGTAACATATATACGAGCGTATTTAATGTGTTGTTTATCATTAAAGCTTGGGTTTGTTTTCTTGCTTATGTTGACAATTGCTTGAAATAGTTCGGATTGGACACTTAACGGCCTAAAGCCAGCTTTTAGGACAATTTTCCAGTTGCTAGGTAGATTATTTTGGGCTTTTATTAATCTATTGGCGACCTCTGATCTGATTGATAACGAAAAATCTGGATGAGCTTTGATATATTGTTTATAGCAATCACCTTCAATATCATTTGCAGTGTCCCAGAATGGTTCACAACGAAATCCTAATTTTTCAAGCTGATTTTGTGATAACAACTTTTCGCCATTTTCTAACCTAGTAATACTCAAAGCTAGCCTGTCGAATGACAACTTAGATCTTTCTATTGGGTCTAATTTGTAAGCTTTTTTGTCAGCGTTTAATGGCATTATTGTGTTAATCTTGTTAGATTTCTTTTTTGATAAGTTAAATATAGACATATTAATTCTTATCATACCATTTAAGAACGATATAGTCTTAGCTGGTTATTGTATCGTGCCTAAAATAAAATTCCAGACATAATATCTGGAATTTATTAATTTGTTTGCGTATATTAACGCTTTGAGAACTGTTCGCGTTTACGGGCAGAACGAAGACCGTATTTTTTGCGTTCTTTCTCGCGCGAATCTCGTTTTAGAAGTTCTGCTTTTTTAAGAACAGTTCTTAGATCAGGGAAACCAACAGTCAAAGCTTTAGCGATGGCTAGTTTAATAGCGTCAACTTGACCAGCGGCGCCACCACCCTTAACTACAATAGTAATATCAAAATCTTTTTGCTTATTTACTAATGCCAATGGATCAGTAACCTCAGCTAAATGAGTTTTGTTATTGTTTAAGTATTCAACGGCTGGCTTGTCATTGATTGTTAATTTGCCTTTTCCTGCATATAAACGTGCACTAGCAGTTGCGCTTTTGCGTCGTCCTAGTCCGTAAAAATATGTTGATTCAGCCATGATTATTTAATCTCAACTTTCTCTGGAGTTTGTGCAGTATGAGTATGAGCTTCACCAGGGAAGACACGTAAACGCTTCAAGCGTTCTGCGGCTAACTTATTACGTGGGATCATGCCCTTTACAGCAGCTTCAATAAGTCGTTCAGGGTGTTTTGCACGAACTTCAGCTACAGTTGTATCTTTAATCCCGCCTGGGAATCCTGAATGACGATAATATTTTTTATCGATTTCTTTATTACCAGTTACAATTACTTTTTCTGCATTTATAACAACTACATAATCACCAGCATCAATATGAGGAGTGTAAGTAGGTTTATATTTACCAATAAGGTATTTAGCTATAACAGTTGAAACTCGTCCCAGTGGTGCGCTAGAAGCGTCGATTAGAATCCAACGATGGGTTACTTCTTTGGGTTTTTGTGAATAGGTTTTAGCATTAACCATTACGCTTTCACCTCCTCTGTAGTTTTCATTGTGGGTTTAATTTCATCGACAAATTCAATTATTGCCATTTGGGCACCGTCTCCAACGCGCAATTTTGTTCGTTCGACTCGCACGTGACCGCTAGTTCGATTAGTTAGTTGTGGTGCAATTACATCAAATAATTTAAATGCTGCGTCTTGAGTGCTAAGCCCGGCAATTACTTTTCGGCGATTATGTAAACCACCTTTTTTAGCCTTTGTGATGAGTTTTTCAATATAACGCACTAATTCTTTAGCTTTTGGTTGAGTAGTCTCAATCTTCTCATGAAGAACCAAGCTAGTCGCCAAGCCTTTCATTAATGCGCGTCGTTGGTCGCGTTCGCGACCAAACTTGCGTCCAATATATCCGTGTCGGTGCATAATTAAAGTTCCAATTCCGCCAATTTATCTTTTACTTCGTCAAGCGCTTTTGAACCAAAACCCTTTAATTCACGTAAATCTTGCTCACTTAGAGTTACAAGATCGTGAACAGTGCGAATTTCATTATTTACTAAAGCGTTGGCAGTTCGGGCTGTTAAATTAAGATCTTCTACAGGAGTATTTAGTTCATTTTTATCATTATCTAATTCTTGACCTAATGCAGGTGCAGAATCAACAATAGTCGAACCAGCAAGCGCGGTGTATTGGTTGACTAAAATAGCAGCAGCTTCTTCGAACGCTTGTCGTGGTGATAATGAACCATCAGTTTCAATCGTTAGAAGCAATTTATCTAGATTAGTTTCGCGACCAACGCGAGTACCTTCAACTTTATAACGTACGCGAAGTACTGGGCTAAAGATAGCATCAACAGCGATCATATCACTGTGGATTCGATTGGCACTTGATACTTCGATAGTTTGATAGCCTCGGCCAGCCTCAGCAACAAAATCGATTAATACAACAGCCTTAGGGTCATCAATATTACAGATAACTTGATCTGGATTGATAATTTCAACATCAGCAGTTGTTTGGATATCACCAGCAGTAACTGGACCAGCCCCCTTCTTTTCTAACCGTAGTTCAATCGGTTGATCACTATGAACTTTTAGACGAATATTTTTGATATTTAACATAATATCAACGACATCTTCTTTAACACCAGCAACGGTTGTAAACTCGTGATTTGCACCTTCGATTCGGAAAGCTACAATAGCTGCACCTTCGATACTTGATAGTAGTACGCGACGTAAACTATTACCAAGTGTATTGCCGTATCCAGCATGTAACGGTTCAATATTGAAAGTTGCGCTGACTGCACTGTGTTCGTCAATATTTGCTAGTGCTGGGTTGTGAATAACTTTTGTTATCATTATTAGGCTCCTTACCCTTTAACGTGAGTAATACTCAACGATTAGCTGTTCTTTGATTTCTGCTTCCGCTTCTTCGCGTTTTGGTAATCCAGTTATAGAAATGGTTAGTTTTTTAGAATCACTTTTGATCCAACTAAGTGGTTCTTGAACTGAATTATTTACAACTTCTTCAATTTGGCTAAAATAACCAGATTTTGTACTTTTTGGACGAACAACTAGTTCATCACCAGCTTTTAATCGGATTGATGGAATGTTTACACGACGGCCGTTTAGCAGGAAGTGTCCGTGACCAACTAATTGACGGGCAGCACGTCGGCTAGTCGCAAAACCAGCGCGATAAACTGCGTTATCAATGCGTCGTTCAAGTAGCTGTAGCAAGACCTCGCCTGGAAGTTGACCTTGTTCACTCTTACGAGTAGCTTCAACAATTAATCTCGCAAATTGCTTTTCAAGAAGGCCATAAGTACGACGAACTTTTTGCTTTTCACGAAGTTGTGTTAGATACAAGCTTGGTTTACCTTGACGTCCATGGGCATGTTGACCAGGAATACCAGTCTTTTTAGCCATGACTTTATGTGCTTTTGGATGGAGAGCGTAGCCCTCACGTCGGCTTTGTTTGACAATAGGAGAAGTATCTCGTGCCATAATTTATGCCCTTCTCGCTTTGCGTGGACGACAACCACCATGTGGCACGCCCGTTACATCTTTTATACTATCAACTCTAATTTCGTAACTACTCATAGCTCGGATAGCCGCATCTCGCCCTAGGCCAACACCCTTAATAAAAACATCAACTGATTTAGCTCCAAATTGGCTTTTTGCTGTTTCAGCTACTTTTTCAGCAGCTATTTGAGATGCATATGCAGTACCTTTTTTGCTACCACGAAAACCAGTTGCACCGGCGCTAGAAGCTGTTAATGCATTACCTTTCTTATCGGTAAAAGTTACGATTGTGTTGTTAAATGTTGCTTGAACATGAAGCTGACCAGAAGGAACTGATCGGCGTTGTTTTTTCTTGCTTGTAGTTTTTGAATCTGCCATAATCTAATTCCTTTCTACGTCTTAGACGCCGACTTCTTTTGCGTTCCACCTACGGCTACACCCTTACCCTTACGAGTTCGTGCGTTAGTTCGGGTTCGTTGACCGTGAACAGGAAGTCCGCTTTTATGTCTAAGCCCTCGGTATGAATTAACATCCTTTAGACGCTTAATATTATTTGTTACCAAGCGCTGTAGGTCGCTTTCAACAGTATAATCTGAATCGATTATTCCGCGAATGCGTTGTTCTTCAGCCTCGGTGAGATCTTTCACCCGAGTGGTCGGCTTTACTTTAGCCGCCGCAAGGATGGTCGATGCAAATTTTGGACCGATGCCGTAAATATACGTCAATGCGGTTTCAACTTGCTTTTCTGATGGGATTGTTACCCCAGCAATTCGAGCCATACTTAACCCTGCCTTTGCTTATTCTTAGGTTTTTTCTTGTTGATGATTCTAAGCACACCTTTTCGACGTGCAAATTTATCACCAGAACCGATTGGTTTGACACTTGTACGAACTTTCATAAGCGTTCAAAAACTCCCGTTTCCTTTAAATTAATCCTTTAAGCGGAAAGTGATTCTACCCTTACTAAGATCGTAAGGAGTCAACTCAACTTCCACTTTATCGCCTGGCACAAGTCGGATATAGTGCTTACGCATTTTACCTGAAATGTGAGCGATAATACTATGACCGTTTTCAAGTTCTACCTTAAATTGAGTATTAGGTAGTGATTCCACTACCTTTCCTTGCAATTTAATTACTTCTTTTAAACTAGCCATAAGTTACAGTATATGATTATACACCAAAGACTATTTGACGTAAAGGGATAAACTATATAATAGCATTCGTTTCTACGCCAAACGATTTATTAATGAATACATTATATCGCTTTTAAGGGTTTTGTGTCAAATTTTTTGTACTTACTCACTACATCGTAGATACTTCGACTCGTCGAATAGTTATATTCATACTATCACAAAACTCAGCTGGAGTCTGGTAATTTAAAGCTTGATGAGGCCTAAAGAAGTGGTAATCATTT
>JASGMG010000040.1 GCA_030156575.1 Patescibacteria group bacterium | reverse complement strand
TCATATTTTAATTAAAAATTTATTATTTGGTTGTCAAAACTATACACTGAGTGTATAATCATGTGAAATATGAATGCACAATATAGTATATTAGGTTTTCTCGGTGAGTCGCCGAATTATGGTTATGAGCTTAAAAAAATGTATGATAAATTATTTGGTCAGTATAAGCCAATTTTATCTGGACAAATTTATTCCACTCTTAGTCGTCTTAAGCGTGACGAAAAAGTCGAAGAAATTAAGGACTTGGATGCTAGTAATGGCCCAGAACGTATTAAATATGCCATTACTAAAAAAGGAGAGCAGGCGTTTGAGGCATGGCTAAATACTCCAGAAGAGCCATCTTCGCAATTTCAAGCAACATTATATATGAAAACAGTTTTAGCGTTGATACGTGATGGAGAAGCATCAAATTATCTAGACAGTCAGAAACATGCTCATATTGAACATATGCGTCAATTAACTAAACAGCGACGCGGAAGTGATATTATTAATACTTTATTGATAGACCATTCTTTATTTCATCTCGAGGCTGATCTTCGTTGGATTGATCTTACTAGTTCGCGATTAATTAAATTAAAGGAGAATTTATGTCTATAGCCCCAGTTATTAGTGCTCATAATATTACAAAATCATATGGTCGGACACACGCATTGAACGGAGTTTCATTAGATGTTGCCCCTGGTGAAGTGTTAGCTATCATGGGACCAAGTGGATCGGGCAAGTCTACTTTACTTCATAGTCTAGCTGCTATCTCAAATATAGATAATGGTGAAATTATCTTTAATGGTAATCGAATTGATAAATTGAATGATAATCAACGAAGTATTTTGCGTCGTACTAGTTTTGGGTTTGTTTTCCAATTTGGACAACTAGTACCAGAACTAACTGCAATAGATAATGTAGTTTTGCCACTTTTGTTAAATGGCACAAAAAGAGTGCAGGCTTATGAATCTGCTAATACTTGGCTCGATAAAGTTGGCCTTAACGGTAAGGAAAATAGTTTGCCAGGAGAACTCTCTGGCGGGCAAGCTCAAAGAGTTGCAATCGCACGTGCTATGGTTATTAAACCAAAAATATTATTTGCGGATGAACCAACTGGATCTTTGGATTCATTAAACTCAGAACGAATCATGGAGTTATTTATAGGTACAGCCAAGAAATATGGAACAACTGTTATCATGGTAACTCACGAACCATCTATAGCTGCTTATGCTGATCGTGAGGTTGTTGTACGTGACGGGAAAATTAGTGGGGTAAAATAATGAGTATCGGTTGGCTGTTGTTTAGAAAATCCGGTAAACGATCTATAGGCCGTCTTGTATTGACGGCTAGCGCTGTTGCACTTGGCGTTCTTATGATTTTAGCGTTTACTGCCGTTGTTAACGCTTTGGATACGAGAAGTGCACATAGTAATTGGCGGTTAGATATATTCGATGAGAATATATCAGGTAAAATTATTGATGGTGTTAATCCAGTTGAGGTTGCCTTAGATACTAGGGGCAATCTTAATAAATGGCGCAATAATAACATTACTACAGTTTCTATGTTTAAGACCGGTAATAATTCTCCGCAAATTATTGGCATGCCTATACCAAGCGTAGGTGAATATTATGTCTCAAAAGGTCTTGATAAAATTATTAAAGATAATCCAGATATTAGCATAGGTAGTCGATTCGGTAGTGAGCAAATTGGCATTATCCCAGATAACTTATTATCGTCACCTGATTCACTTGAAGTTGTTCGTGGCATGAGTCAACAAGAAGCTAGTTCAGCAACAATTCATACTTTTAAAGCTTATAGATTTAACGACAATACGTCCATAAGAGACCATGGTATTTTTATATTAATGATTTTGATTTTTGGTGCGACAATTTTATTATTTCCAATTGTCATGTTTGTATCGATAGCTACCCAACTTGGTTCGGCTCAGCGTGAAAAACGTTATGCTGCTATGCGTCTTGTTGGTGCAACTAGATCGCAAATCACTCATATTATGGCAATTGAATCATTTGTATCTGCGGTAGCTGGTGTAATCTTAGGTTCAGTCGCTTATCTAATTGCTCGAGTTCCATTAGCTCAAATTCGTTTTGATAATGAACGCTTCTGGCCTAATGATATTAATGTTTCTATTAAGCAGTATTGTTTGATTGTTATTATTACTATAGCGCTTTGTTTAATTGCAAATTGGTGGGGAATGCGTCATGTTCAAACTTCTCCTTTAGGAATTGCACGTACTCAAAGAATAATAAAAAATTCACATTTTTGGAGTATAATTCCGTTATTACTAGGACTTAGTGTTTTCGTATTTGTATCTACCCCAGTTGGCAATAAATGGTTTGCTGATAATTCCTCCGACAGCATGATGCCATTGTTGATTCTTATGGTTGGTATATTGTTCGTCATGTTTGGTTTAATTTTAGCTGGTTCATGGCTAACGAGTAAAATTGCAAAATTGTTTGCCAAAAAGACTCAACGTGCACCGATTCTATTAGCCACTAAACGTATTGCTGGATATTCTAAACAAGTATTTCGTAGTGTAAGTGGTGTGGTGTTAGCTTTATTTGCTGGTAGTTTTTATCTTACAGCGGTTAGTGGGATAGATAGCTTCTATGCTCAATCAGTCAGTAATAATGGTTATTCTCAATTGAAGTCGGATGTTGCTTTAATCTCTAGTTCTGATTACTCAGCTAATTTTAATAAAAAGTTAAATAGCCAGTCATATGTTGAGTCATCAGCAATTATTTACGAGCTGGCTGATAATCGTGCTATTCGATGTGACGATTTGGAAACTTATACTGATAAAATATGTCCTGTTGGGTCAAAGCCAACCGATTTTGCCCAAATCAATTTTGATAGTTCGGTTGTGAAAAATGTATCAACTATTGACTCTATACCAGTATCGGCAACTGAAGATTATTTTGTTAAATTAAATACCAACGATAACATTGAAAAACTACGAACGTTTGTGGCTAATGAAGCTGGCATATCTAGCTATGTTATAAGTGGAACTTATGCGCATATAGCAATAGTTAGCCCAGAAATTAGAGAATTGTCTAGTTTAGCTTATGCCGGTATTGGTGTAACGCTATTTGTAGCAATAGCTAGTTTAGTTGTCTCTACTATAGGGGGTTTATTTGAACGCCAACGTTCTTTTATGACTTTACGTTTAAGTGGTATGACGGTTAGACAAATGAAACTTGTTGTTTTTATTGAATCAATAATACCATTATTCTTAGTCTCGATATTGGCTGCTGGTATTGGCGTGTGGGTAGGTATCGTCTTTATATCGGTATTATCAACAAGCTTAGGAACGATGCTTTCGCCATTTTATTTTGCTATTGTTATAGGTAGTTTAATTATTGCATCTATTTGTATATATTCTATTTTGCCAATATTAAAGCGCATCACTAGCTTAGAAGAGAATAGAACAGAATAATATTTTATTAATAGTTGTCCAACTATTTAGATTTTTATGTTTAATATTTAAGAAAAGAAATATGGTTAATTATCATCCTATTTAATTAGGTATTAAAGGTTGCTCGATTTATAATAAGGTTATGGAAAAAACAAATAAGCGAATAGTTATCGCACTTGGTGGTAATGCTTTACAAAGAAAAGGCGAAGCCAGTGCTGAATCTCAACAAAAAATTGCTGATGAGACAGCTAGACAATTGGCCCCACTTGTAATGGATGGGTATCGGATAGTAATCGTACACGGCAATGGTCCACAAGTTGGTAATATTGTTATTCATGAAGAAGCAATCAATACTGATGATGTCCCATCTCTACCTCTCGACAGTTGTGTTGCTATGAGCCAGGGATCTATAGGTTATTGGTTGCAACAAGCTTTAACTGACGAATTACGCAAAAAAGAATTAGACAATACAGTTGTAACGCTCATAACCCAAATGCTTGTTGATAAGAACGATATGGCTTTTAAAAATCCATCGAAGCCAATTGGTCCATTTTATGTGACTAAAGAAAAGGCTATGATTCAATCTGCCACGCGTGGATTTGTAGTTAAAGAAGATGCTGGTCGAGGTTGGCGACGAGTTGTGCCGTCCCCTAAACCAATAGAGATTATTGAAAAAGATGCTATTAAAGTACTTATCAATAGTGGTGCTGTCGTGATTGCAGCTGGTGGTGGCGGTGTACCTGTTTTCATGACTAAAGACGAGGGGCTACACGGTATTGAAGCGGTAATTGATAAAGATTTTAGTGCGGCAGTGTTGGCTGATTTAATTGATGCCAATAAGCTAATTATACTTACGTCTGTAGATGCGGCTATGCTTAACTATGGTAAGCCAAATCAACAAATGATTGGTAAAATAGACAGGTCAAAGATGCAAAGTTATATTGCGGACGCTCAATTTTCAAGTGGTAGTATGTTACCGAAAGTCCAGGCGGCATTACAATTTGTTAATAAACCTGGTCGAACTGCAGTGATTGCTTCTTTAGAAAAAGCTGCCGAAGCGGTTGATGGTAATATCGGAACAATCATACACTTTTAGAATAAAATACCATTCTCTATTGTTAAAAATATAAAACATAAGTATTATGGTGGTATATGATAAAAAAAGATTTTATAGATACCAACGATTTTAATAAACAAGAAATCATAGAAATTATTCAGTTAGGCTTACAGCTTAAATCTTGTATTAAATCAGGCTATTATCCGCCTTTATTAAAAAACAAGACTTTGGGAATGATTTTTGAGCAATCATCTACTAGAACTAGAGTCTCTTTTGAAACCGCAATGACTCAGTTAGGTGGGCATGCTCAATATTTGGCTCCAGGTCAAATTCAGTTGGGTGGACACGAAACTGTTGCAGATACGGCGAGAGTTTTATCACGCTTAGTTGATATATTAATGGCACGTGTTCAAAAGCATCAAACAATCGTTGAACTGGCTAATAATGCAACGATTCCTGTTTTGAATGGTATGTCAGATTATAATCATCCAACCCAAGAGATTGGCGATGCAATTACAATGGTAGAGCATCTGCCTGAAGGTAAAGAAATTGAAGATTGTAAAGTTGTTTTTGTTGGTGATGCAACACAGGTTTGTGCATCCTTAATGTTTATTGCTACCAAGCTTGGTATGAATTTCGTGCATTTTGGACCAAAAGGCTATCAAATTAAAGATGAATATCAAGACATAGGTAGAAAAAACTGTGAAGTTTCGGGCGGAAGCGTAACTGTAACT
>JASGMG010000039.1 GCA_030156575.1 Patescibacteria group bacterium | reverse complement strand
TTGATGGATTGGGTGCATACTGTGCTTGTGCTGTATTGTCATAAGGGTTTAATGGCGATGGCTGTTGGTTTTGTATTGGGGCTATTGTCGGTTGTGGAGCTGGTGTTGTTACTGGTTCTGCGATAGGTTGTGGAGCTGGAGTGTTTGTCACTGGAATGGTAGTTGAAGCTGGAATATCTTGCTGAATTGGGTTCATAATTTGATCACCTAATGAGGCTGGTGCTGGAGAAGAAAAAGGTGCAGTTGGTTGTGGCATCTCGTTGTCTTGAACTGGCATGGATGGTTGCGAAACAGGTGTTGGGTTTTGCTGTTGTGCTGTTGGTTTTGGAGCTTCAAAGGTTTGTTCTGATGTTGATGGTTTTTTTGCTTCTGGAACGTCAGATAGTACATCATGGACTGTTCTAACAACATCTTCAATACCAACTTGTGACTTCACTAGATATCGGTTTGCACCAAGTGATTCACCACGAGCACGTTGATCTTCGCTACTAAGAGCGGTCATCATTATAACTTTAATTTCTTTGGTTTCAGGCGTAGCTTTTAATATGTCTAACATATCAAAGCCACTAATCTTTGGCATCATTACATCACTAAGTATTAAATCAGGGTGTTCTTTTACTGCCATAGCAAGTGCTTCTTCGCCGTCACCAGCTGATATTATTTCGTAACCTTCGGCTAACAAGCGTACGCCATAAATTTCACGTAAGCTTTTATCGTCTTCAACTAACATAATCTTGGTCATATTTACCTCCATTGTAACTAACTATATATAAAAATGCCATACCTCTAGTGTTTATTTTAGTCATTTTTGAGGATTTCTAGTTGGGACTGACACGGATGGTGGTCGATTATTTGTATTATTTGCACTTGTCGCATTTTGTTGTTGAGCTAACTCACGTTGTTTCTTGACATAAACTGCAATTTGTTCTGGAGTTAAAGCTTGTCCTCTTGGTACGTTGTTTGCAGGTTCTTCAACAATTGGTGGTTTATTGAGTATACTCTTTACTGGCTCTGTGCTCACTTTTTGTTCTTGGTTGGCTTTTTCTTGTGCTACTAGTTCTTTCTGACTGGCTATCATATTGGCATCTTGGGGGCTAAGTCTAGGTAACTCAAGATAAAAAGTGCTACCGCTTTTATAAACGCTCTCTACCCATATTCTACCGCCCATTATTTCAGCTAGTCTGCGAGATAAATATAGACCTAATCCAGTTCCTCCAATTTGACGTGTGTTCTCATTATCTACTCTGTAGAATTTTTGGAATAAATGAGGTATATCCTCGGCTGGTATACCTATGCCATTGTCTTTGACACTTACCACTACACGATCGTCATCTCCAGTAATGTCGACTATAACTTCACCCTTTGGAGTATATTTAATAGCATTTTCTACAAGATTATTTATAATCTCTCTAATATGATCATTATCTAGGTTCACAGAATATGCTGGAGCCACAAAGCGCCCTGCTGTGTTGTCGGGCATTGGTTTAAATATTAAACGTAGACCTTTGTTAGTTGCTTTTTCTTCTAAGCCCTGAACGATATCGTGTGTAAATGTGACGATATTAATCATTTGGGGATTGTTTGATAAATGACCATCATCTGCCTTAGAGATGTCTAATAAATCTTGGAATAATCGTCCTAAATGCTCAGCTGAGGCGTGAGCTTTTAATATAAAATCACGTGCTCTGTCGTCTATTTGAGCGGTCTGAGCATTCAGAGCTAATCCTAGATATCCTTCTATTGATGCTACTGGTGTACGCATTTCATGACTGGCTGTACTAATAAACTCGGCTTGTTCTCTTTCCTCGGTTTTTTCTTTGGTTATATCGTGAAACACTGCAATAACTCCAGATCCGGTTTCTCCAGCTGGTGAAACTACGAGTGATATCATTATTTTTTTATCGCTACTTGTTATTATTGTTTGATCATTTGTGCGTATTTGTTGATTGTTGTTTAAAACTTGTTGTATTGGGTCACTGGCAACATCTAAAGCTTCGTTTTTTTTATCAATAAGTTTTAGGACTGATTTATAGTTGAGTGATAGTGCATCTTGCTTGCCCCAACCTATAATTTGTTGAGCTGCTGGATTGATTAATCTTATTATTCCTTGACTATCTATAGCAATAACTCCATCACCTATAGCGTTTATAACAATTTCGGATTTGCTTGTGACTTCGTTAAGCTCATTAGCTAAGTTACGGTAGGCTTTGTTACCGTCTTCTAATTCATCCCTACTAGACTTACTTCGCCATATGATTGAACTAGCGATCAATGGTATTACGCTACTAAGTACTATACTAATCATCGTATCGGTGGTTAGTACGCCTTTAATGTATTGGTTGGCAATAAAAATGCATATATATAAAAATAACGTTAGGGTGCCCCATAAGCCAAAGATTCCTGCAAATAAACACACTAACACCCAAAGTGCTACAAAAATCGATAAGGCTCCGTTAGCATTGAGTATTATGATGGCTGGAATAGTAGCGGTTAATAAATATATAGCGATCGATACTGGCAATATTAGTTTTTTTGATATCCAAAAGTAAGAAACTAAACACGTTAAGTTTATTATAATAGCTAGTATTACAATCGGTATACTTATAATAAACTCTGCGTTAGTAGGAGAAATTATTTCGAAATATGTTAGTGAATATAGAATAATAATCGTAATAGAAATTAAAAAAGCTACTTCACAAATACGACGATGCCAGAAACGAGTTAATACGATTGGTTTTATTGTTTACCCCTTATTATTATATCTTTAGATTAGCTTGCTTATGGTTGATTGTCAATCCTAGGAATTTATTCACTTTTTATACTATAATTGTATCAGTTATGAAAATTGAGAACGTGGAAAGACCGACTTCCTTGTCTATAGATGCTATCTTTAGTTATTTTCAAAGGCTTTTTATTATGTTCTGGATCTTCTCTTTTTTAGGTCATTACATAGAAATCATTTGGATATGGGTTAATCATCTAATCTTCAATTATCCGATGTGGATACCAAGTACTCCAACTATTTTACCATTAGCCCCACCCTATGGGATTGGTGTTGTTGTCGTTGTATTATTTAGTTTACCGTTAATTAAATATTACAAGTTAAATCCGTTAGCTGTTTTTGTTTCTAATTTTATTATTACTGCAATTGTAGAATATTTATGTGCGGCGTTTTTAGTCTTTTTTGTTGGCTATAATCAGTTTTGGGACTATTCGAATCAGCCCTTTAATATTAATGGGTATATTTGTTTAAAAAATAGCGTGGCCTTCGGTATCGCCGTTACGCTTTTTCTGTATTATATCTATCCCGCTTATCAGAAATTCATTCAAAGGTTCAATCAAAAACAATTAGATATTATATTTTGGGTAATGTATTTTAGTTATGCTATCGATTTAATTTATCTTAATTTTAAATAGATACTTAAGATTAAGATATGGATATATAATATAGGCTATACTTATTTTAGCTTCGTTCCGTTTTAACTATATTAAGATGATTTGTTTATCTATTTATTAGACAAACATTTAATTTTATTTTAAAGACCTAAGATGTATGGAAATACGAGTGACAATATTGTGATTATTATTGCTGATATAACGCCTCCAATAGAAACGCATATCATTGATTTTTTAAAATCTAACCCTAAGAAAGCAGCGATGGCGCTTCCGGTCCATAATCCGGTTGTTGGTAGTGGTATTCCAACAAAAGCTATTAACCCGATTTCTTCATATTTCTCGATTTTTTTTGAACCCTTTTGGACTTTTTTGTCGATAAAATTTGTAATATGTCTAAGTTCTTTTACGGTTCTCATCCAATTGAATATTTTATTAAATAATAAATATATTATTGGCGCTGGTATTAGGCTTCCTATTAGACAAACTATAAATACTACGGCAGGGTTGAGTCCATAGGCAATTATTCCGATTGGTATTGAACCTCGTTGTTCTATTAATGGAACCATAGATATAAAGAGAATGTATAATAAGTTCATATGTATATTCTACTATAGTTAGTTGGTATATTAAATAAAGACATTAACGATTGTTGCCCATTAGTTGGTATGGCTTTATGAGAATACCAAATAGTCGTGATTGACTTATGTTCGTATAACAGGATGAATTATGAGTCTTGTTAATCTACGCCAACGAGAAGTTTAATTAACAAATGTAGTTTTATAAGATAAGAATAAAATGCTTAACAGAATATGGAGCATCTTATCCTTGTAAAGATATGAAATAATTTTTTGGTGGATTATAGCTAGGTATTTTTTTATCGAGTATTGTATGTTTGCTAAGGAACTATAGGTTTTGGATCTTTGTTATGTTGATGAAAGAGCTGTAGCTATTAATTTGGAGGATTTATGAACTGTTTAATTTGTACCGAGGGGAAATTTAGTTTAGTGGTGCAGTATAAAGGAACGAAAGTCCTCTCTAGCTTATAATTCTTGTTTCGAATAATTATAGAGGCTTTGTAATCTTTAGACATTTATATCTATTATTTAGTCTTTAAAGAATAAATGGTTTTACTGCATGGGCAATAATCTCATGCCCTTTGTTATTAACATGAAGCTTATCGTATGTATTTAAGTTCTTTTTTCCGACTTTCTTAAATAATTCATAAGTTGAGATAAATTGTATGTTTGCATCTTTTGCACTATCTTGAAGTACTTTATTGTATTGTTGAATACGTTCGTTTGAATATTCAAATATCTTAAAGTGTAATATATCGTCACCGATAGGAGGGTTATCTATTATGAGTATATCTTTTGTATATGATTGAACAATCTTAATAATTTTAACAATATTGTCTTGGTATTCATTTAATGGAACTTCTATTATTCCATCTTTCGATCTTTCGTCATTAATTCCAAAACTTAAAATAATTTTTATACCCCATGTTTTAGAAAGACGCGCTTCGATTTCGTTTTGGATACGGGCAAGTATCTTTCGACTTGTGTCGCCACCAATACCAAGATTAAAAACTTGAATTTTAGTATTACCTTTGGTGTTTACTGTTATCTTATGAGCCTGTTTCTTAATTCGCTCAACCCAACCACCTTCCGTGTCCCAGCCACCATAGGTGACACTATCTCCGAATATAAGCGTTCTAATCATATGAGCATTATAACAGAACATTTGTAATGGAATACTATAAGTAGACAACTAGGGATGTTGTAGATTATTAGTTAATTTCCTAAACACCGCACAGAAAGACCGCGAGCCTTGGTGCTCGTGTCACGGAGCACAGTCGCGTAGCCAGAGGTCAAGTAACGTCTCCAAGCACTAGTGCTCGACTCTGAACTAGACCACAAGTAGGCGGCCGACGACAGGTTGTAGAACGACTCATTGGTGCCCCGGTAGCCGGCAAGCGGTACATTCAATCCAGAAGTTCCATTAATCTTCATTTGAGTACCTTGATCAGTACCTCTCCAATCCGTAGTATCAGCCTGCGCTTGTGTCATCCCAAGTTGCATTTCTAGGGTTTTCCATTCAGTGTCGGTTGGTATATGGCTACCTGTGGGGCAAATACCCTGGGCTCCGTTTGTGGTT
>JASGMG010000038.1 GCA_030156575.1 Patescibacteria group bacterium | reverse complement strand
TCACCTGCCTTAGAAGTCGCCTCACGTGGCGAGGTGCGTAGTATTGTATTAGCTTTGAAATTTTTAGAAGTAGATATTATAGAACAAATTACAAATTTAAAACCAATTATATTGCTTGATGATGTTTTTAGCGAGTTAGATAAAAATAGACAAGAGCAGTTGTTAATAAGCGAGAATCAAACAATAATAACTTCAACTCATTTAGATATGTTAGATAAATATTATATTGTTAATTTATAGGGGTTTTATTTAGGCATATTTTCTGGCTCACCTTTTAATGCATCTGGTGACTCTTTAATAATAATTTCATAATCACTTGGATTATATCCCATTTTTTCTAAACGATTAAAGGCAGTTTGCTTTATGTCATCTTCATTGCCATCAGTGTAACTTATACATAATGCAACTTTTGTTGAATCATCTGGATATTTTTCTGACTTACAGCCGTATATTTGATATCGAAATGATTTTACCGGTAAATCCTTTATTATTGAATAATTTTCTTTAATTATCTTAGCGTTTTTTGCAGTAATGATTGCCTCAAACGGTTCTATTACTTTTATATTTTCTTTTGATTTCATTATATTACGTGCGTTATCTGTTAATGGGGTTAACGCTACTAAGATTGTATTTGTTTTACTTTTAGTTATCTCAATTTCTTCTGTGTATGATTTAAATTCATCTTGAGATATTGTAATAGAATGTTTACCGGGCTCTATATTTATAGAATCCTTATTATTAATTTGCTTTTTATCTTTATTATCTATAGACACATACACTTCTTGTGGTGCAACTGTAAATTTAAGATATGTTCCAGAGGCTATATAAATATATATTGCTAGTGATATTATAGTTAATAATAGTGCTATAAAAATAACTAATTTACGTTTTTTCATTTTCCAATAAATCTCACTATAGTTATTCCTTCATTTACAACCGATTGTAGTTTATCTTTTCCAAAAACGCTTGGAACTCGTCCGTTTACTGATCCATCATCTTCATGAAGTGACGCATCAACTCCTGGGTAATCGCTTTCCCCTGTATACATCATTATATGTGATTCGTTGGTTTTTATCATAATATCACCTGGTTCTAAGTCACCAATCTCTGCTTTTTCTATTACCTTGTATTTATCGGTATTGTTTTTAGCATAACTTAATTGTGTTGGTACGTACACTGTTGGAAAATTAGTGTCTTTACCGCTTGAAATCATAACAGTTGCAATAAAACCACCACAGTCAGACCAGCTAACACTTGGGTTGTATTTTTCTTTTGCAGCCTGATATGTATCGCGTGCATCAGATTTGTTATATTTACCTTCAGCAACAGTTGGCGTTAATGCGTAACTTAATGCTATATCTGCTATGGCCGAACCGGTTGCGTTAATGGTTGTATCTTCTTCACCACAAATATTACTTGATGATGAAATGCTACTACTGCCTTTTATTGTTGATTTATATTTATCGTAAAATTCTTGAGCATATTGTACACGTAAAGCTATTAGATCAGCTCCGTCGGCAGATCTCTCGAAAAATTCTTCAAAAAATTCAGTAGCTTCTTTTAGTGTTTGTTTCTGTTTAAAGCTGTCAAATCCAGCTTTATAACTTCCATTTAACTCCTGCCATAAATAATCTAATTGAAGTGATTGATCTATAACCGTTCTATTGGTTGATTTAGCTAGGTCAACTAAATTTTGTTGTCGACCTCTACTTGTCCATTGGGCAATACCAAATCCAGTTTTATTATCGACTAATGTATTTATTGAGTCGGCTGTTGCTGATCCATCAGGGAATCCATTGTCAAAATCTCCTTGACGTACTTTTGGATTATTATGAGATTCTTTTTGTAAATTACCAGCTATTGCTGAGGCTTGCATTATATTAAGACCTTTTCCAACTAAGTAATTTAAATTTTTTTCAACATACTCATTGCCTTCTAGATTTAATGATCCATTTGTAGTAACGCAATCTGATGGATCGTAGTAGAGTATGTCGTTTGCATTGTAAAAATCATAATCTACAATTGCGAATAACTTACTAGGAATGATGGAACATATTATTATAGTAGATATACATAAGTATATACTTAATTTTGTTGTTTTATTCTTTATATTCTTCATTGTTTTGGTTGCCAATGCCAGGCCTCACTTGGAAATTGTGCCATATGGAATTTTGCGCCGTTACCATCCCAGCTTAAATAATCGTAGTAAGCCTTTTCACCTTTTGGCCAAGATGAAACGCCAGATGAGTATAAAGGTCCAAAATCGACAGCTAGTCCCATTTGGTGCAAGCTAAATCCTGGTTCAGCAGCTTCACTACCATATCTTCCTTTATCGGCTTTCTGCATATCCATTGTTCTAAAGCTAGATCCAATTTGGATTGTGTCAATTCCAAGTTTAGATCTCATATCATTTATTAAAGCAAGCCAAGCTCCTGATACTCTAGAATTAACTATCATTTCTCTTGGAGAACTTAGGTTCTCATCTCTATCAAGTGTACCTGGTATTGAACATGTTCGAATACTTATTTTATTATTTTCTTTATAACCATCTTGTATTCCGTTGTCAGTTGTTCCTGTCGCACATTTTATATTACTTGAATCTTCGTATAAATGATCGAAATCTATATTTGCATCTGCAGTTTCGCTCTTTTTATTATTGTCTATTGTATCCTGAACTGCTTTATCCATAGTATAAGTGTGAAAATAAATTAATTCTTTTGCTAATTCAATCTCGGCTGGTAATAAATCAGAGCTCTCTGGTGTTATAGTGCAATAACGACCAGTTTTCCAATAATAATCATCATCTTCAATCGCTGCAGAAGTTTCACCTAATGGATCAACTCTATTTGCACAATTATCTAGGTATTTTTGATAGTCAGTGTCTTTGCCTTTGTCATCTTTAATAGCTTCACCAGTGTCTTTACTTATATATTTTTTATCTTCCATATGCTCTCTAGTTGCATTTATATCGGCGTTTAGTTCAGGAGTGCCCATGAAATAATAAGGATTACAAAATGCATCACCGGATACACCGATACTAGCTAAATTCCCGTTTTTACATTTACTATAAAGTTCAGCTTTAGTTAACGCTTCAACGTCAGTACTGTTTACTATACTAGCGAAAGCTTTAGGTATAAATGACAATAAATTACTTATATGAAATGTTAAAGAAGTGTTGAATAAAGCGCTAAAATTCATGGTTTTTGCTATAGACCCAAGGAATGAATATTGATTGGAAATATCAAACGGAGTGTCTTTTGCTTCGTATCTTGCGATATCTTCTTGTTCTTGTCTTATGGCAACTACATCTTTTTGATATTGTTCGATTTGTTTAGCGTTGCCTGCAGTTAAACCATATGTTGCAGCTTTACTGCCTAATACTTGAGCTACACCATTACTAACTGAATCACCTGCGGCTGTTCCTATTATATTCTCATCTACATTAGGTAGTTCTGTAGATACAACAGCAGGTATTATAGTACTTATAACAGTTCCTATAGCTGTTCCTATAGCTGCATCTAGTGCCACCATTTTCCCTATACAAACTAAAGCTGAGACGCCAGCACCTACACCAAACGTTTCTCCAGCAGTTGCAAATGCAGCTAATAATTCGTTTGGACAAGTTGTAGCTACATCAACTACTACATTACCAGCACCCCTACAGGCAGTTCTAAAAGCTTTCGTCGCGACAGTACCGCTAAGTCCAATTGCAGTTGAGAATGATCCTAGTAATGAAGTTACTTCACCTGAGCTTGTTAAGCTATATTTTTCATCTTCTTTTGTTAAAGTGACCGATTCGCCATACGCAGCTGATCTATAACCGTTAGAGCTAGTGGCTGTATTTCCATTTTCGTCTTTTTCAGTAAGCATAGTTCCAACCATATCTAAAACGACTGGATCGATTTCATCGCCAGATTTTAGTTTATCTGAAGTTCCCATTACTAACATTGCGATTCCAGCAAAAGTGGCAATTCTTGAAGCTGTTGACACATAAGTAACACCCTTAGATACATTATATCCAGCACAAACCATCGATAGTACGTTATTGGCTTTATCTACAGCTTTAATAGAAACGCTATCTTTGAAATTAATAACTGATTTATATTTTGGATTAGATTTAATCTTTTCTTCTAGTGTTAGTTTTTTAGCCTTAATATCTATATCTGGTAATTTTAATTTTTTTCTTATAGCGGCTAACGCTCTTTCCTTTGCAGTCGTAGTTTTACCTGATTCCTCGTCTGCTGCTTTTGATGTTAAGTCGAATGTTTTATCTACATCGAACTTTTTCCTAAGCATTGAACTGAAAATACTGTTTGTAAAAAAAGCTGATTTTGAATTAAATACTTTTGCAAGATTAACGGCATTTGCTGTAACCTTTATAGCTTTATTAAATTCAACGCTATTTTTTACAGTTACCCTATTACCGTCCGTATCAGGGAATGTCATGGATGTTATTATGTGCCTATTTAGAATACCTTTTTCGGTTTCTACTTCAAAACCTTGCGTTTTTAATTTATCTAATGTTTCATTACTTATTGAATAAAATTTACATTTAATATTACATTTACCGTTGCTAGACTCAGAAAAGCTGTATTTTATTGACTTAAACTTATTAGCTAGTAATTTGTTGGTTCGCAGATGTAGTGCTGGGCTTGAGCTGTCTAATGCTTGAGTAAGGGATTCTTTTACATGTATAATGAATAAACTCGGAGATAAGAGCGTTAAAAGGCCAATTCCACCACCTAGTGTAATTAAAGTAGCTACCCAAATTGGCCATTTACTCTTGTCACCTTTTATTAACCCTGACATGAAAGTAGCTAATCCACCAGGTTTATTTAATTGATTTAATCCTTTAACGTTATTTTTAAAACTAGATAAAGTTGTTGATTCTTCTTTGTCTTTAATATCATCTTTTTCAGAATTATTAGGGTTTGAAGTATTAACAGTGCCAGTTTTTTCAGCACTTAAAAGAGATAGCTTTTCCTTTGCAATAGCCTCGGCTTTATTGAATTTAGAATCATTATCGTTATTCATAATTATACCTTATGCTAGTGGTATATTCTGCACAGGTTTTTGCGCATCCCTTGGATTAGTTGTTATTAAATTTTTCTCAGTTGGGCTAGCTTCTATTTGAATGTGAACATGACTTTGACCAGCAAAAAATAGTCCTTGTCCGACTGGGAAGTTAGCTAAGCGTTTCTTCTCTTCTGCTGTTAATTTGAATATATCTGACAAAACATCAACAGCACTAGAAGATTGTTTTAATAGTATTTGCATAGAGCTGTTTGCTACGATCGCACGACCCATTTTACTACCCATAAAGTCTTCAACATCTTGAGAGATAGTTGTTAACCCTAGGTAATATTTACGGGCACGTTTTGCCATGCTATACATGAAGTTAGCTGAGTCGTCATACTTCATTAATTGCCATGCTTCGTCAACTATTAGCATGCGTTTTTTTCGTTCAGTTCGAACAATATTCCATATGTGGCTGAGGATAATGTACATTGCAACTGGCCTTAATTCATCTTCTAGATCACGAATATTAAATACGACCATTGGGTTGTTAATATCGATATTTGATTGTTGACTGAATATTCCGGCAAATGTACCAGTTGTATATTTACGTAAACGTTGAGCTAGCTGTGGCCCACTACCGCCCATGTGTAACAAAGTGTCATACAAGTCATTAATAGTTGGTGGTTGAGATCCGTGTGTTAATGGGTCACTAGTTATTCCAACTCTAGCATATGTATCAATAAGAGCTTGATCAAGATCGGCTTCTTCAGAAGGTGCTAGTGCTGACATAGGCATTCCATTAATTTGAGTTTGTGTACCTCCAAGCATTAGTTTTAATAAGCCATGCAAGGTTATTAGATTAGCTCGCAATGAATTATCGGCTTCGTCAGTATCTATAAC
>JASGMG010000007.1 GCA_030156575.1 Patescibacteria group bacterium | reverse complement strand
AATAGATCGTAGACACATTCCTCGTTTAAAATAGTTAGTGTAAACAAAACTAATTAATGAAGGAGGATATGTATGACCAACAAAGTTGGCTCGTCTACGATCTACAGTACAATATTATCAAATAATGCAGCACTTAGCAGCATTAAACCAATAAAACTATCTAAGATGGCTAGACATCGCCTGGTTATCATTGAACATTATCTAAACAAATCCCATAACGTTAGCTTAACCTGTCGTCATTTTGCTATAGCTCGTAGCTATTTTTACAAATGGTATAAACGCTATAGCCCAAGTAGTCTATCTAGCCTAGAGAGCAAAAGTAAACGTTCACATAGAGTTCGTTCTGTAACTTACAATTACTCATTAGTAAACTACATACCGATTACCCTAGCTACTCATCAGCGATTAAATGTGGCGAATTAGATAAGGAAATAGAAAGCTTGGGTGAAAAAATAACCAAGCCTAGCAAGATCAAACCAACCAAAGAGCAATTCTTGAACCTAATAAAAACGGCGTCCGACAAGATGAAGCTAGGCCCCGTTGTTGAAAAAGATCGAATTGCTAGTAATTTATTAAACCTCCATATTAATAACAAAATGCCCTCTCCGTTATCTGGAGAGGGCATTTTACTAGCTTAATAAAAGCTATTGAAATGTCACCTGGTACGCGAGAAAGGACTTGAACCTTCACGCCCGAAGGCACTAGCTCCTAAGGCTAGCGTGTCTACCAATTCCACCACTCGCGCGTAAAATTAACATGGTAACTACGATATTATACCAAACATTCTTCATCCAATAAAGAGCAAAATATATCGATTCAGTCAACTAACATGGAACAAGTGTAGCCTTTAGGTAATTTTGTGGGGATTTAAATAAACTTGGTTGGTTATGTCTAGCCATCCATTCATTTAAAAAAGCTTGTAGGTATTTGGTTGGTATGCAACCATAGAGTTTACGCAAGTGTCGTTTCATGGCACTCCATATGCACTCTATATGATTACTTTGTCCAAAATGACCAATACTATGGTTATAAGCATCTCTACTATAACCTAACCATTCAACGCCATTATAGCTACTAGAG
Source organism: Patescibacteria group bacterium (assembly GCA_030156575.1). GTDB lineage: Bacteria > Patescibacteriota > Saccharimonadia > Saccharimonadales > Saccharimonadaceae > UBA1547. The sequence continues at coordinate 27,063 of JASGMG010000007.1, read as the reverse complement.
CAGTCGGTGATGAGATGTGAATCTCTAGTTACCCAAGCTTCTAGAAATAGCTCTATGCTGTCTTGTTCAGTATCGGGTATAATCTTTAATCTTAGTTTTCTGGTGTCTATTTCTATAGCTCCCATAACTATAGTTTGTTTACCATAACGCTTCTTACCAAACCAAGCTTCATCAACGGCTACTACGCCAGACAACAACTCACCGCCATCTGGTGGTATGTGATTTCTAAATTTAGCATACCAACGAGCTATAGTTGTATAACTTAAACCCGTAATTGCTCTAACAGCTCCAGGACTCTGTCTGGTTTGCCAACAAGTTATAAGTTTGAAGATAGTTCGGTAGCTAAGCTTACTATTTCTAAACCAAGTTATTGCTTTTGGTCTTACTTTAAAGCAACAATGTTTACACCAACCATAGGTAACACTATGTTTAAATACAAGTCTAGCACCACACCTTGGGCAACAGTCCTTTCCTGTCTTTAACGTTTGTATTATTCTTTTGCACCGAGCTTCATTCGGAATATCTGCTAAACTAGTCATAGTGGAACAGTCCTTTCGAATTAGTTGTTATTTACATACCTAATTCTACAGGCTGTTCCGCTTTAGTTTAACGAATCAATATATCACTGATTATGGCGCTTGTGTTATTATAAATATAGTAATGATGACAGAGGGAAAAATTAAAGGTATGAACAAAATTGCACAATATCTAAATGAACATATTCTAGGTGAAGTGACTAGCGCCGAATCTGTGCGAAAAAGATTTTCAATCGATGGAAGTATTCTAAATATAACTCCAGAAATAATTGTGAACCCTCGAAACACCAACGACATCCGTAAAACCGCTAGATTCACTTGGCAATTGGCCGAGAAAGGTCATATTATGCCAATAACTACCCGTGGTAGTGGCTCAGATCAAACCGGAGCCGCTATTGGTAAGGGTATAATTATAAATACCACCTCTCATTTAAATGAAATTATTCATATCAACTTAAAGAATAAAGATCAATTCGCACATATACAGCCTGGGGTTCGTTTTGGAGCTTTAAATGATACATTAAAATCACATGGAATGATAGTACCAGCTTATCCAGCGTCTTATCAATACAGCACTGTAGGTGGCGCAGTAGCAAATAATGCTAGTGGAGCAAACTCTGGTCGTTATGGGCAAATAAGTGACTGGGTGAATCGTTTAGAGATAGTATTATCAAATGGAGATCTAATTGAATCAAATCGAATTAATAGAAAAGAATTAGATAAGAAAAAAGGCCTTCAAACATTTGAAGGAGAAATCTATCGCAAAATTGATGGAATAATCGAAGATAATCAACAGTTAATTACAAATAACATAGACATAAAATCACAAGACAATACAGGTTATCCAGGAATTGCAAAAGTTAAACAACGAGACGGATCATTTGACTTAACCCCTCTGTTTATAGGAAATCAAGGAACATTAGGTATTATATCGGAAATCGTTCTAAAAACTGATTTTTATAATGAGGCGGAATCAGTATTAGTAGCTACGTTTAACAATCCTGAATTTGCTCGTGATGCCGCAGATTTAATTGCTACACTAGAGCCATCTACACTTGAGTTAATAGACAGTGAATTGTTCGATATAGCCAAATCTCACGGTAAAAAATATCTATTTCAAAAAAATGATTTAGATGCAACTATCAATACGGTTTTGTTTGCTAGTTTTGATAATGTTAGCGATGGCGCACGTAATCGAAAGATTAAACACGCTATCAAAAAGCTTTCTAAGTTTGAATCGAATATATTTACTGATGCAGATTATCCAATTGACGAGCTTTATGCAATAAAAGAAGTTAATTTAGTTATAGAACAACCAGAAACTAAGGGTGAATCTATGCCCCCATTATTTGATGGAGCTTCAATACCCAGCAATAGACGCGAAGAGTTTATATATGCAGTAAAAACACTGGCTAATAAACATCACACGTCTCTGCCTATGACTATTCAGTGGTTAAATGGAGTTATCCATACTCGACCAATAATGCAACTACATAATGTCAGCGATAAGCAAAAAGTATTTAAATTAATAAATGACTACACTGATTTAATTGTAAAATGCGGGGGTGACTTATCGACAGAATCTGGCGAAGGACGTTTAAGAGCAACTGCGGCATACTCTAATATGGACGAGAATCTGATAGATTTATATTCCCAGATTCGTACAATATTCGATCCGTTTAATACAATGAATCCTGGAGTTAAGCAAAAATCAGATATAAAAACATTAGTCTCGCAATTAAATCCTGATTATAGTTCAATTAACCATTTTAGATACTAATTTTCTAAACTACACAAAAATAACGACCCAAGAGGTCGTTATTTTTTACGGTAAAATGTTAGGGCCGCATTCCCGTAACTACGATTGTCCACCACAACAACTCCCATTATGGACGGCACCTCACCCTTACCTGGGTATGATAATATCATAAGCCCATTCGATTTTAATAGACCAATTAACCGAGAGACTGTGGATAACTGTAAATTATTATAAGGAGGATCAACAAAGATAATATCATAAACTTCATCCTGACTCTTGTCGATCCATGTACTAAGACCGATTTGAGTAGTTGTAGTATAATTAGCAACATCGAGCGTATTAATATTTTCATTCAATATTTTGCTAGTTACCCTATCACGTTCTACGAAAGTAACATGACGAGCCCCACGACTTAACGCCTCTAGCCCCAAAGAGCCAGTGCCTGCAAAAGCATCTAGCACCTTTGCATCTTCAAGCTCACTATCTATAATATTGAACAAAGAGCCTCTAACTCGCTCACTCATTGGATGTGTTATCTTACCATTTGGTGCCTGAATAATACGACCACCAAATTTTCCCGATATTATACGTAAAATCATTTCTTAACAACTTTTGTCATATTTATTGCTTGATACCAAGCCAACGAAACAACTTTAATAATCTCAGGTAATAAGACTTTTTTAGTTTTAGAAGCCAATAGTCTAGTCCATCCATTTTTACAAAATTCTTCGTACATTTTCATTGAATTTATCTTATATAGAGATTGAATAAATTGAGTTTCAAACCCATTCTTTTTAAGATAACTTATATCGGAAGTTGTTGGCCCACTAAATTTAAACTTATCAGCAGATATAGCAGTAGCGACACCAATCTCAAACATGATATGGCTAGTCATGACTCCACCAGCACCATAATATTCCCAATTCTTTGATAATGTGTCTCGTTTATTCTCACCACGAATAATATTTTTAGTTTTGTTATCAATAATCTCTTTACGAGGCTTACCCCATAGTTCTTCAATTTTATCATTTAATGGATAGTGGTGAGCTGGAGTTAGCCCATCCACAACGGCATGAGCTAACCAAGCAGCCTCAAATGAAGCTCGCACTTTATTATCATCACGCAGAGCTTTTGATAGATTCATGATATGATTATTTATTATTTCAAGAAGAAATCTATCATCTGGCTTAGTCGGATCAATAAAATGCCATGGTTTATCTATTACAGGCTTCATATATCGAATAGCATCAGGCCCATTCTTACCCTCAAAATGAAGAATATCCTTAATGCCAGGAAAAACAATTGACTTCGGAATATACCTATTTAATTTACGTCTAGCGACGCGATCAATTTTTTGATGAACTCCAACTATTTTACCCGAACTACGACTAAAAGTTGTTCCTGCATACATATGTATTTTTTTGCCTTTAATTTAATGTTGTTAAGCGCTGATAGTAATGGACTGAAGTGGCTAATTGCTTATATTGTAACAGATTTGCATTAGAATTGGCGAATAGCTTAGCTTGCTTTTGAGCTCTGGTTATTAGCTTTGTATCAGCTAATGTAGCAATTTGCAAATTAAGAGCACCGTGTTGAGCTTTGCCATAAATCTCACCAGGACCACGTAATTTTAAGTCAACCTCTGCTAGGTAAAAGCCGTCATTGCTCTTTTCAATTTCAGATAAACGCTTAGATGGCTTAGAACTCGTACTATTCACTAAATAACAATAGCTTTGGTATTCACTTCGACCAACCCTACCTCTTAATTGGTGAAGTTGAGATAGCCCAAAATGATCAGCATTTTCAATAAGCATAATTGTTGCATTTGGGACGTCAACTCCAACTTCAACAACTGTAGTACTAACCAAGATATCTAAACTACCGTTTGCAAAATCTTGCATGACTGTATCTTTCTCATCAGATTTTAGCTTTCCATGCAATAAGCCTATTTTATAATGTTTAAATATCGAATTTTGCAATTTAATAAATTCAGCCTGAACGCTTTTCATTTCATTATCTGGATTATCTTCAATTAAAGTACAAATAACATACGCTTGACGACCAGCTTTTAGTTCAACTTCTATTTTTTCATAAAGCTGAGCACGACTATTTGGGGACCATATTTTAGTTAATATTGGCTTACGTCCCGATGGTAACTCATTTAATATACTAATATCGAGTTCTCCATAGACCGTCAATGCTAAACTACGAGGTATTGGTGTAGCCGTCATAGCTAACATATGTGGCATATATTTAGATTTCTCAAGTAATTGTTGACGCTGTTTTACACCAAAACGATGTTGCTCATCAATAACGACAAAACCCAACTTATGAAATTCTACCGTTTTTTGAATTAAAGCGTGTGTGCCAACGACTACATCAACAGTGCCTGATGCAATTTGATTATATAAAGTTTTACGAGCAACACCCTTTACGCCACCAGTTAATAAACCGACACTAACACCAAGTGGTTGTAATAGTTTACTAAGTGTCTCAGCATGTTGACTAGCTAGAACTTCTGTTGGAGCCATAATTGCCGTCTGTAGACCAGAATGCGCAACTTGACAAGCAACCAAGCCAGCTACTACTGTTTTTCCCGAACCAACATCACCTTGCAATAATCTGTTCATTGGCGTTTTGCGTTCTAAATCTTGGATTATTTCCCAAGCCGCTATACGCTGCGCTGAAGTCAGTTTAAAAGGTAGCTGTTTTACGAAATTTGCCACAACAGGCTGCTCAAAAGGAATATTCCATCCAGTTAATTTAGCGTTATCTATACGATTTAACTGACTGGCTAATAGTAGTTGGAATAATTCCTCAAAGGCCAGTCTTTCACGAGCTTCTTTAATGTCATTAGCTTTCTCAGGAAAATGCATACCTAAGATAGCCTGGCTCCTAGATAATAAATGTTCATTCTTGACTATAGACTCGGGCAAGGTTTCAGGCAACATAGTCATAAAGGGGCGTATTTCTGATAATATTCTACGCACTACTACTGTTTTTATGCCCTTTATTGAACGATAAATTGGCAAAATTCTATCGGTCTGAATAGGCATATCACTAGCAACTTCAGCACTCGGGCTAGTTAGCTGATATTTATTATAGTTAAATTCAAACTCACCAGAGAAATAAAATTCTTCACCTGATTTTAATTGTTTTTCGCGATATGGTTGATTGAACCAAATAGCCTGTAGTTTACCTGTCTTATCAGCAAGCGTTGCTGTAGTAAGTCGCAGACCTCTACGAACTGGACGTGTCGAAATCTTCTCACATCTAGCTTTAATGGTTGCCTTTCCAGGCTTAATTTCAGAAATATTAACTATTTTCGAAAAGTCTTCATGGGCACGTGGATAAAAATTAATTAAATCACCAATTGTATTTAGACCAGATAACGCAAACTGTTCGCCCACCTTAGTCCCGACACCCTTAACTGTATAAAGCGAAGACGATAAATTCATTACACCGATGCTACTCAGTAACGCCTAATACACCCTCTAAAACCAAAGCCGTATCTTCCCAGCACGAGACTTCAATAGTATCAATACCCATTGCTTTTACTGGATAATCATTACCACCCTCTTGTAATTTGTCACCAATAAACAAGACATCATCTTTGTTGATATCCATTTCTTCAATAAGTTTTTTCATACCATAAGCTTTATCAACACCAATCATAGTAACGTCAATAGAAGTAGTTCCGCCTGCACGAACTTCTAAATCTAATAGTTTCGGAGCGACGAGGTCACGTAACTTTAATTTTTTCTTGCCAGTTGGATCCCAAGCATATTTTGCTTCAGCTGGTGCTTTTTGTCCAAGCGCTGAAAAAGTAATCTGTGAACCACGGTCTTCAATGATCTCACCATAAGGGTTAGCTTCCCACAAGTCTAACTCTTTGGCACCATCTTTTAACACCGTTATAATTCGTTTTTTCTGTTCAGGTGTTAATGAATGTTCGTATTGGATTTTCCAAGCTTTAGACAGTTCATCATATCTATAATATTTAGTTCCGCATGTTGGCATTAGATGTAATCTAGTAAATGAGCGTGAAGATATTCCAAGTCTATCAACAACTTGAATTTTAAATTGATTAAAAGAACCACCAGATATAATACATACATCATATTTTTCTAATAATTTCGCCAATAATTCTGCCATACGGTCAGAAATTGGTGATTTGGTTACTGCTAATGTGTCGTCTAAATCAAATGCAATTACTTGTTTTTTCATACTTATTATTATAACCCACTTAACGAACTAAGATAAAACTATTTTTACCCTTCTTGATTAAAGAAACGGTATTAATAATATTATCTTCATCAATCTTCTCACCATTAATTGATATAGCACCGCTAGCTATCAAACGACGAGCGTCACTGTTACTAGAAGATATTCCAGACTCAATTAAACTTTCAATTATAGATTTGCCTATATTTACAGTTGGGATTTCTTTGGCTAGTTCATTAATATCATCAGATTTTAATGTCTGAAATTCCGCCTTGCCAAACAATACATTTGTTACACGCTCGACACTATCTGTGCGATTTTTACCATGAACTAAAGCTGTGACTTCGTGTGCTAATGTTTTTTGTGCTAAACGTTCAGCCGGATTATTTTTAATCTGGGTTTCAAGATTATCAATCTCAGTTTTACTTAATAGCGTATATATTTTAATATAATCAATTGCACCCATGTCATCAGCGTTAAGCCAAAACTGATAGAATTTAAAGACGCTAGTTTTCTTAGCGTCCAACCAAATAGCGCCACCTTCTGATTTACCAAACTTAACACCAGTTGTTTTGTTAATAACGAGAGGAGTTGAATATACATGAGCTTCTTTTCCATCCATCCGGCGAATCATATCAACACCGGCAATTGAATTACCCCATTGATCAGCACCGCATAATTGTAAAGTTACACCATACTCACGAGACAAATTAACAAAATCATAACCTTGAATTAATGAATAACTAAACTCAGCATAACTAATGCCAGAACCTTCATTGCCTAGACGTGATTGGACAAATTCACGACCCAGCATTTGGCTCATTGGTACATGCTTACCGACATTACGCAAAAAATCAAGATAGTTTATATCCTTAAACCAATCATAGTTATCGACTACCGTAAATTCCTTACCAGCAAAAATTTGCATATACTGAGCAGAAATACCAGCTTTATTTTTAGCGATCTCATCAAGAGTTTTTAAATTTCGTTCATCAGCCTTGCCATCAGGATCTCCAATCATTCCCGTCGCACCACCAACAAGTAAATACGCTTTATGACCATGATTTATGAAATGTCGAACCATCATTGCTGCTGCTAAATTACCAATTGTCATACTATCTGAGCTAGGATCAACACCCCAATAAAACGAAATAGGGTCTTCGTCAAGTATAGATAGATCTTCATATGTCGTTTGGTTAACAAAGCCACGCCATGCTAGTTCTTCTGAAAGTTTCATTATTTATCCTCACTAATAGGTTAGTAATATCTGTTTATTATATCTTAAATAATGCTATCAGTACAGAATATTTATATTGGTAATACCATTAATATAACCATGTTACCTATCCCCTCTAATTTATTAATATTTATTTGAACAAACAACAAATTAGAAGAAAACTACTCGAAGTTAATTTTAATAAAACATAAGCTTTTCATAAGTAATAATTACAGCCTATTGGTTATGATATAAGCTGCGTGTTATAATAAACTAATATTGCTTATTGGGGAGTTTATAAGGTGTTAAAAAAACGATCAAAATCACGAAAATTAAGTGTATATTCCAATCTATCTACCTCGCGTAAAACAAAAAAAGACGCCGAAGCAAAGAAACGCGCCCAATACTTAGCATCTCTTCCAAAACACCCAGTAAAGCGACTTCTCTGCAGGATGAAGCCAAAAAACTTTTTTGGCTATTGGTTTAGTAAACAAGGCGGAATTAAGGCTCTTAGAATTTTTGGCATATTTATTATTATTTTATGTTTATTCCTCGGCGGTCTTTTCTTATATTTTCGTAAAGATATAGATGCTATTCGTCCAGGAGAGTTATCGAAAAACGTTCAAAGCACCGTCACTACATATCTAGATCGAAATGGCGAAGTTCTATGGGAAGACAAAGGAGACGGCAACTATAAGCTCGTCGTTGAAGGTAGTGACATTAGTCAATATGTCAAAGACGCTACTGTATCTATTGAAGACAAAGATTTCTATAAACATGGTGGTGTTAGTTTCTCTGGATTAATGCGTGCATTAATAAATAACCTGAGTGGAGGTAGTACTCAGGGTGGCTCAACGTTGACTCAACAATTAGTAAAACAAGTATTCTTTGCTGATGAAGCTCAACAACGTGGAATTAATGGTATCCCTCGCAAAATAAAAGAAATGATTTTGGCTATTGAAGTTGAACGAATGTATAACAAAGATCAAATTCTTAATTTATACCTAAATGAATCACCTTATGGAGGACGACGAAACGGTGTAGAATCTGGGGCACAAACATATTTTGGAAAATCAGCCAAAGATTTAACATTAGCTGAGGCTGCACTATTAGCTGCGATTCCTCAAAATCCATCAGTTTTTGACCCCTATAACATAGCAGGACATGAAGCTCTAATAGAACGCCAACATACAGTACTTAGTAACATGGCAGAACAAGGTTATATAACTGAAGATCAAGCAAAAGAAGCCAAGGCTTATCCAATTCTTGACAATATAGTTCCAGAAGCAAATCAATATACCAACATACGTGCACCCCATTTTGTTCAAATGGTACGATCACAATTAAAAGAAGAATTAGGTGAAACGACTGTTGGTAAGGGTGGATTAACTGTAACTACAACTCTAGATTTAAAGATTCAAACTAAGCTAGAAGAAGCTATGAATACTATGTTTAATTCATCAAAACCTGTCTATGCCGGATTTAGCAATGGAGCTGCAACAGTAGAAGATACTAAAACTGGTCAAATTGTGGCTTTAATGGGAAGTCGAGATTTTAATTGGCCAGGTTACGGACAAGATAATGCAGCAACAGCCTACATACAACCTGGATCAACAATAAAACCTCTCGTATATAGTGAATTATTCCAAAAGAAACTATCAATTAACTACGGAAGCGGCAGTATATTAAGAGATGAAAATATAGATTCAATTTATGGAGCGCAACTAAGGAATGCTGATCGTACTTTCAAAGGTGACATAACTATTAGAACCAGCTTAGCAACCTCTCGAAACATTCCAGCTGTTAAGGCTATGTACATATCCGGAATTAGTAAAACTATCGACACTATACATGGATTGGGAGCTACTAGTTATTGTACCCAAGGTAACGAAACTCAAGTGGGTCTAGCTTCAGCTATCGGTGGCTGTGGAGTTAAGCAAATAGATTTGGTAAATGGATTTGCCTCACTAGCTCGTGAAGGTGTATATAAGCCAACTTCATATGTATTAGAAGTGAAGAATAATTCTAATGAAACATTAAAAAAATGGGTTGACACGGCTGGAACTCAAATAGTTGATTCACAATCTGCATATATAGTAAGCGACATATTAACAGATGACATAGCTCGTTCTCCTTTAAGTGGATTACATGCTGTTGGTATGGAAATACCAGGTGTAAAAACAGCTACTAAAACAGGTACATCCGATAAAGACGGCAATGCAAAAGATATTTGGATGATGAGTTATAGTCCGGCATTAACAATGGGAGTATGGCTAGGTAACTCCGACGCAACTATTCTTAAGAATGGGAACTCATCAATACCTGGTCAGATTATCGCTACGGTTATGGAATATGCTCATAAAGATGTCTATGCGGCTAAAGGCTTATGGGCACCTGGAAGCTGGTATACTAAACCATCTGGTATACAAACTGTCAATAGAGAGCTATATCCTTCATGGTGGAATAAATCTCAAGGAAAAACTAATGCAAAAATGACATTTGATAAAGTATCAAAAAAGAAAGCAACTAATTTAACGCCTGAAGGTGCTCGAATTGAGTTAGATGTTACAAAAACAACCGACCCTGTCTCTAAGAAAGATATATATCTTGCTCCAGATGGATATGATGCAACTAGTGATGACGATTCTCACAAATCAACCGACGTAAAGCCTGTTGTCTCTATCAGTGTGAAAGCTGGTACAACAGCTAATACATATGTAATTGATGTCACAGCTACTGCAGGAACATTCTCTATAACAGACATCAAAGTTAAAGTTGGCGGTTCAGTAGTCTCAACAATGACTTCATCTGGCTCATATACATACACAGTCTCTTCATCAGATACTAGCGCAAAAACAGTATCAGCCACAGTAACAGATAGTGGATATTACACAGGCGAAGGAACTGCTCCAACATCAATTCCTGAATATACTAAAAGCGAACAAGCTACACAATAATTTAGTAACTATTGCTTATTTAATAAATCTATAAAATTTTGCTCACGCTGTTCTGACTTATTTTTATGATTGTTTTGCTTTTTGTGATTTTGTTTATCATCCTGGCGTGAATTAGTATTTGCTTTATTAGAGGTTTGTTTCTTTTTACTAATTGCAATCTTTTTTTCCTTAGGTATTATTGCTTTATCTTTATTGACAAGTTTAGCAAACATCATTTTACCAGCAGCAGTCTGTAAACTTCGGACAAACTCAATTTCAACAGTTTTACCTATTTTAGAGCTTGCATGCTCAACAACAACCATAGTGCCGTCAGTTAAGTGGCCAACAGCTTGATGAGTATCCTGACCCTTAGCAATAAGCTCTAAGAGCATTTTTTCGCCAGGTAGATAAGCCATGCGCAAACTCATAGCTAAATCATTAACATTCAAGACCTGAATACCTTCAACTTGAGCTACTTTATTTAGGTTGTAATCAATAGTACAAACTGAACCATTATATTTCTTAGCAAGTTTCAACAATCTTTCGTCTACACCTTCTTCAGCCTTACTACCATCTTGAAAGATCTCAACCATAATGTTAGGTATGTTCTGCAACTCAGTTACTACATCTAATCCATGACGAGCTCTAGTACGTTTCTCAGTATCAGCGTGATCAGCTAAAAATTGCAACTCTCCAACAACGCTTCGTGGAATACTCAACTTTCCATTTATAAAGCCCGATTGAGCAATTGCAATAATTCGTCCATCAATTAATACTGAAGTATCAACGAAAATCGGTCTAATTTCTTTTTTGTGTGACAATCGCTTTGTATTAACCATGGCTAAATACGAAGTTTCTACCAAAATAACTAATAACACTGCAATGATAATATTTTCCATATATTTTTCCTTATTTTTGTAAATAATCGATAAGTGCTGAACGCAGATCACCGACACCTTTAATAAATGAGTCCTTAACCGCTCCTTTTGGAGCAATTGCCCGAGTAAACCCGAGCTTTTTAGCTTCTATTACTCTTCGTTCAGCTGACCTTACTAATCTAATTTCTCCACCAAGTCCAACTTCACCAAAAACAACAATCCCGTCACCAATTCGTCGTCCAGCAGCTGCACTAGCAATCGCCATACAAATAGCTAAATCCGCAGCCTGATCATTCAATTTTAAACCTCCCACCACATTAATATAAATATCCTTATCTGATAGATTTAGCTTAGTACGACGTTCTAATACCGCAATTAAAAGATTTAATCTATTCAAATCAAAACCACTTGCGGTGCGCTTCGGATATCCAAAGCTAGTTGGATTGACAAGTGCTTGTATCTCCACCAATAGTGGTCTGGTACCTTCAATAGTAGCTAGAACCACAGAACCGTCTGCATTCTGGCGTTCAGCTAATAGTGCCGCTGAAGGGTTTTCAACTATCCGAAGCCCTTGTCTATACATTTCGAATATAGCAGCTTCGCTAGTTGAACCAAAACGATTCTTAATAGCTCGTAAAACCTTAAAGCCACCATATCTATCACCTTCAAATTGCAAAACTACATCAACTAAATGTTCTAGAACTTTCGGACCAGCAATACTACCTTCTTTTGTAACATGACCAACCAAGATAACTGCCGCACCTGCATTTTTTGCGGCCCTAATAATGACGTTACTACTATTTGTGATTTGAGAGACAGTGCCCGGAGCTGATGTTATTTCATCGAGTGATAAAGTTTGAATAGAATCAATAATTACTAATTTATAATCACCAGACCGAATTGTAGCGGCGATATCGTCAGCGCTGGTGCTTGAAACAAAGCTTAATTGCTCACTTTTTTCAGCGCCTAATCGTTCTGCTCGTAATTTTACCTGGCCAGCTGATTCCTCGCCACTAGCATAAAGTACAGAATCATTTTTTGCAATATGAGCTGAAATTTGTAATAATAATGTACTTTTGCCGATACCTGGTTGCCCTGCCATTAATACTACACCACCCAACAAAATTCCACCACCCAAGACATCATCAAGATCGCTAAAGCCAGTAGACAATCGTTTAATACTCTCCTTGCTAGATATAGATCTCATGGTCTGGACGTTCAATACCTTACCTAAACTACCGCTCCTAGCTACCACCGATTTACCAGTAGGCGCAGAAGCTTGTTCAACAAGTGTATTCCACTCACCACAATTATCACATTTACCTACCCACTTAGGGTAACTTATACCACAATTTTGGCATATAAACTGAGTTTTTGATTTTACCATTAAACCTATTATAGCTCATAAATAAAAATGACTATAAAAATAATCTATGCAGCACCTTCGCCATATATCCGTCTAGGACTTCTATTTGATAAATTATGGTTATTACAAAAAACTGCTTCTAATATCTTAGAGTCTAAATTATCAACTTTTCTGTTTTGAGATAATTCTGCATACATTTCTTCATTTAAGAGCATATTATCCCCTAGCTCAATATGACCGTGTGGATTGACTTGTGAGATAACCATAACTCTATCCATATAGCTACATTTACTATCTTTAAGAATCTTATAATCTATACTGGCCTTTTCGATTTCTTTAGAGATCATACTCAAATTTAGAAGTTGACTATAAATATTTTTAATAATTTCACTTTTAAGTCCAATCTGCTCCACTTCCACAGAGATAAGTAATGGTTCTTTTGGAATCTCTATAAAATCAGAATCTATTCTCTTAACTACTACTCCATCGTCAATCTTGATTATAATATCAACCATAACAGGAGTTATATTCTCACCATTGATTAGTTTTATAGCCTTTTCGCCTAGATTTAAAACAATAGGCCTTTTAAAACCAAGTTCATATTTATCCGTTTCATTACTTAGTCCACCATCAACTCGATAAATATTATTAAAAGAATATCTATCACCTATAGGTTGATAATCACCAACACGATCTATCATGGACAAGCTCCCCTACTAAATATGTTATATACTATTTATGATCGTAGTATATTATAGATAAATTGTCAATAACATTAGCTCAAATCTTTTCTTCAATAACTATGTTCAATACAAATACTAATGGTCTTTTATAAAACCTTTAGCTTGGATTAAAAGAATTTAAATTTTTAGTCAATTCGTAAACAATTACATCATGTGTGTATATTTGTATTATTATTTATCAATTAAATTACACCGACGGCACAGGAGAGAGGGTACTGTCTAGACTGTTGTTCAGTTTTTCTATTTCAGAAGCAACTGAGTTATATTCAAGTCTAATTGATTCTTGTTTCTTAAGGTCATTAAGTATACTAGCTCTGTCTATGTTTAATTCCGTAGTCCTAGTTTTTAAGGTTGATTTACCACTATTATACTGTGATAAATCTGAAATAACACCACTATTCACCTTATAGTTGAAATCCTCTATATCGTTTTCTAGTGATTGATAATCAGCTTGGTATTGAGCTTTTTTACTAGCAATAGAGTCTCCAAGTGCGTTAAATTCAGCAAGTAGTTCGTTGGCACGAGTTTGGTTTTCTTGAAATACGCTAATATACTTATTGTTCAAAGCTACTACTTTACTACGATCAGAAAAATATTGTTTATAATAATTTTCAAGTTCTGGACTAATATCAGAGACTTCCGTTCCAATAATTGAATGTAGTTCATTATTGCGTTCACCAGGTTCTACTCGATCATAGAAATCCATACGCTTACTAAAGCTATCGTCTGTTTTTAACTTTTCATATTCCGCCTCTAATAAAGTGTTAACCCTATTTTTCTCACTACTGCCCATTCGGTAATAAGCGGCGTGTAACATCTCGTGAGCGGCTGTAACTTCACGAACCCCATCGAGCTTCTTGTCGGTGACATTATAAATATGAATTTTCAAATTATTATAACAGCCTAAAATTGAAGTTGTATTCTCAACACTGCTACAGTTATTATTAAAGTCTTCGGAACTCTCAAGTTTTGGTTGGCTAGCTAAGTATAAGAAATCACCATAACCCGATATCCCAGCATTATTGGCCAAATTACTAATCTCGTTTGTTGGTTGGAACTGCCAAACATTAATTTGATCAATGATAATTTGTCGATTAAGAAAAATGCCAGCAGCTAAAATACATAGAATAAACGTTGTGAATAATCCAGATTTAACCCTACCGCCACTAAAGCTCTGTCGCCACATCGATATGTATCTCTTTATTTTTAACGCCGATTGTAAGCACGCTACCCTTTTCATAAGTACCAGATAAGATGCCATCAGCTATTCGATGCTCGAGCTCATCTTGTATAGTACGACGTAGCGGTCTCGCACCAAACTTTTCACTATAACCTTTGTTAATAAGTAGTTTCTTGGCAGTTGATTGTATAGTTAAGTGTATTCCTTTTTGAATCAATCGTTGCTGTAATTCATCAATCAAGTTATCAAAGATTTTAGATATATGCTTGCGAGTCAATGCTCTAAAGGTCACAATACCGTCAAAGCGATTAATTAATTCTGGACGCATTATTCTTCCCAAAGCAACTTCAGCGACCTCGGCATTTTCATCGTGTAATTGATCTAACTTCTTTTCATCATTTTTTGTCGCAGCATGAAAACCAAGGCTAGACTCTTTTATCATGAATTCAGACCCAAGGTTACTAGTTAAAATAATGATTGCATTACTAAAATTGACTTTTCGCCCTTTTGAATCTGTTAAAGTACCATCTTCTAAGATTTGTAACAATAAATTAAATACTTCATGGTTAGCCTTTTCAATTTCATCAAATAAAACTACGCTATATGGTTGACGACGAATCTTATCAGTTAGCTTTCCACCATCATCATAACCAACATAACCAGCTGGGGCTCCGATCAAACGACTAGTATTGTGACGTTCACTAAATTCACTCATATCAATTTTAATAAGCGAATCCTCACTACCAAAGACTTCACGAGCCAGAACTCTTGCTAATTCTGTTTTACCAACGCCAGTTGGGCCCATAAACACAAAAGATCCTATTGGACGGTTGTTACTAGCAACTCCGCTACGACTACGTCTAATAGCTCGTGACACCTTTACTACAGCCTCTTCTTGGCCAATAATATATTTGCCTAAATGCTTTTCTAGATTACGAAGCATTTTTGCCTCTGATTTTTGAACACGTCTAACTGGTATACCTGTCATTGATGATATAGCATATGCAATATCGTCGTCAGTTAAAACAATTGGCGATTTCTTGTCTAGTTCTTCACGAGTTTGAGCGAGTTTATCTGAGATTTGACTAATTCGTGTTTTATATAAAGCTGCTCTTTCATAGTCTTTAGAAACTACAGCTTCTTCCATTTTTTCATTTAAATTTTTCAATTGTTTAGCATAATCTCGGATTTTACTTGGCTTTTGTCCTGAACGTACCCTAACTAAAGCAGCAGCTTCATCAATAACATCAATAGCTTTATCGGGCATAAAACGTTCATTGACATAACGATCTGCCATGTAGATAACATTCTGCAAAATATCATCACTTATACTAACACCATGATGCTTTTCATAACGACTACGTAAGCCTTTTAATATAGCAAAAGAATCTTTCAAATTTGGCTCTGGTACATTTACTGTTTGCAAACGACGTTCTAATGCACTGTCTTTTTCAATATATTTACGATACTCTTCTAAGGTAGTAGCTCCGATTAAACGAAATTCTCCTCGCGCTAAAGCTGGTTTTAGTATATTAGCAGCATCAATTGTGCCTTCCGCCGCGCCCGCTCCAACTAATAAATGAAGCTCATCAATGAAAATAATAATATTTTTCTGTTGTTGCAATTCATTAATAACTTTTTTGAGGCGCTCCTCAAATTCACCACGGTATTTAGTACCGGCGATCATACCAGCCAAATCAAGTCTAATTATGCGCTTATCAAGTAGGTGTTCTGGTACATCTTCATTAACTATTCTTTGAGCGATACCTTCAGCAATCGCAGTTTTACCTACGCCAGGCTCACCAATTAAAACTGGGTTATTTTTAGTTCGACGACTAAGAATTGTTATAGCACGATCTTCTTCTTGCCTTCTACCTATAACTGGATCTAATTTTCCATTCTTTGCCATAGCAGTCAAATCAACTCCGAAAGTACCTAAGGCACCTCTATCTTTCGTTCTTTTCTCAGAATGAATTGCGGTACGTTCAAAGTCGTTACCGGCCATATCTCGTTGCCTATCTATGAACTCTTCTAAACCAATCATAAGCTCAGCTAAATTAACATTCATATCGCGTAAAAGTACTGACGCTCTAGCATTATGCTGATTTAAAATGCTATACAAGATATGCTCAGTTCCTAGATAATCTTGATGAGACTCTTGTGCAATATCCCAACTCATTTTTAACGTTAATTTAGCTGTTTCACTCAACCCCTTGGCCTCCGAACTCACAATTACCATAAGTGGAGCTAAGTTTAGTGCAGATTGAGCCCTATCAAGAGTTACACCAGAATCAGCTAATAATTTTGCACCAACCGAAGAACTCTGGGCTAAAATTCCCAACAACAGATGTTCCGTACCGATATATGAACTGTTATAGCCCTGCGCAATCATATTAGCATGATGCAAACTAGTCCTAGCGTTATCAGTAAGATGTGAAATAAATTCTGCAAAATCATCAGCCATAATACTATTATAACTTATATCAATAAGTCTTGACCAGATATATTCAAACTTAATAGACTATTTAAACTACTCTGCAGATTCTTGAACGGCATCAATTAAACTGTCTTCAATATTCTTACGACGCACAGGAGGTTCTACTTTTACAGGTAAAGCTTGTTCGACATCAATCTCATAACCCGTCAAACGACTAGCTAAACGAACATTTTGGCCAGCGCGACCAATCGCAATTGGCTGTTGACTTTCAACAACATAAACTGTGGCTCGTTTTGTATCATTATTGATTATGACTTTTGATATTTCAGCTGGACTAAGCGCATTTTTGATAAATTGTTCAATATTTTCATCGTAAGCAATAATATCAATTTTCTCTTGATCTCCAACTTCATTCATAACAGACTGAACTCTAGTGCCATGTCCACCTACAAAGGTTCCTACGGGATCAACTCCAGGAGCTTTGCTAGCCACAGCAATCTTAGTTCGTCGACCAGCTTCGCGAGCAATAGCTTTAATTTCAACTGCGCCAGTTTCAATTTCAGGTACTTCTTGACTAAATAAATATTTAATAAAGTCTTCATTCCCACGGCTCAAAATGAGTTGAGGCCCACGGTTATCACGCTCAATATCTTTAATATAAACTTTTATACGACTACCTATACTATAGAATTCACCTTGTATTTGTTCACTTTGTGGGATAATACCACTAGCCTTGCCTAAGTCAACTCGAATAACACGAGGCTCGACACGTTGAACGGTTCCATTTACGACAGTACCGATTTTATCTTCATATTCACTTAATACAACTTCACGCTCAGCTTCACGTAAACGTTGCAAAACAACTTGTTTTGCCGTCTGGGCTGCTACTCGACCAAATGTATCAACTGTGATTTTTTCTTCTATAATATCGCCAAGTTCAGCGTCTTTCTTCTGCTTTCTAGCATCTTCTAGACTGATTTCAATACTGTCAGAACCGACTTCTTCAACTACTTCACGAGCCACAAAAACTTCTGCAGTGCCATCGTTAATATTTAATTCACAACGGACACTCTGATCACGCTCTCCGTTATCACGACGCCAAGCAGCTGCAATAGCTTGTTCGATAATAGACATAACAGTTTCTTCTGGTAAATTCTTTTCTTCAGCAATGGTATGCACAGCAAACACTAATTGTTTAACATTAATTTCTTCCATAGTTTTCTCCTTACCTAATTTATTTAAAAAAGCCGACCTGCCGGCCGACTAATGAAATGCAATGTACTATCCATGATTATACATCACTTTTATGAGGTTGGCAATAATTGATCAAGACATTTATTTAATATGTTTATCATAGCATTGTATTCAGCTTGCGTTACCCATATGCCATATTTTCGTTTTACTGAAACCTGTCTCGCCACATATTGACACCTAAATGGTTTATTCGAAGGCAACCAAGTAGCCGCATCACCATCACTTTTCTGTTGATTGGCTATTCCATCAACTGCTAATAATTCAAGTGGATCATTAGCCAGTTCTATGCGTTTTTCTAAAGTAAGTTGTTGAGCCCCCTTTTGCCAAGCATCAGACAAAGCGACTACATGATCAATCTGAACGGCACTACTAGTTTTACTACCTCTAATAAAATTTATAGATTCTCCAGTATATGGATCATTCAATACTCCACTAATAACATTGCAATTTTTGTCGACTATCGGATTTAATAAATCACGGTTTAAAATTATATTACGAGTATCACAACCGTTAGTTGTTGTCCATGTAGCCCCAAATTGCGCCCTAGAGTAATTAGTCTTCGGTGCTCGACCTTTAATTTCTAAATCCTCAAGGGCAGTCAATGCTAAATCTAAGGTATTATTGTTTTTAACCTGATCTACTGATGTACTATTATTAATCTTACTTGGCATATCTATAGCCACAGTTACAACAAAAATAACAAAAGTTATTATGAGAAGAATAGCTCGTCTTTTTCTATGCAAACTTACCATACAATTATTATGCACGCTAACGAGCTAATCACAAATTATTACCATATAATGTTTCAATAGCCACAAAGACACTACTAACTTTTTTAATAAGCATAGCTATAGTTTGATCTTCAACAGTAGTGCTAGAAAACACAGGTATATTCAGTGCCGTTGCATAACCAACTTCCATAGCAGTACTAACTCCAATATAGCCATTCGCAGCATGAATCCATAAAAAATCAGACTGTGAAATAGCTAATAAATGATGTTTTTCTAAGTCAAAGTTTGTTTCGTTCTTTTCTGAAACGTCACGTACAAACAATACAGAACTATCTTCGAAATCTAACTTATGAGGAGAAAGAATTTGACATTGATTAAGAGCTAACTCGTTATATGCTCTACGTAAACCATCTATGTCTCTATGAAAAGATCCAGAAAGTGTTACACGAATAATCTTTTGCATATCTAGAATTCATTTTTTGTGTAAGTTTGTTCGAGTTCAACGAAAGTCTTTAGCCCAAGGCCAACTTCAAGTTCGGTGTTAAAGCTTTTATATAAATTGCTTTTACTTTTTATTGATTCAATCGAAAGCCATGAGTTTCGACCGCCGTCAAACGACTCTTTAATTTCGCCTTTTTTATTTAGTCCATATACAACATGGAATATTTTATCTTCTAAGATATCACCAGACTCTAGAGATTTAACGTGTTCGTGATAAACTCCACGATATAGTAATTCTGCTGTTATACCCGCTTCTTCCGTAAGCTCACGAGAAGCACATTCGATTATCGTCTCACCCCAACGAATCTTACCACCAGGAAAACCCCAAAAGCCAAAATATGGATGCTTTAGACGCTCTTGGATTAAAAAATGATTATTTTCATCTTCAATTACTAAGATAACCGCTGATTTAGGCTGTCTTTCTATTACATTCTTCTCAGTGTCAATTTTATTTGCATATTCCTTACCAATAGTAGTTAACTGATAATCACCGTTCGGCAATTTAGACACATATTCAATATCTACTAATCGACCTATATGAAATTTAAAATAATCACTATCAAAACCGCTACTTCTTTGTAAGTCGGCAAAACGTGCCGATTTAACGAATAATAAGTCCTTCAATATCGATGTTTGAACATTGTGAATTTTTACTTCTAATGACATATCTATTAACTCCTTAAATATCCAGATTACTCTGAATACTACCTTGAGCCTAGGGGAATACACTTCCGTAAGCTCAATTAATAGTTAGAGTTCTTCGTTCTGCTACAATAGAATTATGCAAACTGTATCTAGATTAATAAAACAATTCATTCCAAAAAATTATAAACTTTCATTAAAATTAAATAGAATCAACCGAACATTCGATGGCGATGTAACTATCATTGGTAATGCCATTGGTAGCTCAGGAACTATTACACTACATAGTAAAGATTTAGATATTAAATCAGTTATTGTAGATGGTAAGGAGGCTAAATTCTCATATGGGAACGATGACACATTAATAATTTCTCATTCCGACATTAATGCTGGAAAACATATACTATTCATTTCTTATCATGCAATTATTACAGATTCAATGCATGGGCTGTATCCATGTTACTACAATCACGACGGAGTTAAAAAAGAGCTACTTGCAACCCAGTTCGAAAGCCACCATGCCCGTGAAGTATTTCCATGTATTGATGAACCTGAAGCAAAATCAACTTTTGATGTGACATTAATTACTGAACCTAATCTAACCATACTTGGAAATATGCCAATAAAATCACAAAGCACAGAGAACGACAGTTTAGTAACAAAGTTTGAAACTACCCCAATTATGAGTAGCTATTTACTAGCTTGGGTAGTAGGTGAACTTCACAAAAAAACTGCACAAACCAAAAGTGGTGTGGAAGTAAACGTATGGGCAACACCAGCACAATCAAGTGAAAACTTGGATTTTGCATTAGATATAGCCACCAGATCAATTGATTTTTTTGATAAATACTTTGATACACCATATCCACTACCAAAATGTGATCATGTAGCCTTACCAGATTTCTCATCTGGTGCTATGGAGAATTGGGGGTTAATAACTTATCGTGAAATAGCGCTCCTTGCCAACCCAGTAAATACATCTATCAGCAGTAAACACTACATTGCAAAAGTAATAACTCATGAAATAAGTCACCAATGGTTTGGAAACTTAGTGACAATGAAATGGTGGAATGATCTTTGGCTTAACGAAAGCTTTGCATCCCTCATCGAATACGCGGCCGTTGACGCACTTGAACCTAGTTGGGATATATGGCTAGATTTTGATAACTGCGAAAGCATCATAGCCCTTCGTCGCGACAGCTTAGCTGGTGTTCAATCTGTTCAAACCGATGTAAACCATCCTGACGAAATTAGTACACTATTCGATGGAGCAATTGTTTATGCCAAGGGAGCTAGATTAATTCAAATGCTTAAAAGATACATAGGAGAAAAAGCATTCCAAGATGGTCTAAAATATTATTTCAAAGAATTTGCCTACAAAAACACTGAAGCAATTGATTTATGGAATGCTTTTAGTAAATCAAGTGGGAAAGATATAGCAAAACTTATGCATACTTGGATTAGCCAATCAGGATTTCCAGTTTTGCATGTTTCACAAAACGACGAACTAATAAAAATATCTCAAGAACAATTAACTAGTGACCGTACAAAAACATCTGATAAATTATGGCCAATTCCGTTAAATTGTAACGCCAATAATGCTCCAGATATATTCGAAACACGCGAAGCTACCTTTACTAAACTTGACGATTCAGTTTTACAATTTAACATTGGAAATGATGTACACTTTATAACCCATTACGATCATGAATTATTAAAGCAATTAATTTTAAAAATTAGTAACAATAAATTATCAGTTACAGATCGATTACAGTTATTAAACGAACAGGCAATCTTAGCTAATGCTGGCATTGTCAGTAGCGCAGACTTAATACCGCTACTTAGCGCCTACAAGAATGAAACTTCAGAAGCCGTATGGAGCGTTATTGGATTAACTATCAATAGCTTAAAGAAATTTGTCGAACATAATGATATGGCAGACCAAAAATTACGACAATTAGCTGGCGATCTTGCTAAAAAACAATTTAAAAGACTAGGCTGGAAAAAACAGCCAGATGAAATAGAAACTGACACTAAATTACGAAGTTTAATTATTGGGCTAATGCTATTTTCCAATAACAAAGACATAACGACACATGCAATTAAACTGTTTAATTCAATACCGCTAGAGAAGATTGACTCCGAGATAAGAGGATTGTTAATTTCCGCAGCTGTTCGTGACACAAAAAATGAACACATTGATCAATTAATGGAAGCTTATAAGAAAACCGAATCGTCTGAGCTACAGCAAGACATTTGCGACGGAATAACCTCAACCAAAGACCCTAACACAGCAATAAAACTATTGGAGCTTGTCAAAGATAACTCAATTATTCGTAATCAAGACGTCGCCAGATGGATCGTTTACTTAATCAGAAATAAATATTCACGTATTATTACATGGCAATGGATTCGTAATAATTGGGATTGGATATACGAAACGTTCAAGGGAGATAAAAGTTATGACGAGTATCCAAAGTATATAGCAAATGCACTAGTAGATAAAATTCAATTAGATGAATATATAAACTTTTTTGAACCAATGAAGTCAGACCCAATCTTAACAAGAGCCATAGAAATGGGAGTAAACGAGATCAATGACAAAATTAAGTTGCTAGAACGTGATAGCCAATTGGTAATAAATGAATTACTGAATCTTTAAGTAAATTTCAACAATAGAAAGACTACATATTTTTATCAAGAGTATTATAACCATTCTTTTATATATTCGAATACAATAGCTCAATACTATTCCTTATTATCTTCGTCATTTATTTTTAGATTTTTATTAAGATATATCTTTAGATTTATTTGAATATTTCTTTAATGGTGCAAACGATAAGCGATGAAGCGGAGTAACTCCAAGTTTATTAATTGCATTACGATGTAGTTCTGTACCGTATCCAACATGATTTTCAAAACCATAATCTGGATAAACATCGCTTTGTAATCTCATATAATTATCACGAGCAACTTTGGCAATTATTGACGCGGCTGATACGCTTGGTATTAATAAATCAGCCTTTTTTAAAGTAGTTACATACCTACCCTTGTTAGTATTCGCCAGAAAATTAACCGTACCATCAATAACAATCTCACTATACGACACCAATACTTGCTCAACAGCACGTTTAGTGGCCAATATTAATGCCATAGACAAACCGACCTTATCTAACTCGCTAGCGTCGACCCAGCCAAGCCCAAAACCGACCGCTTTTTCACGAATCTCAATATCTAGTACCTCACGCCGTTTTTTTGTTAATTTTTTACTATCTGTTAATCCTTCAATCTTAACTCCATCCAAAACAACAGCCCCAACCACTAATGGACCAGCCCACGATCCTCGTCCAACCTCATCAATTCCAAGTATCATATCTTTATATCTTAGCATTAAAAATAGCCAGATATCCGGCTATTTTTAATGTTTATAGAATAATCTTACAAATTAAGCTTCTGTAGCGTGCCGAGCTTCAACTTCAGCTTGTTTAGCTTCAAGTTCAGCCTCTGCAGCTGCTTTTTCAGCCAACTTTGCTTCAGCTTCAATTTGAGCTTGCTCTTTTAGACGAACTTCTTCTGCCTCGGCAACAGCATCGTGAACATTATTAACACCTTCACGATCAAAGTTAACACTTTTAAGACGAGCACTTTTACCACTTCGATTACGTAAGAAGCTCAAGTAATTTCTACGAACCTTAGCTCGACGAACAACTTCAATCTTCTCAACCAACGGATTGTGAATAAGAAAACTCTTTTCAACACCAACACCACTAGCTATCTTACGAACAGTAATTCGTGCGGTGTGTGAAGAGCGTCGATCAGTACGTATAACAACACCTTCAAAAATCTGAATACGTTCTTTTGCGCCTTCTCTAATTTTTTGATGAACACGAACAGTATCGCCACTTCGGACATCAACTACGTTTGTCTTTTTCTGGGCATCATTTACTTTTTTAATTAATTCAAAACTCATTCTTGTACTCACTTTTACTTTAAACTTTAAATTTATAGATACAATCAGCTATTGACTATACCATAATAATACAGATATTAAAAGGGATTTTAATTTAAATCACCTGATTTATTTCATCAAGAGTTGTTTCACCACGGAGTGCAGCCAAAACGCCCCGTTCCATTAACGTCACCATACCAGCTTTTCTAGCTGCTTGTTCGATAACTTCAGTGTGTACATCTGTCACATCACCCCTTAAAAATTTCTGAATGTCCTCATTTACCACCATCTGTTCCATTATAACAATCCGTCCACTAAATCCAAAAGGTGATAATTCACTAACAACTGGACGCCATAATTTAAAATTATTTAAATTGGGCTTTTCAATATGAGAAGGCAAATCCTTTAAAGCGTATTGAACCCATTTTCGAGTCGCTTCATCTGGCTCATATTCCTGCTTCGTCTTATCGTCTAACCTTCTAACTAAACGCTGAGCAATTATTAAACGAATCGACGAACTAAATATAGGGTTAACGCCTATTAGGTCGATCATACGACTAAAAGCAGCTGAGGTTGAATTAGCATGAAAACTGGATAATACTAAATGACCAGTAATAGAAGCCTGAATAGCAGTTTTTGCCGTATCAGCATCACGAATTTCACCAACCATAACGACGTCAGGATCTAAGCGTAAAACAGCACGTAATCCATCAGCAAAGCTCTGACCATCAGTTGTATCTATTGGTATTTGCGAAATACCTGTAATACCATACTCTATCGGATCCTCTAAGGTTATGATTTTACGTTTAGTAGTATTTAGTGCGTTTATAATACTATAAAGAGTAGTTGATTTCCCGCTACCGGTCGGACCAACCATTAAGACCATTCCCCTAGGGTGCTTAATAACTTCATCGATTTCGGATCGTTCTGTTTGACCAATTCCTAGTCGATCGAGGTTTAACATTGATTCGTCGAAATTAAACAACCTAAGCACTGCATCTTGACCATACATAGTAGGCACAGTTTCAATGCGTAAATTCAATAAATGAGCAACGCCATCATGTATAATTTCTTTTTGCATATGACCCGATTGAGGCTCTTTTGCTGCTGTTGATATATTTGCTTTCGATGCCAAAGCACCTAATATAACACGATAACGTTCATTGTCTAAATCAGCTACTGGGTGCAAAACGCCATCGATTCGCATCCTAATACGCATATGTGTTCGCTGATTCTCTATATGAATATCGCTAGCCCCCAGGCGATCAGCTTGATTAATTAAATAATCGAATATTTCATCGCTACCAACAGAATTCAAGGTCTTACTAACCTCTGCTATAGTATTGCTATCACCTTCTTGAGCGATTTTAATATCATTATGTACAACTTTAACTACCGGATCATAACGATCCATTAGTTTCTTATATCCATCACCACTAATCAAAAAGAATTTAACGTTATGACTTGTCTCGTTGTATTTATTCGTTAAATTATATATATAAGATTGTGGAGTTTGAACTGTTACACCAAACTGCCAAGGAGTACTATCGTCACCAGCAACTAGCGGTATTATCCGATTTTGATGCATAGTAGGTATATCAATAATACCGTTTGTAAGTTCTATTGTATCTTCAAATAAACGTGAATCAATATATTGAATTCCTAGAATAGCCGCACGCTGTAAAGTCGCTTGTTCATTTTGTTCACGGTGATCTTGTTGAATCTTATCCTCATCCATCAACTACAACTATAACAAATTGCTTATGTTTTTTATATAGGACTTTTGAGTATAGTTAATTAATCAATTCTATAAAAACGACTATCTATTAGTTTCTTGAATGGGTTCCAAATTTGTTTTGCTTTCTTGTGAGTAAGCGTTGACATTTTCGCTAAAATAACTAAAAGCATAGAAAGGCTAGTACATAAAACAGCTGCAAGAAATTTAAGCATAAGACTACCACCCATGTCTAATAAAATCACAAATGACAAAGTAATGCTGAATAACATAAATATAATAATCCACTCATTGTTATAAACCTTATTGCTCATTTGCATAGCAAAATTTGTGCGATTTTGTTGATTCGCTACTAGCTTATTTAGTAATTCATCGATATCAGACTGGTATTCTCCTTTGTAATCTAAACAATATGTAATCATTGATTCGTATTTAACCTCACCTTCACCTGGCTTCTGTTGTTCTATCGAAGACTTTAAATAATCCATAAACATTCCTTGAATTTTATTACGAAGCACTTTAGGTAGTTTTTTTGCACTAAGAACCATTGCAAAAATCGAATTAGACTCAGAACGAATTATCTTATGTAGCTCCTCGACTCTAGACTTTTGTGCATTTAAAATTGGAGATATGTAAAACCCATATAAAAAGGAGTCAACAGAAAATAGCATTAAAGCTCCACTATCAAACTTTACATGTGGCATAAAAATAATAACGGTCACAAATACGACAAATAGAATAATAAAATAATAGGTTAACCGAACTTTTTTCAATAACAAATCTTTCACTTTTCCCATCTTTTATATTATGTAATTTACGTATCATTATACCAGAGACTATAATTATAACTGTTAATTTAATAGATATTTCTTTGCCATTGTAGATGGACAATGAAAATGTCCCCACCAGTTAGACAATGAAAATGTCACTTTTGTTATTATTCCATTAAGATTTGTTCTATGGATCAAATTATTAA
>JASGMG010000037.1 GCA_030156575.1 Patescibacteria group bacterium | reverse complement strand
AGGCGGAGACTTAACGATGTACTTGTCCAGTGATATCTTTGTCATTTCTTATATTCAAAAATATCAAACAAGTTTCTCGGATTAAATTCAGATATCTCGATATATTTTGGAATTTTATCGAACAAAAGAACAAACAAAAAACATCTAATGTCATGGCTAATAATTCTCCGTCTTAATTTCCATATAAGTATTTAACTTCTTTATCCAGTATAATATGTAATATGCAAGAAGAGCTAAAAACGCTAGATAAATTCGATCTTTACTCTTATAAAGGAAAGCCTGTTTATGTTCACGACGACCACAGATTTGTCTTAACCCATATATACGACGCTCAACAGAAGTGCCTGATACGTAAACCCTGCAAATTCATCATGTTTGACGCACATCATGACTTAGCTGATGTATGTGATGAGGCAAAGGAACTTCTCAAAACCCTTCGGGAACAGGAACGGATGGATGAAGACTTATTTTTTGAGGTTGTTAAAGATAAGCTTCGTGGTGATGACGCAGACTGGCTCAAGGCTGCCATGGAGCTCGGCTGGGTTAGTGACGTAGCTATCTTCGGCATTAGGCATGATAATAGTGAAAACAATCCATTTATATACACCGATGCAAGCGGTACTAACCATACTGTGTTCCACTCAGGTACTTGGCCTGGTGACATGTTGGGGTATCAGGGCGATCTAGGAGAGCACATCACTAACCCTGACATGATCAAGTTTTGGGAAGTTCTGGGCTGGGAAACAAGTAAACCTGGCTTGCGTCACTTTAGTGAGGGCAAAGAACCGATAATGCTCAACTTCGATCTGGACTGTTTTAGCATGAGCTACGAGGATTTTCTTTTTCCGTGGCATAAATCTGTGTACGAGCGGAGGTTTTTGAAGGAATCTAAGTACCTTACTACTGAAGGATGGACCGGCAAGCAGTTCGTTCAAGGCCTTGCCGAAAAAGCCGGAGCCATAACTATTGCCAGAGAACCAGACTATTGTGGAGGGCGCTCAAATCAAGACCAAATCTTTAGCGATATAAACGAGATTATCTTCGACAGTCAGATCGAAAAGGTCGCAGAGTAAGCTCATGACTGCTAAGGAATTTGAGGCATTTCGCAAAGCTTGTCTGGCAAATGCTCGTTCTTTCCTTAGCGCCTGCAAAAAACTCGACAATCGCGGCAGTAAACACATTAGGTATCATCTTGCCACGCTGGCACTTGAAGAGGTTGGCAAAATAGAGATGGTAGCCATACAGCGCATGGCATCAACAAGACATCCAACATCAGAGGAACTTAACCTTGGAGTTGAAGATCATGAGCGGAAGTTATTTTGGGCTTTTTGGGGTGCATCATTTGCACGGACGCCGATCACTCAACGTCAAATTGATGAACAGCGTGATCTTGCCAAAATAATACACGCAAAACGACTGGGCAGCCTTTACACTAACATCTTAAAGCCGATACATCCAGGTAGTAATATTACAGTAGCAGAGCTGGACAATATCGTTCATCTTGCCGAAGCTAGATATGGCATGGCTAAATACGCCGGCACTACGCGTGACCATGACGACTTATCAGATGAGGAAAAGAAAGTCATAAATTGGTTTATGTCAGCCAGTAATGACGCCACTGAACGGAAGCATCTATTTAGCAACAGTTCCAATGCCAAACTTGCAGAACTTGGCGATTCGAAAAAATGGGCCAAATGGCTTTATAAGGAATCGGAGAAACGAAAAAATGCGGGGATATTCATACTACAAGAAGAACTAAAGCGCCAAAGGCCTGATGCAAAAGATATGAATAAACCAAAATGGAATGTCAGAATCAAAGTCCAGTCGCATTCTCATTCTGTTCGACCAAAGCCCTTAAACGGCTGGAACAAGACATCCGATTGGATCAAGCTGACCTCGACGAAGGATAATCATGAGCTTTTAATTGATTTTATACTGTCACGCAGTATACCTGTAACTGCCGCCTGGGAGGCTAGCTGGAATATGAGCAGACTCTTTGTTGCGGCAATGAATATAGCAACATCTGGATTCATCTGGTGGAATATCCCTCGTGATGTAGCTAAATTTTATGAGCAGATTGATGACCTCGAAAGACCCGGGTATGCCATCGCGCCGCAAGTATCGCCTATACTAGACGTAAATTGGAAAGATCAGCATCGTGTCCTAGATGATAATGCGCTTGGTACGGTAGCGAGAGATTATGCTTATATTATGGACGTAGTGTGCTTCGACAAGCCAAAAATGATGGCGTTAAGCCGCTATACGAATGCCTTGGCAATGCTTGCCAAGAATGATATACATCTCAGATTTGAAACGAACATTTGGCAAGAATTTTGGTTTGGGCTGAAGGACGCCGTAATAGCATACGGTGAAGCTCAGAAGCCGAACGAGGTACTCGGTTCATTAAGAAAGTTATTTCCTGAAAACCTACACGAGTTGCTCGACGAATTTGAGGCACTAGAAAACAAGATTGCTCAAGAACCGTCTAAACCACTTAAAGATATTACATTGGAAGAGGTTTACAAGGCAAAGGTGGTATTTGATCTATATATCGGCTTAAAAGCAAAGTCATGGGCAAAAGAGAGGATGACCAAAAAGTGAAAGCAAAACCCGCCAAGCAGCCGAAGTCAAACTCGCAGGATAC
Source organism: Patescibacteria group bacterium (assembly GCA_030156575.1). GTDB lineage: Bacteria > Patescibacteriota > Saccharimonadia > Saccharimonadales > Saccharimonadaceae > UBA1547. The sequence goes on along the minus strand of JASGMG010000037.1, from coordinate 3,857 downwards.
ACAGGCGGTTGGAATTATTATGACTATACTCGGCAAACATGATCGAGTCGTGCCAGACATTAAAGTTATTGATAAGTATCCGAACATTGATGGTCACGTACAGATTAAGGACGAGGAAGATTACCCAATTGGTACAATTGCAATTTCAGTGAAACCAGTAAATGTAAAGCGGAACGGGCTCGTATTCGACTGCCCGGTAAGTATACTAGCGTACGCAGCAATCGACCCAACGATACTGCTTGGCGTGGATAAGCGAACCAATAAGATATATTGGATGTACCTTGATTCATACGAGTTAGGCAATATAAATTACGAAAATAACGAAAAGACAAAGCGAGTAGAGTTTGAGACCGATCATCTCATTTCAAAGAGCCGTAAGGAATACATTAGGCATTGGACAGCATTAGTTGATAAAAACCGTCAACGTTTAACGGGCTATGACGCCAAAGAAAAAGAGCTGGCAGATATTCTTAAAAATACCAATCGCATTGTAGGCAAACGTGATGAGAAGTTCATTCAACTTCATGCTTTTGTTGATAGGCTAAACAACCTACTTGATCACGACTTTCCAACCATAAAAAAGTTCTTTTACCCTTCGGCATGGAAAATTGGTATAGCGTATGAAAAATTTAAGGAAAACGAATTAGCTTACTCACTATACCCAATCCATATATCACAAAATGATGTCCAGATAAAAGAAATTGATAATGAGCTTGTTAATGCCATACGCGGGCAGGGACTTGGATTTACGGTTATGTCGACCAAAAACCCTATAATATCACAACCCGTTGAATATGCTGAAGCACTAGTAGGCGAAGATGTTATGAAACTTGTAAACCACAAGCTCCTAAAGCATACCGGCAATACGGTTCTTTCTCGCGAGTTTATTTTTGCATTTTTAGATAAGTTCCATGTTCAATTAGGGATTATGCCTGATGTTAAAGATCAAGAGAATGTAAGGACTATAAATTTTGCGTTCGGAAATTATTTCCCAATTTGGATTGAAGAGGCATATCAATTACTTATAAAGGAGAAAAGAAATAATATCGCTGAAAGAGTTGCGCGAAATGGTTATTATGATCCTGACATACTTGGAGAGATAAGGCCCGAGGAGCTTGAAGAAATTCAAAAGAAAGTTGGTAACCGGCTTAATCAGAAGTCCGGCTCATATCGAGTTGCAAATAAGCAGCTAGATATTGGCGTATTTATCGAGGCCTTAAGTTATGTAACTTCCCTTGACAATACTGGAAATGTAGATCGTTTATATAAAAAAGCTAATCGGTCGCGTATTGCGAAAGTCGGTAGCCACTGGATATGGGATAAATACTCAAAAGAAGATGCCGAAGCTAATCTAAAAGTAGTTTTTAATAACCTACCCGCTGCTTACGAGCAAGTTGTACAAAATAACTTCCCAACATTAGGACATGAACTAGATTTATTTGGAAAATCAAATATCATTTACATATTCTCGGACATATCTGGCAAATACACGCAGCGGTCTGACAACCCGACGTACAAAATGTACTATTTTAATGAGCCTAACAGAAAAAGCAAGGCCATAGATTTTATCAATATAGAGCAAGCAAAAAAGTATGACGAGATAATTCGGTCGAGTACAAAACGCAACAACGTTAGCTACGAAATCATATCCGCAAGTCACTCAAATTTAGATTTCTTATATCACGAAACACCACTCATTGATCTGATATACGAATTGCTTACAACTAGATTGAGGGAGCACTTTGAAAAGTAGCTCACTCGAAAGATAATTATTAATGACTAAATACAAAAACAATAATTATACTCCGCAATGGTATCAGGAAAAGTTTATACCCCAGAGTGAGCCGACACGAGATCTACACTGCTTAGAGGGCAATCCAAATTATTTATTGCTCGTCCTGCTTTCTTTTTATTTTATTCCTTACCTTTATTATTTGTTTAGCCATCGGTTTAGAATGCGTTTTTTGCTGCGCAAGCCGAAAATAGTTCCATCGATTCTTATCTAATTTATTATTACCACGAAAACGCCTTGCAAGCGTAGCGCTTCTTAAAAACATATCTTTAGACCCATACATAAAACCTAAATATTGTGGTCGCTGCTTGTTATTAAGGGGATTGTCAATTCCCAAAACATTAAGAGCATTAATAAATTCCCCCGTCGCCTTATTAAAAGTGAAGCAGTCGGTCTTCTTGTTGTTGATTTTTATACCCTCATCTTTTATCAACGTTTTCATAAATTCATAAGTATCGAATAATAACGACTCATCAATTAGGACTACAATATCATCACTATAACGACCATAATGGCCACCTCTTGATACAACATAATCATGCATTTTTTCATCAAATATTGTCATATAGATATTAGCAAGTAATCCGCTAATCGGGCTGCCTTGGGGGATGCCACGTCCCGATCTATTCTGACGGATAAGACCGGCCTTCTTTATATTTTGGTTAAATTGTTTTGATCCGCAAAGTGCAGCTAATCGACTTTTAGATAATTCTTTTGTCTTTTTATCACTTAAATTTAAGGCTTTGTAAATTTCGCGCTTAAAAACATATCTATAACGAGTCAATGATTTGAGAATAGCAGTATGATCTGGCGGTAATATATCTAATCCAAGCGTCTCTTTCCATCTGTCAGCAAGCCTTTTGTGATCAATCGTGTCAAAAAAACTACTCATATCAGCCATCAATATTCCAACTTTATCATATGACATTATTTTTTTATGAAAGTCTTGCGCGAGGTCGATATTTGATTTATTACGACCGGTAGTTTTATTGCATATTTTTCGATATGCCAAGACGGCATCATCAAGCTTCTTATTTTTCAATATTAATTCATAAGGTCGTGTTAATATTTCACCATAAAATGAATAGATACAAGCATCGCGATGTGCAGCAAACATAATCGGTCGATTCTTGATAGTAGGGAATCTCTGAGAATGTTTTCGAACACATCCAAGTGATGTTATTTCTTTTTTATCACGAAATTTTCTAACACGCTGATCATCGCGTATGAAGGGTAGAAATCTATGTCTTACAATAGCATCGGTACTACGAAGTATCTCGTTAATAGAATGACCACCAGTATCTATATGGTCTCTAAAAAATATTTTACCGTCGAAGTGTAAATAACCGCGCTCGCCAACAAATTTCTTCTTACTGTTCGAGCGTCGCCATTCACAAATTTTATTGCGTTGAGCTTCAACCCATTGCTGATAATTAATATCATTATCCATTTACTTAGACCCGGCCTTCCTACAGTGAAGCTTGATAATGAGAAGACCGGTACACTTTTTTGTAAAGAGTAAACTCTACTAGAAGCCAGTAGGCTGTAAGTGCTTCACGAAAAATACATTACTATTAAGATAACCTATAATAAATATATGAATAACTTGGTAATCACAATAACTGACATAATCAGTCTGGCGATAGCCGCGGCTATCAAATTTAATACAAACTTTAACAGTATTGGCATAAGCCTTATATTACAAATAATTGCAACAGTCAGGCTTGACCATGCTACGTTTCAATAAATCAGGACGAACCTACTGAGTCGTCCCAAAATAACTCACAAAACGTACTTTGATTATATCATTATTTAAGGCTATTAGTCACTATTCCTGATAATATACAATATCTAGCGGAATAATAATTAAGCAGTTTGTTATCGACAAAAATTAGCAAATTTATATTACAATGTTTTTTAAAGATGATTTTTGTAAAGCACTAAGCTAAAGGTTAAAATCAAGTAACCTTTCCCTTTACATACCTCCTCATTATACGTACCGAGCAAAACTATCAAGCTCGTTCGTTCTCTGGTAAACGTCAGGGGCGCTCCAACTTGACAGTCT
>JASGMG010000036.1 GCA_030156575.1 Patescibacteria group bacterium | reverse complement strand
TGGGCTTTTAGTCATCCAATTAATGTACTACGACATTAATTGAGAGCAAATAACAGAGGAAATTAGGCTAAAAAACCAACACAAAAGTGCCTATAACTCGATATAGTCGTAATTTTGAATAGTCGATTTTCCAGCCCAAAGATCCAACTCCAAGATTTAGATTCTGGCTATCAATAAATGCATAATTTACAAGCTTTTCTTTCATAACTTATTATCCTCAAGTTCTATGAATTGTAAACGTAGATTTTTTGCTGTAAATTGTTTATTGTCATCTTTCAACCCCAAGCATTAATAACACCAACCCAATCATTTTATCCTTATCTTTTGGGTTACTTTCGGCGATTAGCAACGTGATTGCCGTCAGGGCTTGGGGGCTAATTTCTTTAATGTTCAAAAGATTAACTTCTTTTAGAAACCAAACAAATGAATACGCGCCCGAACGTTTGTTGCCGTCAAAAAATACGTGATTTTTAATCACAAAATATAGTAAATGGGCGGCTTTTTCTTCGACGCTTGGGTATACGTCCTCGCCATTGAACGATTGAAATACATTACCAAATAGTGCCACTAACCCGTTTTTTTCGCGTTCTTGACCAAATATATCGGTCGCCTCATTCTGCTCGATTAATTGGGCTCTCAGTCTACTAAGTTCTTTTTGTAAATCAGCAGCACCCACTTGGACAACTTGTTTGATATTACCTTTACGTGGCAAAGTTGATTTATCATAGGCATCAAGCGAAAACCACGTATCAGCAAATGACGATACCAAGTCGGCGATTTCTGACGAGCCAACCGCGTCAGCATCGCTAGCTATTAATTTCATACCTTCAATAGCTTTTTGGAATTGAGTTTTATTGTATTCAATTCGAGCGGGGTTTATCGCATAACCGTCGATAATATAGCTTCTGAGGGTTTTGGTTGCCCACTTGCGGAAGGCGGTGGCATTTTTAGAGTTAACTCGATAACCGACAGAGATTATTGCGTCTAAGTTATAGTGTTTTGTATTATATTTTTTGCCATCTGTGGCAGTTATCCGGAAATTCCGGATAACTGAATCTTCGTTCAACTCTAATGATTTGAATATATTCATTAAATGCTCATTAATAGTTCTGATATCAACATTAAATAACTCAGCGATCTGTTTTTGACTAGCCCAAATTGTTTCGGCTTTAATGTCAATTGGCAGTTCAATCGCACCATTGTCATTTTGATAAATTACTAAGCTGTTTTCTTTCATAATTAAAAAGGACTTTCAATTTCCAACTCTTTACAAAAACCTGTAATCTTTTCGTCAATCTCGATTATATCACTATCAATCTGTCGAATTTCAGCCACGACTTTATCAAAATTAATTTCGGCCTCTTCTTCGAAGGTGTCAACATAACGCGGAATGTTCAAATTGTGGTCATTTTCTTTAATCTCATCCAATTTGGCGACGTAACTGTATTTATCCTCGGTTTTGCGTTCGTGATAAGTTTCGATAATATTATCGATACCACTTGGACGTAAACGATTTTGATTTTTGCTTTTTTCAAAATGTTTTGATGCGTCGATAAATAATACATCATCAGGGTTTTTGCGACATTTTTTAAATACCAATATCGAGGCTGGTATTGATGTCCCGTAAAATAAATCAGCTAGTAAACCAATTACGGCATCCAGATAATTCTTTTCATCAATTAGAAACTTGCGAATATAACCTTCGGCACCACCACAAAGCAATACGCCGTGTGGCATAACAACCGCCTTATTCGCAACCTTAGCTTTTATTTCTATTTCTCTCATACTTTATATTATATCAAACAAAAAAACTCCAAGTTGGAGTTCTAAAACATAAGCGTCTTAGTTGGGCGTCATAGTCAAGGAACTCGAATCCCTCCAGACTGGACTTGTGAGACATATGTCAGCTAGGCGGACTCAGCCTTTCCTATGATATCCTTTTCTGAGATCAACATAGTAGTCTCTGGCGACATAGGGTTTTCAACTTTGTACATCCAACCTTTATTCTTCAAAAATGCTATACTGCGTATTCTACTGACACCTTGTCCACTATTCCCATATTTATAATGAATCCACTGGTTTGGGTTATATTTAGGCTTTTCGTTCATAATTACTCCTTTGTTACCTCGCTATTTATCTCTGCTAAACTAATTAAGTTGCTAGGCGTAACATTAATTTGATATGTACCAGTCACTATTCCGTATATACCTGTCATTAAAGAATTTTTATAGTCTTCGAGCGTCTTATCCGTATTCACTATAAAAATACCCCCCTTTGAGCGTTACTTTATACTGACGTTCACTAGATTCTTTAGGCATCTCTAATCCATTATACTCCAGTCACAACTTCGTAGTTCGGAATCATCTAAAAATAGAGCTAGGCACATATATGACATCTCGGCCAGCAGGAGCCCCGGTCAAAGAGCTTGTCGTATTGTCATCTTTGCTTTTTCATGCGGATAATTTTTGAGAATTTTCGTTTGATTCTATTTTTGAGCCCCAAATGCTCGACTTCTTCTAGTATATTTTTTAGATTACCGATGTAACCATTCATTGTCCGAACATTAACATCCCTAAAGCCAGTTTGTCCGTTGATCGACTTATCGGTATTTTTTGTGACGTTTGACTTAATCTTTACAGCCCCGCCCGCTATGTGAGCAACATCTCTTATAAACTTATCCTCATGATTCTTTAGGCTGGGGTGATATACGCCAAGGTGAACTAGTAGTCTAACTAAATCTTTAGCATCGGACTCAATGCTATCAAGACGGCTAGCTACGATACTGACCATAGTCGGTATTAGTAGCTTCTTTTCTTTATTCTTTGCTTCGTCAAGCACGACGAATAGATTGCTTGTGATCGACTTTATCAGAACGATCACTTCAATTCTGTTGGCCCGCTCTTTTGTGATCCTGTTCTTGCGAACCTCAATATAGGGCTGTATAAAGATTCCCACCAAAGGCGTGACTATAACAGTAGTCACAAGTGCGACTACTACTGGAAGTAGCAGTCTATTAATAATTTAAGGCTCGATCATAACCTTATTTTAGCACTGAAATCCTCTGAAATGATCTAACAATAAAATGTGACAAATGAGATACTTTTTACAGCTATTTTAGCTCTAGCAGAATAGTGCCCTTCTTACTCGAAACCTTCACCGTATCCCACTCCCGCTATCTCTCTTGGCTATGATTTGAACCTTACGGGTCACGTTTGGTGCAAATCTTGGCTAAGGTTAGTAGATGTGTTTCAGGAAGAGATGCTCAATAAATCATATATCGATACGAATTCTAAATTATTATATTTGATATATTAAATTAATAAATGCAACTGAACATTTAAAACGTCTTTAATTAATTTGCTAACTTCGTTAATTCTTTAATCTTGGGTTTCATAGTTTTAGTATAAATAAAGAAGAGTTGACACGTATAGTACATGTCAACTCTAAGATAGAACAAACGGCCAAGGCTTCATTTTTATAAAATGATTTCATACACAGATTTAATTCTATGAACATGTCCTTTTCCGTCTTCACTTGGCATCCAAAATCCTGAGATATCACCCCCTGTGTCTGCACAGCTAGGTCTAAGGCAACCTATAACTTTTGATAATTCGGTAGAACTCTCACTATAAATCATCGCATAATCAGGCATGTTACTTTTGTTAGCTATATATAAAGTTACTGGATCTCCAATGAATATAGTTTTCCCACACCAGGCACACCTAATCGCCATCTTACCAATACACTCAAGACAATAGTCTACTGAATCATCTTCATTAATTGGCATCGTAGTACTCGTAGTCTCACCAAAAGCTGATACATTACCTTTCCTTTTTGTCCTATGCTTACATTTCGTAGCAGTATAAGACGACAGATTAAGTTTTCGAAATAGTTTCATATTTCGACCTCCTATTTTTGGATTTGAGATGCTTATCTCGAATATCATAATAACACTATATAGACACCAAATCAATAACATTGTAATAGTTCAGAATTATTGAGCATAAAAGTAAGCACCCTATAGGCTGTAAACACTAACTAAACAACAAGGAAGTCCGCTATAGTCTACTCAGATTATCTAAGCTCACTAACCTTTTAGAACATCATCTGTTAAAATATATTACAGTATAATAACATTTAAGGATAAGTTATGAGTGAATACTTCGTGAGACATGGGCAAACCAATTGGAACTTAGAACATAAGATTCAGGGTAGTATAGATATCGAACTAAATGAGTCTGGCCGAAAACAAGCCATAGAAATGCAAGAAAAACTCAAAGATACACACTTCGATGCAATATTATGCTCACCTCTCATTAGAGCAAAAGAAACTGCTGAAATCATTTCCGAGCCACACAAAGATACTCCATTAATAATTGCTAGCGAGCTAAGAGAAAGAAACTTTGGTGAATACGAAGGAAAACATACTAACGATAACTATTATGGCCTTTGGCAATACGATAACCAGAATACCCCAAATGGCGAAACGCCAAAAGATCTCGAGGCGAGGATATACCCATTTCTTGATAAAATCAAGGCCGAGTTTAAAAATAAAGATATATTATTAGTTGCACACGGTGGTATCGGACTAATAATCGAATCCTATTATAAAGGCATCCCAGAATCCGGCGACCTGTTGGAATATGTTATCGGGAATGGCGAACTAAAAATTTACGATATCGGAGATAAGTCACATCAACAATAAAGCTTACTTGTGCAAATAATAATAGACGAGTATTTGATTCGAAGCCTTTGTGCTTAGTATGGAGGAATATTGCAACAAGTCATTCCTCTGTTTGCTCATTTTATCAAAAGTAAACTTTCATAAAATTTCACTGCGCTTCGCCGAACCCCGCGTACTTCTGCAATGCAAAAACGGGAATTCGTATCACTACAATTCAGCCAAATTAAAAACAAACCGCACGGGCCTGTTTTTAATTTGGCTGGATTTGCGGTTCGGGAATTTAACTATCAATGACGACAGTTTAAACTTCGATATATCAGAAATTGACAGTATATACGACGATTCAGCGGAGAATAAATAATGCGTCGATCAAACTTATCTTTTGTTTTAATTACCGTTTTGACTATTTATTATTGGGAATACGTGAAGTATATTTTAATGGCAATATTCATAATCATTACACTCAGATTACTAAGTAAACTATATAAAATAATCCGGCACTTTTTTATCAACATCAAATTTACCAACATAGACAGGATGGACGGTCTTGATTTTGAGAAATATATTGCAAGTATATTAAGCAAACAGGGCTATTCAAGCATTAAACTAACAGAGCGATTCGATTACGGCGTTGATATAATCGCACACAAAGATGGTATTAGATGGGGCATTCAAGCAAAGAGATATTCCGGACTCGTAAAAGCAGACGCCGTGCGTCAAGTTGTTGCCGGACTTTCGATATATAAATGCGACCGAGCTATGGTAATTACAAATAGCGTATTCAGTAGTTTTGCCGTGCGCTTAGCTCAAAGTAATCAATGTGTACTAATCGATCGAAATCAACTTGCTAAAATGGGAACAATTCTGACGAAGTGATTTTTAAAACTTTTGCTAGCTTTTCGTAAGTTGCGATAGACGGACGGATTTCACCGCGCTCAATCTTAGCATAGTAGTTAGTATTAAGGTCGGCCTTTTCAGCAACCTGAACTTGAGTCAAGCTTCGTTCAACCCGTACAGCGCGTAGACGTTTTGCAATTTTTGTTGTGGTCGCATCGGTATCTTTCATACAACTATTTTACCACTTTATCAAAAACAGTGTATTATAGTAGTAATGACAAACGATACACATATTACAATCAAAAATAATAAACCAACAGGTATCTCAAGTACTATTCATGGTTCAAATATCAATGCTATCGGCTTTAATATTGATTTTATCGCTACTAAAAATCCCAATTTGGCAATTTCTATCATGGGATTATACAAACAGGCAGATAGTATCAGGGTCGAAGACGATTCTATGCCCGAAGAAGATTATAGGCTTGCTATTCAAAAACTCAGCGAATTAATTTAAAATCCTAAAACTTTCACTTTTGGTTTTGGCGCTTGTTCTTTATTGGCGCTCTTTTTGACTGTATTTTTTCTTTTGTTTTGAGCTTTCTTGGGTAAATAAACTGTTTTTTCAACTTTTTTAGGTTTTTGAGCATACTGTTTGCGTGACATTTCAATAACTCGCTCAGCAACAGACTCACTACCATCACTATCCAGTAATAATGTAACCCCGCTCAATGGTTCTTGAGCAACAACAGATGATAGTCGAGCATAAAAGTTGTAAGCACTTAGATTATTTAATTCACCCTGCATAATATACGGAGAGAATAACGGAAGTACCAACTTCTCATCGTTTGGATTCCCCGTTCGGAAACAGATAACCGTACCAACATTTGCCAATATTATTCCTATCATATTCTGATCCTCTTGTTGCGAAGTTGATTGTTCAGCCATAGTCAAAAACAACTTGTATTTACGCGATTCACTAAGCATTTGCACAAAACTAGGTGTGGCAAAATTTTGAAATTCATCAACATATAAATAATATGGGGTACGTTCAGCTTGTTTTATGCGTACACGACGCAAACTCGCAAGCTGCAACTTTGCAAGGATCGTAATGCCAAATAACTCTGACACATCTTCGCCTAGTAATCCTTTTGATAAATTACAGATAAGTATCTTGCCACTATTTATTATATCTTCGAAATCAATCGTAGATTTCGGCTCGCTCAAAATAGCTTTTGCTGAGGCATTTACATTAAACCTACCAATTTTAGCAGTAATACCAGCCGCCATTTT
>JASGMG010000006.1 GCA_030156575.1 Patescibacteria group bacterium | reverse complement strand
CCATTATCAAAGAAATCAAGATAAGAATAGATTCGTTGAAACAATAACTTTCGTTCTTGACTTGACGGTATGTAATCGAAGAAATAGCGCCTGGTTGCATTATCATGAGTAAGCGACAAAAAAGCGTCGGGCGGTGTTTTTGGAAAGTAGCTAAATCGACTCATGTCTCGACGAAGATATACTTTTAATTTTGGATATTGGAGTTTGAGTATATTGGTGTATTTATAAACATCTAACGTATGCGAAACGAATGTTTGACTAAGAATCTTATCTCGATAGCTAGCCTTTATGATAGATTCATTGATGTATTCATAGCGATTAATTGTCTGGAGAGTTCTGAGCCCTTTAGGCGTAAGAAAATAAGATGCTGGCACACCAAGTAATTTAAGTTGTTTTTCCTGTCTCATAGCCACTAAACCATGTTTTATGAGAACATTTAATCTTTCATATAAACTAGAACTTGCTTTAATATTTAGACTTTCTGCAATTAACTGACGACTACCAAATCTGTATTTATACAGAACTTCTAATATATCTATCTGACCTTGTTTTAACGTTGACCTTTTATCTATCATACTGCTGTCTTGTGTTCTCTACTTTTATATCTTCTTTTCTATATATTTATATATAAGAAAAAGAGAAAAAATACAAGTAGTAACAGATGTAAATAAGCGTATAAATACCGTATATCGATATTCGGTATTTAATAGCAATAAAATCATTAAATAGTATTGATAATTTGTAGTACAAATAGTACAATTAAAGTAGAGTTATATAAAAGTACAACCAGCTCATTAATAATTCAATTCAGTCGTTTACGAGAGAGGGTTAAACTTTGGTTTACGCTGTCTTTACTGTACAATATTAGTTAATGACATCAAGCCGAATTCAGCTACAAATTGACACATCCAAGAACGTTCGCAATCGCGCCAAAGCGGTTGCTTATGGTCGTGGCATTAGCTTAACGGAGCTTGTTTTAAAGGCTCTTGCTGAAGTTGGCGATAAAGAGCTAAAGACTTTAATTAAAAAAGATCTAGAAGATAGAGCGCAACGCGGTCGTCCTCAAAATAACGTCTAATTGAATTGATTTTTGGGTTGTGACATGGAGGATATATGTCGCGTCCAAGGGGTAGTAAAAATAAACCAAAAGCAACGCTAGTTGAGCAATTTAACTTAACAACTGAACAGCGCATTAAACTTGTCGCTAACCTTGTTGTTGACAAGATTATCGAAGATAATAATTTTGCACATAAACTTGCCGGTTTATTTGAGGATAAAAAAGATGTCTCCAACTAGTCAGCCGCGCATTGGCCTGCTCGCCATCAGGGTGTCATCCGACAAGCAAGGTCTTGATGGCGACTCTCCTGAGGCTCAACGTGAACAGGGTGAATCTTACGCAAAAGCGCATAACATTATAATTACTGAAACAATTATTCTTCTTGAATCGGCGTCGCATGAAGAACAGCCAATGCAAAAAGTCATTGATGCTTGTAAGGATAAAAGTAAGGGCTTCCAGGTTGTGCTAATTAAGTCCATTGATCGTTTTACCCGTGGTGGCGGTGATCATTACTCCCCTCTTAAGCGACAACTTACATTTATGAATATTGCTCTTGAGGATATGTATGGCGTGATTGGTAAAGCGCAAGTTAATACACTTGAACATACCGGCTTTAAGTATTATTGGAGTGAATTTAATCCAACTCAAAAATCAGAATATCTTGAGGCTGAGCGCGCAAAAGATGAGATGCGCGATATTATGAGCCGTATGATTGGGGCTGAAATTCGCTATACACAACTTGGCTATTGGATGCGTCAACCGCAGTTTGGCTTTTATAGTAAGCCGATTGATACGCGAAATGGTAAACGTCTAATATTAAAACCGCATAAAGATGAGTCTAAATATGTTATTCGTTTATTTGAGATGCGGGCCTCGCATATGTATACAAATCAACAGATAGCTGACGAATTAAATTCTATGGGATTTTGTACACGTAAAACCGTTGTACGTGATAAATATGATCGTACGAAAATTAGAAAACAGATTGGTGGCAAAAAGATGACCACTAAGATGATTGATCGATACGTAAGTAAGCTTATTTATTGCGGTGTTATTTGTGAAAAATGGACGTACGGCAAACCAGTTAAGGCTCAGTTTGACGGACTTGTTAGTGTTGATATGTTTAATGAGGCTAATCGTGGTAGGCTTTATGTTGAAATAGATAGTCGTAATGAAGTTACTGTAAAAGAAAAGACAGTACCGGAACACTTAAAAACTAAGCAAGTGTACAATTCTGATTATCCATATAAACAAGCAGTAGCTTGCCCTAAATGTGGTAAATCGCTTTCGGGTAGTGCTACGCGTGGTAAAAAAGGCGTTTATTACCCTGCCTATCATTGCGCGCGTGATGGTCACTATTTCCGAGTGCCGAAACCAGAATTTGATCAAACTATCGAAGATTTTGTAAGGGCGATTACTATTAAGCCGGAATATATCGATAATGTTATTATTGCAATTGGTGAATTGTGGCGTGAGCGACAATCTAAGCAGATTGAAGCTAATCAGCAGCGCATTGAGCAACGGGAATGCCTGAAGAGCCAAATAAGGGCTACTGTTGATCGTATGCGCGTAATAACGAGCGAAACGGCGTTAAAATACCTAGAAGAAGATGTTGTGGGTGCAGAAAAAGAGATTACTCGGCTTGATGAAGAAATTGCAAAACAACCTGATTTACAAGCTGAATTTGATCAAGTATTGCAGTACGCAAAATACATCTTAGAACACCTATCAGAAATGCTGCTTGACCTCTGTAATCCATTAAGAAAAGCCGCCTTCTTTGGAGCGATTTTCAATAAGATCCCAACATATGCGGAAATAGACTTGAGAACCCACGAAAATAGCTCGCTACCAGAGGTAAACGAGCTATTTATGATACGAACTATTTTGAAATCCACTTGTGGTGATCTTACCGGGAATCGAACCCGGATTGCCAGGATGAGAACCTGGTGTCCTAACCGTTAGACGATAAGACCGAGATATAAAGCCATAAGCTCTCGAATTACTTTATCAAATAACAGTGGTAAAGTCTATACGTCTTTGAGTTGTTGAATAACTGAGATTAATTTTTTTGGTGTAATTTCGGCTTTTATAAGATAAGCGTCTGCATTCTTCTGCATTGCTATGCGGGATTCATCGTCTTGCTCAAAATTGGTAAGAATTATAACGTGTGAGTTTGGAATTAGGTCTTCACTACCTCCACGTAAAGACTCTAATATGTCAGTTCCTTTTATTTCTGGTAGCATTACATCTAGTAATATTACGTCGTACTGTTTATTACGTGCGGCAACTAATCCGTCATTGCCGTCTACCATCCAGTCGACATCGTAGCCAGCTTTTTTTAAACTACGTACATACATTTCGCCAATAAAACGATCGTCTTCGATGCATAAAATTGTTTTTATTGCCATTTTAATTAACCCCTAAACATTGAATGATTTTTTATCCAGCCCTTACCCTCACTAATAAGGTTCTCATTACTATTATCACCTTCTCGTAGCTTATCTGCAACTGTTGAATAAATAGGCAAAGACACTATAAAGGTTGAACCTTTGCCGTCTTCACTGCGAACACTAATAGTACCACCATGAGACTCGACTATAGCTTTGCTAATATATAAGCCGATGCCTGTACCTGCAACTGTTTCGCGTGATCGATGTGAACGATAGAACTTTTGAAATAAATTACCAACTACACTTTCTGGCATCCCTATGCCATGATCTTGAAATGAGATCTCGACGAAATCACCAGCTACAGAGGCTGTAATTTCAATTGAGCTACCTTCATTACTATATTTAATCGCATTATCTATTAAATTGCTAAAGACTTCGCTCATGCTTGATTTATCTACAGCAATAGTTGGCAAGCTTGATGGAAAATGAGTTGACAATAATCTATTCTGTGAACTAGCTCGTAGCATCATATCGTCGCTGATTACATCATAAACATTGGAAACAGTATCTTCGACTAGATGTACTTTTAAGTGGCGACGATCATAGCGTGATGTGTTTAATATATTATCTACATAACTAGCTAATCTATTAGATGAGACAATTAACCTACGGAAAAGCTCATGCTGATCATCTTTAAAAGTATCCGCTAACTCTTCTTCTAGGACATCTAAATAGCCTCTAATGACAGTTATTGGTCCTCTTAGCTCGTGAGCTGCGAATGATAGAAAGTCTAGATTTTCTTCATCGACACTGTATATATTTGTTCGATCTATTAAAATTAATACAGTTTCGGCGATAGCGCCTTTTTCATAGGATACGAATAAGTCAAAAAATCGTCTATCTTCTTGATTAGGTAAGCTATTTGGTACTCGCACCCAAGTATGCTCAGCGCGAACTGCATTCTTATCACAATTATCCAGCCAACTTTCTAGAGTTTCGTCTACGTTAAATATTAGATCGAGTTCTTTCAGGCCTTCACTATTTGTGTGTACGGGAGCTGACTTGTTGGAATATATGATTTTGTGATCTTTATCTAAAGTTACGAAACCACAAGTTGTTATGTCGAGTGATTTAGCTAGTACTGATGATGCTAGGTTTGTACTCTTAGTATCTTGGTATTTTTTAGATGGTTCTTTGGTAATGGTTGCTCTATATATAATTTGTAAAGCATCTCGAAAACCAGTTCGTTCATTTCTTTTAGTATTTAATTCCGGTACTACTAATTTAGATTGTTGCCCTGAGATATGATTTATAACTGCCATTAAATCTTTAGTTGGCTTAATTGAATGAGAATTATTTAATATTCCAAAAATAGAATTGATTATAAACGTTAGTCCGATTATTATCCAAAACGTTGTTGAATTAATAGTGAAATTTCCAAAAGATATAATTAACACTCCAAATAATATTGGTGCTATTGTTTGAGACAGTATTGTTAATATTATGGTTTGTTTGTGAAATCCAGGCCAAAAATAACTAGCTTGTTTTGGTTCTTTTTTTATTCCCATGTAACACTCCCTGATTTGGTTGGTATGGCTGAAATCCAGGTCTGCCCACGCACTAATGGTATGTTCTTACCTGATTCATCCGTAAATGTAATTTGGTCTGTTTTACTTTTTTTACTCCAAGTCGCATTTATTGCAGTTCCATTTTGAAAAATAACCGCTTTGCCACTTCCGATAGTTATTATATTTTGATGTCCGTCGTCTGTTATTGTAGATTCTTCGACATTCATTGCAATAACTACGCTTGGTGTAATCTGTCCAGCTTCGCGATCCATATGAGGTTCGCCTGCTTGCGACCGTGCATAAGTATTAGTTGTTTTGTCATAAATATAATGACTATTGTAAAGAGCACTGCTCATGTTTATATTTATGCTTGTTGCTGATGCGATTTCACTTGCTTGACCATCGGTATGAGTAAATCCAGTGAAAGTTGAGCTAGTGTAGCCTTTTGCTGTGTTTAATGCGTCTATTTTTTCAAAGCTTGTGTAAACATTGTGAGGAGCATAACGATCGGTTGCTCGCCAATAAGTACTTGAGTTAAAGAATTGATCGATATCTCGGTAATTACCATTTCTAACTTCAGCAAGAGCAGTTGAACTACCACCTACATGCGCAATACTAGCATTAAAGGCGGCCGCCCAATCAATATAGTAAGAACGGACACTACGTACGGGCCCAATCAATTGAGGTTTTTCTTGCTGGTATAGTACTAAGAATCTAGTAATACCACCTTCTGCGATAGCTTCAAATACTATACCGCTATTTTTTATTCCCGATTGAGGTCGAGCGTCTGGGCTATTCTCTATCATAATTCCAGTGACCGGTAACTTGGTTGCAGTCTCATTGGCAACTAATACTCCAGTTAGTGGTGAATAGTATTTAACTACTTCTACGGTCTTTTCTACGGCTCTTGTTGGAGTAATTTCTGGTGTAGGAGTGGTCTTTTTAGACAGTATAAGAAAAGTAACAATGCCAGCTATACAAACTAATAAAATGCCACCTATAATAAATAGAATTTTACGGTTTTTATGCATCCATTGGTTTATGCGTTTTCGCAATTTTGGCTTCTTATTCTCTTCCATAACTTAAGCGTTATTATAGCAGAAAAATACGTATTATTTTATTGTTTTAATAGCTAACTGCAAACGAGCTTGCACTTTGTCTCTACCTATTACCGAAAGTGTTTCGTTTAAAGCTGGACTAAATGGAGCCCATGATACGGCTATACGAATTAGACTAAATAAGACACCTGGTTTTTGACCAGTTGTTTCGAGTAGTGTGTTGAGTTTTTCTTGAATTGACTTGGCATTATAATTGCAGTCTAATAATACATCTTTTGCACTGTTTAATAGCTTAATAACATCTTCGTTTGTTAATTTTCCAAGCTGTTTATTGTCTGAAATCATTTCTTGCTTTGGTTTTGGTTCTTCAAAGAAATATGATGTTAAAATTGGTAATTCGGATAAGGTCTTTAATCTATCTTGTACTAATGCTAAGATTTGTTTTTTATAATCATCATTAACTTGTTTGGCTGTTTCTGGCCAGAAGTCTTTAACCCGCTCAAATAAATCATCAAGTGATAATTTACGAATCCACTGTCCATTCATCCAGAGTAAGCGTTTTTCATCGAAACGTGCGCCACTACGCTGAACTCGATCAAGACTAAATTTAGTAATTAACTCTTCACGACTGAATATTTCTTGCTCGGTACCATCATTCCAACCCATGCTAGCAAGAAAATTAAGCATTGCTTCAGGCAATATACCATCATCACGATATTCTTGGACGCTTTTTGCTCCATCACGTTTACCAAGTTTTTTATTGCCGTCAGGCGCTAAAATATGTGGTAAACATGCTAATACAGGACGCTCAAGCTCAAGTGCATCGTAAAGTGATAGATATTTTGGAATTGAAGGTATGTATTCAAGTCCGCGAATAACATGAGTTATTTTCATCTCGGCATCATCAACGATATGAGCAAAGTTATAGGTTGGTAACCCATCGGCTTTGACTAAAATAAAATCATCTAGAGCTTCTGGCCCAGCTGATAAATCACCCATAACTGGATCATGCCAGTTATATCGTTTAATTTCGGTAACTTTAAAACGTAGTGGCTTTGTTCCGTCCCAGATTGGAGGATTTTCTGGCCTGTAATCACGATATAGAAAAGCTTTTTTTGCAGCCTTAGATTGTTCGCGGAATGCTTCAACTTCTTCTGATGTGTATGGATCGGCATAGGCTAACCCTTTGTCTATTAGTTTTTGAGCCCATTTTAGGTATATTTCACGTCGTTCTGTTTGAATATATGGTCCATATTCACCACCTTTAATAATTCCCTCATCCCAATCAATACCTAGCCAATTAAGCGTGTCAATAATAAGGCTAGTCGCGCCTTCGACAAGCCTAGCTTGGTCAGTATCTTCAATTCTTAGAATAAATTTGCCATTATTTTGCCTTGCTAGTAACCAAGGGAACAAAGCAGAACGTACATTACCAACATGCATAAAACCAGTTGGACTGGGAGCAAAACGAGTTCGAACTATTTCCATATATAGTTATTATATCATTAATGAAGTAATAATGTTTTTTATATGGTGTTATAGACTTGTTGCAATTTTACGAATTTGTTCGCCAGATAATGGTGCATTGCCAATAATTGTATATAGAATGCCACCATTTACCCATGCAGCGTTGCCATCGTATGTATAAATAGTTAGGCCTTTCTCTTCGGTGGTTATAAATTGCCCTTTTGAGTCTTTGGTGATTTTTTCTTTAACGGCACTAGAATCCCATGAACTTTTTGATTGTTTAATAATAAAGCTACCATCGCCTGTATTAGCATGAAAATTAATAGCAACTTCGCTGTCGTTATATGTAACTGGTCCGCTTAGGCTGTACCCATCTGGTATATATTCTGGGTAGGTTGCTTTTATCCCGGCTCGAACACTAGCTACGTAAACAGAGATATTAGGAATGCTTATATATACAACGGTTCCGATTATTATCAAGAGGATTATACTTATACTAAAGATATTAAATAGTTTATGGTGACGTTTGAATATATTCTTTTTCTTTGGTTTCGGTGTAGGTTTATTTAGGGCTTCTGTAATAGCTTCGTTTTTGATTTCTTTAGGTGTTTTAGTGATGTTTTTTTTGATGCCAACTGTATTTTTAGTTAATCGCTTTTTTTCTGTTTTTAATGCTAAGGGGTGTTTTACTGGTTTTATGTCTGATGATTTAATCTCTTTTTTTGGTTTTGTTGTATTGGTGGTGGCAGGATGCTTGGTAAAGTGAGATATTTTTTTACTACGAGCGATATCCATACTACGCCCACTGTTCTTCGTTGGACTAACTAATCTAGTTATCGATCGTTTAGGCGTGCGACTATGTATATCTTGAGATCTTTGGATTATCGAGTCAACGCCTAATTTACCTGATGGTCTAGCTATTATCTTAGGCGTGTTTGGTTTGGGCATTGGTAAGCCCGTTGCACTGTTATATATTTGACCATTTATTGTAACAATTTTTTCGTTCTTCATTTTGTTCCTCGCAGGTTCAGTATTTTCACTAACAATGCTCTATTCAGCATAAGCAATAACACTATATTAGGTAAGTTTTGATAAATATACAAGGTTTTAGATAAAAATGCGCATAATTTAAGTTATAATGACAAATGTAACATGTATCCTAAAGGCAACAATCAAAAGAAGCTAATTAAACTAATAATGATTTATATCGTTATGGGTTTTGTTATATTTTCCATAGTAACTCTTATCTTCATGTTTGTGCTTGGGTATAGATTTGATAGAAACAAAGGTCAGATTGAACAGTATTCTTTTTTGCAATTTGATTCTAGCCCAACTGGCGCAACCGTAACTGTTAACGGCAATTTGATTAGTGCTAAAACACCTAATAAGACTTCGGTTTCTGCTGGTACATATAATGTTGTTATGCAACGTGAGGGTTATGAAGATTGGTCTAAAACCGTTGATGTTAAAACGGCCACTCTAGTTTGGTTAAATTATGCTTTGTTTGTTCCAAAAAAAATTAAGGTTGAACCGGTTATAAAATATGATGCTGTCTATTCGAGTCTTGCGTCACCCGATAATCGAAATATGATTATTCAAAAACAAAGTGGTATACCTAATTTTGATTTAATTAATCTTGATTCTAGTACTGTAAGATCTTTTGAACTGACAATCCCAAATACCGCCTATAGCGAGCCTGATACTGTCGGTGTTTCTCATGTGTTTGATGTTGTTAAATGGGATAGTGGCGAGCGCTATGTCTTAATCAAGCACACATATGACGATAAAGTAGAATGGCTAGTTATGGATACTCAAAACGTGAGCTTAACAAAAAATATAACTAAATTGTTTAATATAGCAATTAATGATATATATTTTTCTGGCACTAATGGTAATGATTTTTATGTATCTATATCTGGAAATCTTCGTAAACTTAATTTATCCGCAAATACTATGTCAAGGGTTATTGCTAGCAATGTAATTAATTTTAGTGTTTATGATGAATCGAGCATTGTTACATACATAAGTAGTGGTACGGGTGATAATAGAATGATAGGACTTTATCATGATAATGATGAAGCTACTTATATACTTAGAACTATAGCTAATAAAGATATTTCGCTAAAGGTAGCTACTGCACATTATTTTAATGAAGATTATGTTGTTATTTCAGAGAATAAGATAGTAGATATTCTAAGCGGTAGTTACCCTAGTGACTCCAATAAAAATGTCGATAGCTTGACGAGTATAGGTTCTTTTGAGTCAAAGCATGATATTGAGACGCTATCATTCAGTCCTAGTGGTGAATATATTCTTGTTCAATCTGGCTCATATTTTGTTAGTTATGATTTAGAGTATCAGATAATAACAGAGTCAGAGGTTGACGGTACTGGTGATGTCTCTAGTTTTAAATGGCTTGACGATAGTTATATTTGGTCTGATCGCGATAATAATTTAACTATCCGTGAGTTTGATGGTAAAAACGTTCATTCTATTAATTCAGTATTATCTGGTCAAAGTGTAGCTTTGGCTTATAATAAACATTTTTTGTATAGTATAGGCAAATTAGATGTCGGCTATCAATTGCAACGCGTTAAGATGATACTAAATTAACGGCTCTTATTTAGTCTCGTATTCACCGTGTTTAATTATAGTAGCACTAGGCTTTGTTTCGTTTACCTGTTGTGTTTCAGTAGCGGTCACTGACACTATATATGTTCCAGCTTTAATTATTGAATTTATTGAACTTATCTTATCTTGTTCTATTGTAGGATTTTTTTGATTGCAGGGCTTTTCACATTTTAAAATATAATCTTCTGGACTCACTCTTCTTCCCATGTGTCAACTTCTCTCTTTAGAATTTTAAATATCAGTGCTTAATTATATCACTAAGGCTTTGGTATTTCAATATTAGAACATTAAAACTACGATAAAGATAGTTTTTAGTTTCCAAAGAGTCTTTCTAATAGCGTGGGTGAGTTGCCAGGTATACTAGAATTATTTGTGTTTACGTTTGTTTTTGGAGCTGCTATAGCTTCATTTGGATTTGGACTAATTTGTTCAGCTGTAACAAGTAAACGATTTATTGATGTCCCGATAGGAGTACATGTTATTAATGTTAAAATTGGTTTTGTTGTGGTGTAGACTAATTTATTAACTTCTGTCGGCTTCACCACCTCTTTTTTCGTTACAGTATATGTGTATCGTTTAGATTTATAATTTAGGTATATTGTGTCACCTTCGACTAACTTATCTAATTGAGCAAAAATAAACTTATAATCGCCAGAATCAAGTAAGTCGTTGCTACTGTGCCCTGCAATTACCGTGTTACCTATTTGCCCTGGGTGGCTATCAGCGCCAGGTATAGCAAATTGAGCGACACCCTTTGCCATCGCAGTCATTTGTGAATCATAATCCGTACCTATGTCGTAGATTACTGGTACATCGACGTTAATTTTAGGTATTATTAATTTTGGGTCTGCCGTAACGGCTAGATTTGCATTTGGATCGATTACTATATTTTGGGGATCGATGTCGCCAGGGCTAACATAAGCTAATACATTAGAAATTATTAATCTATTAAATTGTAAAAATAGAAAAATTAAAATAACAGCTAGCCCGGATGCAATTGGTATAAAATGACGGCTTTTACGGACTTTTGTGGCCGATTTTTGTACTTTACCTATTAGGTCTTGTCGCAAATCAAATAGTGCTTCATCTTTAGAGATAGTCTCTGATTCTTTTACAGATTGTTGATTTGCTATAGCTTCTTGAGCTTTGTGTAAATGGTGTGTGTAATAACCTTCGTAATATTGTTGATAATAATTTTGCCATGCGGTATGGTATTGTTTCCACTTGTTATCTTGTGGCGCTGTGTGTTCGGAGTGGACTCTCTGATAAGGATTGTCATATTGTTTTGTTTGAGTTTCTTCTTGAGCTGAATTTTCATACAGCTCATCAATTTGCGCACGAACTATGCGTGCAGCGGCTTGTTGTGAAGATGATGTGTTATCAGATCCACCCTGATTACTAATTGATTCATCTGGTCTCATTTATATATAGATTCCTACTTATTTCTATTGTACAATATATTAGTAGTAACTACTACTTGGGCGAATGGCGGAATTGGTAGACGCGCTAGACTCAAAATCTGGTGTTCGTAAGGACGTGGGGGTTCAAGTCCCCCTTTGCCCACCAAATATGTTAAATAAACAAAAAACTCTGGATATTGCTTCCAGAGTTTTTAAATAGATCAGATTGTTATAAAAGTGCATGTCTATAAAGACGGATATTAAGGAGGTGTTTTTGTTGTCGAAAAATTCGATTAGGAACACCTCCTAGATTTTTAAAAAGGAATATATTTAATCTCTTTTCCCTCACTTGCCAATATTGTTTGTATAGCTTCATTAAGAGCGTATGCTCTTAATGTTTTCTCATCATTGAGTCCAATACTACACGCACTCTTATGGTGGTCAATGAAGAATTTTATAGTTTCTATATAATCCTCTAAAGTATTATCTTTACTTACAAACTGTTTAACTATTTCCATTTCTTCTTTTGTTAATGTTATCTTTTCCATTTTTTCTTTCTCCTTTTATAATTATAGTTGCAAAAACTATCACCAAAAAACAACAAATCAACAAACCTAACTAGTAGATTAACTAGTTTGTTGTTTTTTGGACGGAGAAGAGTATAAATGTAGAACAATTAACTAAGCTTTACGATCTTAGACATGCACTATAACAATCTGATTTATTAATGATCGTCAATTAAGGATTTAATCAACTACTTAATCATATCACAAAGCTGTAAAAAGTCAATAGTACGACCTATGTCTCTAGTAAACTTGCGGTAACGCTTTTAAGCACTTTTTCGGGGTTCCATATCCAATATACAGCGTTAATTGAAGCTACTTTGCCTCGCCATATTTTCATTTGGTCAACCCAAGGTGTGCTGGTTACTTCTCCGCTACTGGCAACTAATAGTGTTTCTCTATGAAATATTACAATACTGATCGGATATGTAATTGTAAATTTATGAAGCGCTTCAACAAGGTTGGTTAATTGCATGCTAAAAGTTAAGATTTTTGGGTAATAAACAGATTGAAATAATTTTTGAAGCTGGGCAAAAGATGCCACTAATAATGTATTTGGTCTATCAACTATAGTGTTGGCACTGTTTTTAATTAAATCTATAGCGTCACGGGTAATTACAAGTGGCCCTTGATATTCGCTAATAAAATTCTCGTATAAAATTGCTGTTTCACTATTACGACCGGCATCGCCTATCATCAGTATTCCAGTTGACCACTCACCCAGTGCTAGCATTTCTGTAAAAGCATCTTTTGCTAGGCTGCCTGATGGGTTGGATGCGCCATATATCACATCTGTCATATTGGTTGGTATGGATTTTTTGAGGACGTCAGGCAATAATACTCTGATTTCGCCTGCGCCATATTTTAAAGTGTCGCCGTAACTTTCTGCTACGCTAATAAAACCAAGTTTATTACCACCAATAATACCTAATTTACCAGCTCTTGATTTTTGTTCTGGTTTTGACCAAGCCACTTCTGGATAGAGTGGTTTTTCTACGGTTTGTTTGTGCCAATATGGATAATCCATTTTTAAATCTCGTCGACAATCTTTATATTATGCGAAGTTATTTTGTCATTAATATCTAGTTTAAAGTTGGCCGTTAGTTTTTGTTCATTAATAACTTGTGGCAACCAATAAAGATCATCTGGCCACATAATTTCAAACGGTACTTTATCTTTGTCGAACCACTTTGGCGCCATTTCTTCAGTTTCTATTGGCTCTCCGCTCCATTTGTCGGACAAAAAGACATGCATATTCATAATTACAGGCTCACCTTTAAGATATTCATTAAAGGCAATTTTAGCGATTTTTTTAAAATTAATTGGGGTGACACCGATCTCTTCGATTGATTCACGTATCATTGTTTGTTCGATTGTTTCGCCTGGTTCCGGTTTGCCACCTACACCGTTATATCGATTTATACCAAAGCCTCGTTTTTTCATGGCTAGTAAAATCTTAGTATCTGTTACGAGAAAAAGTAGCGTTGCTGTTATTTCTTTCATAGGTTTATCTCTATACTTATAGGACAATGATCCGATCCCATTATGTCTGGATGAATTTGGGCGTTTTTAACGTGATTTGCGATTGATTCACTAGCTAAAAAGTAATCAATACGCCATCCAACATTACGAGCGCGTGAATTGGCCCAATTAGTCCACCAAGTATATGCGTCAGTTTTTTCGGGATATTCTGCTCTGTATGTATCAATAAAGCCATTATTTACGAAATTATCGAAGCCAGAGCGCTCTTCGAGTGTAAATCCATGTTGCCCTTTTTTATTTTTTGGATTATTAACATCGATTCCAGTGTGAGCTACGTTTAAATCACCACAAAACAAGACTGGTTTTGATTTTTCTAGTTCTAAAACATGCTCTAAAAATGCTGGATCCCATTTTTTGTGACGCAGTTCAATCCGAGATAGGTCACGTTTTGCGTTAGGGGTATAGACTGTTATCACCCAAAACTTTTTAAATTCAGCTGAGATTACTCTGCCTTCTTTGCTTGAGTCGCCATAGCTGTCGTCTGCTAAATTATATTTCTCAATAATTTGTTCTGAGAATCCATTAATAACTGACAATGGTTCTATCTTGCTAAAGATTGCTACACCGCTATAACCTGGTCGTTCGGCGCTATTCCAATATTCTTTATAGTTTGGTAAATCAATTTCGGCCTGGCCTTGTTTTGCTTTTGTTTCCTGTAGACATAAAATATCTGGTTGACATTCGGTAATAAATGTCTGAAAAGCCCCTTTGTTGGTTACTGAGCGAATTCCATTAACGTTCCAAGAATATAGTTTCATTATCTTTTAATTATAATACAATTAGATATTTTTTATTGCACGCATACTATCACGCTCTTGGTCGCGGCGCTTTAGTGTCTCGCGTTTGTCATAGTTTTTTTTACCTTTTCCAAGGGAGATAACGAGCTTAATGTAGCGACTATTCGTTATCATTTTAATGGGGACTATACTCATGCCAGATTGCTTTCGTTGATATAAGTCATCAATTTGATTACGCTTGGCTAATAACTTTTTCGGGGTTGTGTCAATGCTACGGGCGCCAGCTTTCCCTCGCTCGTTTAGCTTTATACTAAAACTAGCGTTGTTAAGCCATAATTCGTTATTACGTACAGTAACGAAGGATCCTTTTAATTGTACGTGTCCATCACGTGCGGCGCGTGTTTCAAGTCCTGTTAGTGCCATGCCAACAACTAACTCTTTATCCAAGGTATAATCAAATTTAGCACGTCGATTCGTGATAGAAGATGAATTATTCTTTATAGCTTTTTTAATCATTTAATATAGATTATAACAGATTATTACACTTGTTTTTACGATAATAACAATGTGTTAAACGTGCTATACTATGATTTATGGAAACAGGGATTAATTCATTCTTTAACAATAGTTTTGTTAGAATTATTATTATAGTTTTAATTGCTATCTTGTTGCACTATCTTAGTAGCAAGATTATTGGTTATCTAATAAGATTTTTCGTTCAGCGCGAAAAATCACAAACTTTGGCTGATGCAAAAAAGCGTGAAGATACATTAATCGGACTAGGTAGTACTCTTACTAAAATAATTATTTGGGCAATCGCTATCTTTGCCATATTAGATGTTTTTAAGTTTAACATTGCTTCTGTCATGGCTGGTGCTGGAGTTGTTGGTATCGTTGTTGGGCTTGGTGCTCAAACCACTATTCGCGACTATTTGGCTGGCATATTTATATTACTAGAAAATCAATATCGGGTTGGTGATGTTATAACGTTAAGCGGTGGTTCTGTTGGAGTTGGTACTTCTGGAGTCGTTGAAGAAATTACTTTGCGTATTACGAAAATAAGGGATCTTGACGGAGCTTTAAATGTGGTTCGTAATGGTGAAGCTAATGTGATTACTAACCTTACTTTTGAATATTCAAGTGTCGTTATTGATGTTGGTGTTGATTACGCAAGTGATATCGATAATGTAGAGAAAATTATGAATAAAGTTGGTAAGGATATGTTAAAGGATCAAGAGCTTGCGCCTAGTATAAAAGAACCGATTTCGTTTCTTAGAGTTAGCGATTTCACTGATAATTCTGTAGTAGTTAAAGTTATAGGTAAAGTTAAACCTGCTAAACAATGGGAAATCGCTGGTGAATATCGCCGTCGTTTATTAAAAGCCTTTAATGAGGCTGGTATTGAAATAGCATTTCCTCAAGTTGTTGTTCATCAAAAGAAGTAAATTAATAAATAAACATCTGTTATTAATTTCACCTCTGTCGTGTTATAATTAACAGTTAATGATCGCTGATATTACTATAACCGAAAAGAGCTTCGGCCCTAAACTCTTGATGAGTGGGGTTAAATTTAGTGTTGACGATGGTGAAAAAGTTGGCGTAATTGGACGAAATGGCGTTGGTAAATCAACGCTTTTTGGCATTTTGGCTGGAACCGACAAAGATTTTACAGGTGATATTATTTTTAAGCGAGGTACAGTTGTAGTTGCCACGGCTCAAGAACATCATGATACGGGTGATATTACTGTTTTGCAATATGTTTTGTCTGGGTTGCCTGAATATACCGAGCTTAGTCATATTATCGAAACTTATCCTGAGACTATGGGTGATAATATGAAATTAATTGATAAATATACACAAGCTTTAATGCGTTTTGATGATAAAGGGTTTTACCAAATAGAGGAAAAAATTGAGCGTGAACTTGATAATTTTCAATTGCCAAATGTGGCGCATCGAGTGTTCTCTACTCTATCTGGTGGTCAAAAACGCTTAGTTGAAGTTGTAAAGGTTATGCATAGTGACGCTAATTTAGCGCTTGTTGACGAGCCAACTAACCACATGGATTATATTGCAAAATCGCAATACGTTGAATGGATGAAATCTGCTCATGAAGCGATGTTAGTTATTACTCATGATCGTGATGTTTTAGAACAAGTTGATCGCATTATTGAGCTAAAAGATGGTGGAAGTGTTAGCTATAAGGGTAATTATAGTGCTTATTTAAAGCAGAATGCGGTTAGTACTGGCACTCAGATGAATGACTTTGAAATGATTGAAAAGCGAATTGTTAATCTTAAATCAAAAGTTATTGACTACCAAAGATTAAAAGAAAAATCACGGAATCCTAGTACTATTCAAAAATTTAAGCGCTTAGAAGAGGGCTCTCGTAAAGAGCTAGCAGAATTACAAGCTAAAGAAAAGCCTACCTTTTGGATAGATAAAGAATCAGCTGAAAATCTTAATTACAAAGTTGCGGCACAATATGATAAGTTTAAATCTAAGAATATTCGTATGAATTTAAAGAATGATGAATCTCGTAGTAAGCATGTGTTGATTACCGCTCGAAATGTATCGCTTGGTTATGACAAGCCACTATTTGATGGTGTAAATATTGATCTTCGTGAAGGCGAAGCGTTGGAATTACGCGGTCGCAATGGTGCTGGTAAAACTACACTTATAAAGGCACTTTTGGGTGATAAGACCGCAACCTTGTTTGATGGGGAATTGTCGCTTGATAAACATGTTCGAATTGGTATTTACGAGCAAGAAGTTTTGCCAACTTATTTTGAATTGCCACTAGAAGTTGCGATTGAGCGAATGTATTTGGACAATAGTTTATCAATATCTGCTACAAAGATCCGTAATCTAATGAGTGACTATTTGTTTACTGAAGGCGATGGTAAAACACCAGTTTCTCGTTTGTCTGGTGGTCAAAAAGCGAGGTTTCAATTGATAAAGATGTTAGCCAATGATCCCCAATTGCTGGTCTTAGATGAGCCAACAAACCATTTAGACTTGCCTAGTGTTGAAGAGCTTGAGACTGCACTTGCTAAATATTCTGGCGCGGTGTTATATGTTAGTCATGATGGGTTTTTTCGTCAAGCAATGGGTGGTGAAGTTTTGCAAATTGGTGCATAAAACTTATGCTATAATTAATTCATGAATAATCGTTGTTCTAGGGGTTTTGCGTTACCGACTGTTTTAATATCGTCGATAATCATGTTAACGGTGCTTTTAGCAGCTGTTTCGTCAACCGTTGCCACTAGAGTTGCGCTAAAATCTCAGTACTATAACCAGTTAGCTAAAGATGCTGGTGATGCTGGTGTTGTTTATGCTAAGGCATGCTTAGCTGCTAATAATGGCGTCCCGCAATGGACTGATTCGACGCCACTAACTCCAAATACTGACTGTACGGGGACTCAACTAGAGGGATTTACCTGTTCGGATAATTCAACTGATCCACGTTGTTCGGTAAATGTTATTGATAGTAATATTATAGTTTCTTTTTCGGTGCCCGCGCCACTACCTAATTCTAGTGGGGCTTTTACTAATATTACGTCTAATGGTAGCGTTAAATTATTGCGATCGTCAGATAATAGTGTTTGGCGGCAATATAATTATTCATCAAAAACTGCCAAGGTAGAAGCAGATGGGTTGGGGGCTGGGGTGGCGAGCTCGGCTGAGATTAGTTGGAAACAGAGCGAGAGTGGATATTGGAAGCAGATTGAGACTGGTGAAGATGACGGAGGTAGGCATACCTGCGCTATTGCTTCTGATAACCAGGCTTATTGCTGGGGATATAATGGCTATGGTCAGCTTGGAAATAATTCTACTACTAA
Source organism: Patescibacteria group bacterium (assembly GCA_030156575.1). Classification (GTDB taxonomy): domain Bacteria; phylum Patescibacteriota; class Saccharimonadia; order Saccharimonadales; family Saccharimonadaceae; genus UBA1547. The sequence continues at coordinate 11,662 of JASGMG010000006.1, read as the reverse complement.
TAGTTCTGTTCCTGTTGCTGTTAATACATCTGGTGTTTTAAGTGGATTAACTATTAAATCAATTAGCATTAGGTATGGTCATGCTTGTGCCGTCGCTTCTAATAATCAAGCTTATTGTTGGGGGCATAATCCATATGGTCAGCTTGGAAATAATTCTACTACTAATAGTTCTGTTCCTGTTGCTGTTAATACATCTGGTGTTTTAAGTGGATTAACTATTAAATCAATTAGTACTGGCATAAATCATACTTGTGCCGTCGCTTCTAACGATCAAGCTTATTGTTGGGGGAATAATGGTTATGGTCAATTTGGGAATAATTCCCTTACTAATAGTTCTGTTCCTGTTGCTGTTAATACATCTGGTGTCTTAAGTGGATTAACTATTAAATCAATTAGTGTTGGAGGTGGTTATACTTGTGCTATCGCTTCTAATGATCAAGCTTATTGTTGGGGGAATAATGGTTATGGTAAATTAGGTAATAACAGTACCCTTAATAGCTACGTCCCAGTACCTGTCTATGTCTCTGGTGTATTAAATACTTTAGCTATTAAATCAATTACTTCTGGATATAGTCATACTTGTGCCATCGCTTCTAACGATCAAGCTTATTGTTGGGGGCGTAATAATTATGGTCAATTTGGAAATAACTCTACCGCTGACAGTTCTGTTCCAATTGCCGTTGCTGTCTCAGGGGTTTTGAGTGGATTAACTGTTAAATCAATTATTGCTGGAACCCAAAGTACCTGCGCTATTGCCTCTAACGATCAAGCTTATTGTTGGGGGTATAATACTTATGGGCAGCTTGGTGATAACTCTACTACTAATAGTTCTGTTCCAGTTGCCGTTACTACATCTGGTGTCTTGAGTGGATTAACTATTAAATCAATTGATACTGGTGATGGTCATACCTGCGCTATTGCTTCTAACAACCAAGCTTATTGTTGGGGAATTGGTAATGCTGGTCAACTTGGTATTAATTCTCTCGCCAATAGCTATGTTCCAGTTGCTGTTAATGATGGAGTTATGAATAGTATTTCGACTAGTACGATTACTGCTGGTACAGCATATAACACATGTGCTATTGCCTCTAACAACCAAGCTTATTGTTGGGGGCATAATAATTATGGTCAACTTGGTAATAATTCGACCATTGATAGTTCTATACCTGTTGTCGTTGATACTTCTGGTGTGTTGAGTGGCTTAACAGTTAAATCAATTAGTGTTGGCTATGGACATGCTTGTGCTATCGCCTCTAACAACCAAGCTTATTGTTGGGGTCGAAATACCTACGGTCAACTTGGTAATAACTCTACTACTAACAGTTCGGTTCCGATAGCTGTGACTACGTCTGGTGTTTTAAGCGGGTTAACAATTAAATCGATTAGTGCTGGTAGTAATTATACTTGTGCTATCGCCTCTAATGACCAAGCTTATTGCTGGGGATATAATGCTCAAGGTCAACTTGGTAATAACTCCACTACTAACAGTTCAGTACCAGTTGCTGTGACTACAACTGGAGTTTTAAGTGGCTTAACAATCAAGTCAATTAGTACTGGTGGTACTCATACTTGTGCTATTGCCTCTAACGACCAAGCTTATTGCTGGGGGAGCAATAATTATGGGCAGCTTGGCAACGATACCACCATCGATAGTTCGATTCCAGTAGTTGTGACTACAACTGGAGTTTTAAATGGCTTAACAATTAAATCGATTAGTGCTGGCAGTAGTTATACTTGTGCTATTGCCTCTAATGACCAAGCTTATTGTTGGGGATATAATACTCAAGGTCAACTTGGTAATAACTCCACTACTAACAGTTCAGTACCAGTTGCCGTGACCACAACTGGAGTTTTAAATGGCTTAACAATTAAATCGATTAGTGTTGACAGTAGTTATACCTGTGCCATTGCCTCCAATAACCAAACTTATTGTTGGGGATATAATGGATTTGGTCAACTTGGCGATAGCTCGACTACTAATAGTTCGGTCCCAGTACCCGTTATAACTTCTGGTGTTTTAAATGACTTAACGATTAAATCGATTAGTGTCGGTGGTAGTTATACTTGCGCTATTGCCTCCAATAACCAAACTTATTGTTGGGGATATAATGCCTATGGCCAACTTGGCAATAGCTCGACTACTAATAGCTCAGTTCCAGTTGCTGTGACCACGGCTGGAATTTTAGAGGATTCGAGTTTTAATCCGATTAGTGCTGGAGAACGTCACACTTGTACTATTGCTTCTAGTAATCAAGCTTACTGTTGGGGGTATAATGCCCAAGGTCAGCTTGGCAACAACTCAACTACCAACAGCTCGGTTCCGGTAGCCGTTACTACTTCCGGTGTTTTTAGTAACTTAACTATTAAATCGATTAGTGTTGGCAGTAATTATACTTGTACTATCGCCTCTAACGACCAAGCTTATTGTTGGGGGTATAATTATTATGGCCAGCTTGGCAACAACTCAACTACCAACAGTACGGTCCCAGTAGCCGTCACCACATCTGGTGTTTTAAGTGGTTTAATGATTAGATCAATTGAAGGTGGTAAAAACCATGTCTGTGTCATCGCCTCTAACAACCAAGCTTATTGCTGGGGGTATAATATTTATGGTCAACTTGGCAACAACTCAACTACCGATAGTTCGGTCCCAATAGCTGTAAACACTTCCGGGGTTTTGAATGAACTAACGATTAAATCAATTAGTTCTAGCGTTGACCATACTTGTGTTATTGCTTCTAACAACCAAGCTTATTGTTGGGGATATAATGCCCAAGGTCAGCTTGGCAACAACTCAACTACCAACAGTACGGTCCCAGTAGCCGTCACCACATCTGGTGTTTTAAGCGGTTTAACAATTAAATCAATTGCTGTTAATCAATATCACACCTGTGCTATCGCTTCCAACAACCAAGCTTACTGTTGGGGGTATAATATTTATGGCCAGCTTGGCAACAACTCAACTACCAACAGTACGGTCCCAGTAGCCGTCACCACATCTGGTGTTTTAAGTGGTTTAACGATTAAATCAATTACCGTTGGTGCTTATCACACTTGTGTCATCGCCTCCAACAACCAAGCTTATTGTTGGGGGTATAACGCCCAAGGTCAGCTTGGCAACAACTCAACTACCAACAGTACGGTCCCAGTAGCCGTCACCACATCTGGTGTTTTAAGCGGTTTAACGATTAAATCAATTAGCGCCGGAAGTCATACTTGTGCTATTGCCTACAACAACCAAGCTTACTGTTGGGGGTATAATTATTACGGTGGACTTGGTGACGACTCAACTACCAACAGCTCGGTTCCAGTTTCTGTATTTACTTCTGGGACACCTAACGTTGGTTGGTTTAATTTTTAATCTAATTGTTTTTTCGATCGAGTTAAATGCCACTTATTACACAGATTACATTTATAAGTTCGCAGTTCTAATTCGTTTTTTATTAACATCTGATATTCTGCTGCGTCATTGGCCAATTTTTCATTAGCAAACTGTCGTTTCGGGCTACAGGTGGGAGTTATTGGTTGGGTGTATTTAATTGATTTGTTACGACGTGGCATTGAGTTCCTTTAATATTGCTCGAACTTCATCAGTTGTTCTAGTGTGCATTAGTTTCTCTCGTAATTCACTTGCGCCATTAAATTCCCTAATATATATCTTGAAAAAGCGTTTTAGTGGATCAAATTTACGTGGTTCAAGCTCGATAGAGTATTTATCATGTAAATCAAGTTGAAGATTTAGTAGTTGTAATAATTCATCACGAGTATGCCCTGTTCTTTTTGTCTCGAATGCAAATGGATTATTGAATAATCCACGCCCTATCATAATGCCATCAATGTTATATTGCTTTGCTAGCTCTAACCCGTGTTGTCTGTCTCGAATATCACCGTTTATTGTTAGTAGTGTTTGTGGTGCAATTTTATCACGAAGTTTTTTAATTTCGGGGATTAGTTCGAAATGGGCGCCAACTTTGCTCATTTCTTTTCTAGTGCGTAAATGTATCGTTAAGTTTGCTATGTTTTGCTTTAAAATGTGAGCGATCCAAATATTCCATTGATCAATTCGTGTATCGCCCAGACGAGTTTTGATGCTAACTGGTAATCCACTGGTTTTAGTGGCTGTGATTAGCTCGGCAGCTAGTTCGGGTGTTCGGATCAAGGCGCTACCTGAAAGGTTACGGACAACGGCTTTATCTGGACATCCCATATTAATGTCAACTCCGGCAAAGCCCATTTTGGCTAGTGATTTGCTCATTTTTGCGAATTCATCTGGTTTATTGCCCCAAATTTGAGCGATTATTGGTCGTTCGTCATCTGTAAACGCAAGTCGTCCCTTGGTGCTGTCAATCCCTTTTTCGCTACAAAAGCTCGACGCATTTACAAATTCAGTAAAAAACAAATCAGGTTTAGCCGCATATGCAATAACATGGCGAAAAACAACGTCACTAACCGCCTCCATTGGCGCCATGGCAAAGAATGGTTTAGGTAAATCGTTCCAAGGGTTATTTTGCATTGTCCTATTATCCCATATATTTTGTTAAAAGTGATATTTAAGTAAAAGAAAAAAGCCTCCCATGATGGAAGGCTGCTCGATGAAACCTCATATCGAGATTAGAATAATCCTCTTTTTCCGGCCGCTTTTTTAGCTTCTTCTTCTTTTAATTTAGCCGCTTCTAGTGCTATCTTTAACGTATCGTAGTTAGCATCTTTTTTGCCTGATTTTTTGGCTAACTCAAAAGCGTTTTGAGCATTAATTCGAGCTGTTGTTTGATTTCCTGCCACATATATCACCACCTTTCTATAATGGATTTCTTGTAGCGTTGAAAATCACAATTTAGAGAGTAATTACGGTAGTATTTTGTTACAACCGTCACTCAATCTTAATTGTCAATATAATATTATCACAATATATTATATCAGTCAATATCTATAAAGCATTGTCAATCAAGTTTTGTTCAAAAGCCAATATCCCCCTATAAGATAGCTCATAATCAGATATATCAGGTAGATCTAATTTGATAATATGTGCCCATACAGCGTTGATTAGCTTAGAAAAACGCTCTAGTTCTTCGCTATTAAAAGTCTCTTCTAGCGATATGTTGTCACCTGAAATTGTTGGTTCGACAAATTGCATTATGCCTAAATCTACCTTGTAATTGTGAAAATCTCTGGAATTTTCGACCAATAATTTATAGAACATCAATTGTTGTTTGTATTTGTGCAATTTAATTTTTTCGTAATCGGTTTTTCCGCTCCAGCTAAGTGACGGCTTGCCTGTTTTGTAATCTGTTACGGTGATTGTTTTGTTAGTTTTATCAATGTCGGCTAGGTCTAGCTTGCCAGTTAAATGTGCGTCATTTACGATAGAATGTTGGCTGGCAAAGCTTAATTCTGTTTGTTGAGAAGTTGTAAATGATTGATAATTATTATCCAAAAATGTTCGCAAGGCGTCACTTCCCTTTTGTGAAAAGATATCGAAATCATGCTTTGATATGTGTTGATCTGTAAGGATTGACTCAAAATTAGATACAATATCCTCGATTGCTTGCTTTTTGCCAGTTGCCGACAGATGTGAATGGGCACGTTGTAATGTGTCGTGGATAGCGGTACCAAAGGCGGCATTTGGGCTTTTGGCGCTAGGAAAACGCAAAATATTTTGCAATAAGAACATAGCTGGCCCGCCACGAGATACATCCAAAAAGTTATGTAAATGAGTTACGCTTAATTTGTAATTTTCTAGCATTGGCAACAATAGCTCGTTCATAGTGGTGTTTATTGGGTTGATTAGTGGTTGATACCAAGCTAGTTCGGTCGCTTCTATGACTTGATTTATGTCATTTGGTGATGATATGTCTTTAGTTGGCCACTTACTGTCTAGTAAAAAAGAGGCTTTTAGTGTGCTTTTGCTATTGTTGTCGCTTAGGCTGTGGCTGATATATAACTGCCTTTTGGCGCGAGTAATTGCTACATAAAACAATCTTAGACGCTCGTCTTCGTTTTCACCTGCTGGTGAGATTGGGAGGTTTTCTGGATAGTTAATTAACCGATTACGGCTACGAGCACGTTCACCCCAAACGGTATCGATAGCATTTACGACATAAACTGTGTCAAATTCGAGCCCTTTTGATTTGTGGGCTGTCATGATGTTTATTGCATTGCCGGATTCTATGGTTGGCCTGACAACGTTGATAGTGCTACCAATTTTGCGATTAAGGGCAATAAAATCGATAAAAGTGTTTAATGTCGGGGTTTGGTCTGGGCGATATTCACGTAATTTTGAGCGGATTGTACGTAATGATTCAAGATATGTTAGGTATTTGTCGGGGTTATCTGTTAGTTTTTCGTTAGAAAAGAAGTAATTATATAATGGACTGACAAAATCTGTGTTATCTGTATCCTTCTCTTCTGGTTTACCGATTATAATATCGAGAATTTGTTCTAGCGGGGTATCGTTTATTAGATATGCTGTGTTCACAAACCAACTATGTAATGGAGCAAATTCTGGAGTCGAAGTCATGATGTCTAGCCATCTGGTGTGATCATTATATGCCTTTGTGCTTAGCTTCCAAAGTTCTGTTGGCTGAATGCCCCAGGCTTTATGAGTCATAACTTCCGGTATAAGGGCATTCACGTCGTCGTGTAGGCCTTTTGATAGACTAATTAGTAATCTAGACAATTGTTCGACTAGAACTATAGGTGCTTGGTCTAGGACGTTATCACGACGTTCGTAACTGACGTTTATTCCTGCTTGATGAAAATATGGTAATAGCGAGTTTATTTCGTGGTGTCGGCGTGTCAAGACGGCAATATCACTAGGTTTTTGGCCCGATTTAATGCGTTTTTTTATGTCATCTACTAGCCAATGGCGTTCATTTATGATTGTTTCAGCTTCATAAATACAAACATTGCTTTTATCTGAATCATTACAAGCTGTTAATTCTTTACTAAGTCCATCTATTTGATTTTCTAAGCGTTCTTTCCCTTGTAGTATTATATTGCGTGAACCGCTAAGTATGTCTGATGTAGAGCGATAGTTGTCTGTTAAACCAATGACAGTAGTTTTTGGATAATTAGTTTTGAAATTAATAATGTTACTAATATTTGCGCCTTGAAAACTATAAATTGCTTGATCATCATCACCTACAACCATTATATTTGGCGTGTCGCTATGTGCTTCGTTGTTGGTTAGGTTGTGCAAGATGCGCATTTGTGCCATGTTTGTATCTTGAAATTCGTCAACCATAATATACTGATACTTTTCTTGCAGATTAAAACGTAAATCATTAAACACTTCCATGGCATGAACAACTCGTAAAATCATGTCGTCAAAATCGTAAAGAGCAGCTTCTTGCATGTGCGATAGATATTGTTCGTAAACAAAACTTAAGGCTCGTAGCTTTATTTGTCGTTCATGTGATTTTAAAATAAAGTTGCCGTTATTATCTTTTTTAAACCAAGTATTTCGCCAGGCAGTAATTGGTTTTGTTGAATTTAATTCGAGTGCTTCGTTTGTGGTCTTTTCAAGTGAGTCTGCGATTATTTTAGATAATGGAATTGTTGAGTTTAAGATAGTCTCAGGATTATAGGTTCTAATCTCGTCTATATGGCTAGTTAGTTGTGCTATCATATTCTTACTTATGCGATTAGCGAAGATTGGAGCTAATAGTTGTTCTACCTTTTCGATAACTGCATTGTTTTCATCAATAATTTTAATTAATTCATCACTAGTTAGCCCGCTTTTTTTAAGTTCGGATATGGCAGTTAAACTATCTGACAGATGCGTGTATTCACCATTAAGTTTGCTAGCAATTGGGTTGTTATAGTCAAGTTGTTCGAATATGTCGTGAATAATTTCATAACTACTGAGCCCGTCGGCAGCTCTAAAATGGGCACCTTGGTAGAAATATTGTCCATTCTGATTTATTACTTCTGTTCCAAAACTATGAAATGTATGAATTGCAACCTTGTAGGCTTGTTTACCTATAATTTCAGTTAATCTCTCGCGCATAGCATTAGCACCACTTTCAGTGAATGTTAAACATAAGATATTCTCAGGTAATGTGTCGGTTTTTTTTAGAATATTAGCGGCCCTGACGCCTAATAGCTCGGTTTTGCCAGTGCCTGGACCTGCAATTACCATAACAGGACCTTCGATAGTATCGACTGCCTTTTTTTGGGCTTTATTTAATTTGGCATATCGTTCAGTAAAGTTCATTACTATTCATTGTAGTTGATTGGTTGTAACTAGTCGAGGTTTTAATTAAGGTGTTACAATAGAGATTAATATGAGTAACAAAATGTATGATGAATTAGCGCTTGAGCGTGTTATAAAGGATAGGTTTGGTGTTATTGCTGATATAAATCAGATGATTGTTTCTAGAGTTCCCGTTAGCCAGCTTACAGAGGCGACTTTATTCTTGACAACTAAAAAACAACTTTATTTATATATTTCTGGACAATCAAAACTCTTATTGGGTGATATTAAAAAGATTGTTACTCGTATGGGTTTAAAAGCTGAATTGTATTTACCTCCAAAGGGCCATCCGCAGTATTTTAATGAGATTGGTCGCGACAAGTTTCGTGAAGTTTTTCCAGGTAGATCACATGTTAATGATGATGATTTGTCATTTTATAGAACGCTTGTGCCATATAATCCTGCATTAATTCTAATTAGTGAAGTAAAAAATGGTGAGATTTATCAATTTGATAGTGACGCACGGACTAGTTGGCGGGTTGCTACTAGATTTTCATATCGTCGTATAAAGACTAGTTGATTATTTAGAAGCAACGATAAATGTTGAGAAGCTAAGATGTTCTGTGTCTGCTGGTGATGTTAATCATGTTATTGGTTTCTTCATTTATATATTTGATGCTATATTGTGCTCCGCCGTCTATGTATCCAAAAACGTTGTTTGAAGTTGGTTCAAAGCATGTAATAGAATTAGTGCCTTCGTTTGCATTTGGTGCTGTTAATGCGTCTTGATTCATACCTGTTAATGTAGTGGACACTACTGTATTAGAATCTTGAGTCATATCAGTACAACTTGGATATTGGCCGTGTGTTTCGTAATATTTTTCAAGTGCTTCGATGATGATTGTCACTTTTGAGGAGCGCTGACTATCACGTGATTGAGCTGTTATTTTAACATACGACATTGTGCCAATTGTGGTTAATAACCCAATAATAAACACAACAATTGTTAGCTCTACTATAGTGAATCCGCTTATGCTTTTTCTCATAGCCTTATTGTAGCAAGTTTTGTTGTAATTTTATATCTTTTTTATATCAAGAATCACTAAATGTTCTATATGTGGAGTTCGTGGAAAAAAGTTATAGCCACGATGATATTTGATACCGTATTTGTCAGCTAGATAAGCAACGTCACGTGCTTGAGTAACTGGGTTGCATGATAAGTATATAATTCGTTCTGGAGTTGTTTCGAGTAGCTTATTAATGACGTCTTTATGTAAACCAGCTCGTGGTGGATCTACAATTATTGTTGAGTCTTTTTTTATATGTTCGAGTGCGCTCTCGCTTGGAGCTAGGATTGCTTTAACTGCTTTTTCTCTTTCGAGAGCTTTAATGTTGCGTTTCATTTCTACGACAGCGTGTTCGTTAATTTCAACCAATGTCACATATTCTCCGCCGATCGTTAGTCCAATTGTACCTACGCCACTATATAGATCGACAACTGGTTTATCTGTATTTATCCATTTTTTCATATCTTTTAAAGCTTGCTCATAGATTGGGACGTTAATCTGAAAAAATCCTTCGACAGCATATGTAAATGGAATACTCATTATCGTATCTGTTAAATTTGTAGTCCCCCATGATTGTAATCGTTTAGTTATGACACTGGCTGGACTTTTTGGGTTAGAAAATATTAGTTCAAAACCGTTTACTTTGAGACTCTCTATTTCTTTATCTGTAAATTTGATAAATTCCGGCTCTTTTACATATAGCTGCATGGCAACATCACCGGCTTGGTCACAACGAACTAGCAAAGTTTTTAACATAAAAGCACGAACATCTGGCTTTTTACGAAGTAAATTTCGCATATTGATTGCGGCCTTATTTATGACTGGATCTGCTAGGCTAGTGCCTTCAACTGGGATTTTGCCGTGTGTGCCACGACGAAAGAAAGCTAAATCAAGTTGTTCGGTCGCTTTATTCCAATACCAGCTAAACTCGACTTTATTACGGTATCCATATTGATTATTGTCACTATAAACTTCAATCTTTTCAGGCAGAACAATATTATGAAGTTCGAAGGCCTCTTCTATAAGTGCAGCTTTGTAATTTTGTTCGCTTTCGAAATTTATTATTTGCCATGGGCTCGTTGAGAGGTAGCTCTCTTCGTCTTTGGGTGTAACCCTATCTTTACTTGGTGTAAAGACCTCAGTAACTACTCCTTCAAGCATTTTTGATTTTTTCTTTGTAACTTGTACATTAACGATTTCGTTTGGCAATCCACCCCAAACAAAAATCTTTTTACCGTTCTCAAGTGTGCCTAGAGTTTGACCTCCACCAACAACTTTATCAAGTTTGATATTAACAATTGGCAGAGTTTTTTTCTTCATCTATTAAGTATACATTATTGCGTGTTATAATTATATGTGTTTTGGGATGTCGCCAAGTGGTAAGGCACTGGTTTCTGGTACCAGCATTCGGGGGTTCGAACCCCTCCATCCCAGCCAAATTTTAACAATACCGTTAAGTAATGAATTATCGCTACTTGATTGATTATGGAACGACCCTGTAACATGGGTCGTTTTTTGATTTTTCGGTTTACTTGACATATTACGGTATATATGCTAATATAAAATTAATTGGCCTAAGCTACAGCCAATTAATGTTAACATATTAACTAACCCCAGTTCGACATAAGAGTCTCCTTTTTATATCTAGATAACAGAGCGTTAGCTCTGTTATTATTGGTTTGTAAAAACAAAAAACAAAAAAAGGAGACACGTATATGGAACTAGTAGCATTATTTTACTTGGTAGATGAATTCTGTAAAGAATTTGAACCAAAATATAAAGCACAGTTGCTTGAATCCGGTAGGATTCAAAGAGTAAAACCATCATCATTATCACTTAGTGAAGTATTAACAATCATTATTCATTTTCATCAGAGTAATCATCGAAACTTTAAACATTATTACACGGACTACGTCCGTGTTTATCTTTATTCAGACTTCCCAGGATTAGTAAGTTATTCTAGGTTCGTAGAGCTTATGAGTGATGCTTCTATTCCATTGCAGAATTTATTAATATGCTTACTTGGTAAAGCAACAACTGCTAACCTTATTGATTCAACTAAGGTGGTTGTCTGCGACAATCACCGTATCAATAGAAACAAAGTCTTTAAAGGTATTGCCACAAGAGGTATGAGTAGTATGGGTTGGTTTTATGGTTTTAAGCTACACTTGGTTGTTAATGAACGAGGTGATATCACCTCATTCATATTAACACCTGGTAATGTTGCCGACAATAACTTTAAGCTTGGAGCTAAACTATGCAAGAATCTCTATGGTAAGTTATATGGTGATAGAGGCTATATATCTAAAGAGCTATTTGAAACACTTTGGGCACAAGGTACCCATCTTGTTACCGGTATCCGAAGTAACATGAAGAATAAGCTATTACCACTCTGGGATAA
>JASGMG010000005.1 GCA_030156575.1 Patescibacteria group bacterium | reverse complement strand
TTTTTAATAAATCAAATTATTACAGTGCACGTCTTTCATCTTTTTGTATATCTTTTAAAAGGGCAGTACGCCAATTAATCTATATGGTTAGTTTGACGCACTGCCCTTGGGCAAATAATTAATGAAGAGGTAAAAAGGTGAGGAAAAACATTAGTATGGAAATACTGGAAGAAATAATGAGAAAAGAGAAAGGCTTTAATGATAAGGATATTATTAAGGCCAAAAAGATTTACATCCACAATCGTGGATGTAAAAAAAATCTTTCTTATTATAATGATTTCAAATTAGTGGTTGCCTCAATCGAGGAGGTCGAGGCAATTAAAAATAATAAAAAAAATCGATATAATCGATTTCTTTTATTATTCACAATATGTATAGGCGCGCTTGTATTTATATGATACGACAAGCGCCCCAGCTTTGGCTGGTTTAGACGTGCACTAATTGTAATAATTTGATTTAAAAGATAAAATCAATAAAAGATCCCGAATGATAATATTCGGGATTATTTATTGGTTGCCCAAGTGGCTCTACATTGGAACCAGATCTGTAGTGAGATACTGAGATAGAAAGGGCTAGCAGAGGTGACGACCCCTTTACTAAGGATACCTATGCAGTATTAGAATAATTTAACTAATAGCGCTTTACGAGCATCTCCTGCCGAAGGGCTATTATGAGTGTTGTGTGCACATCAACCTGCCACTCAGGGTGAGCTTTGGTCAGGTAAACCGATGCGTCCAAGGTAATTACTAAACCTTTGTGACAAGGCCTCTCTGTATATTTCATTCACTGATGTTACATAGCTTATATTTTTCTGCTTGTATAAAACGTCTCGGGGTATTGTAAAGAAGTGTTTAAAATCTATAACGAGATCTGGTACTCCATTGTCTAGATCTTCTAATAGATAATGATATCTTTTAAGTTCATCGTTTCTTTTTATTTTCTCTAAAGCCCCTTTTACATATGGCGACATAGTCCTGTTTTTGATGTGGGTGCCCGCAGAGAAGGAGTCGATGGGGTATGCTGGGCATATTAACACAGTATCTATGTGCTTATCGTTCTTGTTGGATTTTGCTTTCCTTTCGGTAAAGTCTTGATCCAGATCACAGTCTTGAGTAAGTACTACGCTATGTGTAAGGTGGAACTCATCATAGACGCCGCCCGCTCCACCTATTGAGACAAATAAGTCCTGGAAGATATCTCCCTGACAAATCCGCGCCTTTCTATATGTTCTATAGGGTGTTTTTATTTTGCTTACGTACATACTCGACTTTTTGATGAGAGAATTGTTTTGTTACATACACACGACTAACGGATTGTGCCGACTCAGTTACGGGTGTTGCGGTAGGTCGAGCGGCTTTCAAGCCAATAGTGCTAATAGATGGTTTTGTGGCACGACTAGAGATTGAATACTGAATTGAAGAATTGATGTAACTGTTGATTGTTGTATCTATCATTTGTTCATCTCCTTACGTAAAGACTCTTGTATTGATGCCTCAAAAACTATTTCTGCAGCACTATTTAGGTCGGCATACGTAGTCTCCAGATCGTTGTTAACTAAAATGGGGGATCTCGTAAAACAATCGATATCGAGTATGTAATCTGCAGAGGTTATAGGACTTGGATACTTATCGTTCCATATTCCGTATTTAAAACTTACGGAAACAAGGGAATTATCTTTGGGGTTTAGCTCAATCTGGTTTAGATATCTTAGAGGAGCTCCAAGCCTTCCCTGTATATAAAGGCTACCATTCAACAGGTCACTTGCAATGTATTTAGACCAATCCGAGAATTTCTTGATTGAAGGGGACATTATTTGATTTATATATCGCAGACCGATACGTGACACTTCTTCGATGTTATGCATTTTCAAGAAATTTAAAATAAACATCTCAGCATCTTTTTTTAAACGTGTGGAGTCTACGTACTGAGTGTATTCCAATAAGCAGTATTCATTTGTCGCCTCAAACTTCATACTCATTTGTTCATCGTTGACTCTCCAGATCACAACACTGTCTTGAGTTTTGTCTAACTCTGCTGTTGTCACATTAAAAGTAAAGTTGTCTCTCTTTTGGGAGTCAAGACTGTAATTGTGTTTCTGGTTATCACTCTTCTTTTTGAAGTCATCAAAACTACCGATATCGATCTTGGGAAAATCGAGTCTGTAGATCACTTGCTTAAGGTAATTGCTTTTATATGTAGTATTCATATGCTCTTAATACTTATTGTACCTTACTGAATCATTTACCCCAATATGGATTACTGTCACAGTTTTGATCTTTACGAGTGATATAATGACCCCATACAACCTAACCCGCCATAGGCGGCACGGTTGTCAAAAATCTATCGCAAAATAACAGCTCGTCATCAGAGTTCTATTTTGCGATAGTCATAGCTGGAAACGGTTATGTGGGCTTCGGCCTAGCTGGTGGCGGGCTTTTTGTTTGCCTGCCACCCATCAATCTAAACGAGGAGTTGATATGAAAGCCCATGGTAACCGTTCAAACGGTATCGATAACAAATCAGGCATTATTGCACTATTAGTGATTGTTGTAATTGCACTGGTGGTTATAGTGTGGGTTGCTACAACGAACCCGTGGCAGGCAAGCACTTCATCATCGCAGAATAGCGCCAATACTACGGCTGTCAACTCCTGCCTCGGCTCAAGTCACACTAGGCTAACTGAGCAGTGGCCAGATAGAGAAACGAAAGACATCAATACAGGGCATAGACTTACGATGACTTATTACAATGATCAGCTAGATTGTTTTGCCGAATATAACCTGAACGGTATTTATGATACGGATATCCAAAGACTGAATGATAGAAAGAGCGACGAACTGGCATCATATCAGGCTCAGTCACAAGCTAATACAGAACGTCAGATAAATCGCACCACTTGCATCTCAAGTGCTGTAGGTTCGACTGCATACACTAACTGCTATTAGTGGTAGAAATTGTGCTCTCTCAAATTAAAATATGAAATAGCATCACCTGCTACAAAGCAGGCAGGTGAAAGTTACTGTTAGTAAATATTAACGGTAGAGCTGCATATTGAGTGGTGTGATCAACACATCATCACTTAACAGGGTTCAATCCGTCTTCAAAGCAAGATGGTGAGACGAGTATAATAAGGGTTACATATGCCCGATAAGTCACACTCAAAGTATACAAGTAATCTTCGTGGTAATCAGGACATTTTTTTAGTCGATATTATGCGTAGTTCAGAATTCAGGGATATTAAAGAAAAGCATCTAAAAGATATCTTTATCGGTATCTTTGGACTGCTTCGTAGAGTTGATGAACATGACGAGTCAGGACAAAAGGTACTCGCCTGTGCTGATGAAATTAGTGATGTGTTCAAGATCAGCAAGGACAATGCCGTTCAGCTGCTGATTGCACCGCAAGCTCCCGCTGCTTACCATATGCAATACATTCCGCAGATAAAGCGTGATGGTGATGATATTGTGTTACGTATAGGACAAAAGACCACTCAGGCAGATATCAAGGAAGTATGGAGGCACATAAAGAGTCTACAGCGAGACATCGGCGGCAGTGGCGTTAAGTCTTCAATCAACCCAGAGTTGGCATTTTCTATTCATAGACAGTACGTGCTTAAAAAGCGGAAGATGAAAGATGTTTTCGATGATTACAGGCATAATACACTAGAAGGTTACGAGCACTCACCAACGATTGAGGATGAGGACGAGTTCAGAAAGCGATACAAAAGAGTTGTAAAGGGGCTATAGATAGCCTAAATATCCACCCCCTGCTTTCACAGAGAGTTATTACTATCATTAGGATATGTATAGTAAGCCGTTCCTGAATGATAATGACTCGACAAAATCGGGTACTGTCGTCATTAGTGTTCAAAAAGCCCGAAGGATTTTGGGCTCACTGGCAAATTCTATGAATGACGACCAAGTCAAAGATCTTATTCATTTTTTACATCTGTTAGCAAAAGAACGATTAGTATATAATGGTTCCAAAGATGATAGATATAGCCTTAAAACATCAACCAACGCATAAGCGTGCCCTAGCGTATATTCGTATATCAAGCCAACGCCAAGTAAACGGCGAAAGCCCTGAGACACAAGCAAGTTACATAAAAGAGTATGCGTCTCGTAATGATATTGAGATCGTAGATACATTTTATGATGAAGCCAAAAGTGGTAAAAATACAGATCGTGCCGAACTTCAAAATATGATTAATTATGCCCAGAAACGTAAGGGTGAGATCGACTACGTAATAGTTTACAAAATGAACCGTGCTTCCAGAGATATAGCTAGTTATGTTACTGGCTTCTTACTCCCATTGAGGAACTTGGGCATATCAGTTCGATCGGCGACAGAACCGATCGACGAAAGTGTATTTGGTCAATTTATGGAAGGGCTGAGTATCCTTGTTGGACAGATGGATAATCAAAACAAACAGAGCTTCACGGTCGACAATATGACTTCTTTAGCTCTGCAGGGCTACTGGCAGCATCCACCTATAGTTGGTTATGTCACTCACAAAGTAGCTAACGACCTAGGTAAGCTCCGTCCAACCCTAAAGCCTAATAAGTATGGCTCGATTTGTGAAAGATGTACTAGAGCGCTTTTCACAAGGTGATATAACGAAGGCAGAGCTAACTCGTTACGCTACGAGTATTGGACTTAGGAGTAGATACGGTAAGAAGCTCAGTGAAGATAGAATACATAATCTTATAAAGAACCCTGTGTATGCAGGTTACGTTGTAGATAACTTTACTAAAGGAGAGCTCATACAAGGAAAGCACGAACCTATAGTATCCGTTGATACATACGAGATCAACCAAACATTACTCTATGGCAAGCGGACACGAAAAGGTGAAGTAAGGCTCAAATTCAATCCTGATTACCCGCTCAAGGGCCTTGTAGTATGTCCTCATTGTACAAAACCTCTTTACGCTTCAGCACCAAAGACTGGAGCTGGAGGAAAATCCCCTCGCTATCACTGCTCACGCAAGTCTTGCAAGGGGCTGATCAAGTCAATTAAAGCCTCTATAATGCACGAAGACTTCGAGAATATGTTGGAACGTATAAAACCAGATGAGAGAGTTATACAACTCTACAAAGAGGTATTAGTTGCCGAAGCCACCAATCAACTAGGTACCCTTAACGATAAAATTAGTAAACACCGTAGCAGCCTCGACACAGTCGCCGACAATCGTTTATCTGCCATTAGGAAGTTTAATGCCGATCAGCTAACCTCTGAAGAGAAGACAGATCTTATTGATGCACTTGATGATGATAAGGCTGTAATAAATATTGAGCTACGCAAGCTAGAGAAACAGCAAACGATCAGAGAGAAAGATATAGAGCTTGCCTTGAATGTTATGCGTGATGTTAATCGACAATGGATCGTCGCTTCGCCACAAGCAAAATATAGGTTCCAAAGTGTGCTGTTCCCAGAGGGGCTGGTATATGACTACGAGAACCATAGGTTTGGAACCAGCCAAATTAGTGCTCTTTATAGATACGTTCCTAACAAAAAAGACCTTCCAGTCTCTGAAAAGTCTTTCTTGGTTGCGGGGGTAGGATTTGAACCTACGACCTGATGGTTATGAGCCATCCGAGCTAACCAGACTGCTCCACCCCGCGTCACTTATACTAGGTTAACAGATATAACTATTTTTTGCAAATACCCTACATTTACTCACTACATATTATACTATTAATTTCATTTAGAAATGCTTTTACTGTTACCACCAAAAAAGAAATTCATCCATTGTCCAAAGTTACTAGTCTCGACAACTTGGATCGGCGTTATTATAATAGCGTCGTTATCAACTTCTTTAGCTACTTTAGAATTTTCTGGTAATATCAAAACACTTTCACCAGGCGAAGCCAATCCCAGATTCTCTCTAACCGCTAGCTCTTTGTACTCATTTGTTTTATAATATCGCTGCTGTAATTTAGCATTCTCGGTATCAAGTTCAGCAATAATTAACTGACGAGATTTATCATCTAACTCTTTTTGTAGAGTATAATTTCGTTGCATAACACCCATAGAGCCCCATACCCATCCAGCTGCGATACAAAACGCTATAAATATCACAGCATTATTAAGTGTAAGATATCTATGGCAAAACAGATAATATATTCGACGAATGTTTATTTTTTTCATATTAACCTTAATTTATTATAGCCCAACAGATAAAAATACGCTATAATAACAATGTATGGGGGTGTAGCTCATCGGTTAGAGCAGGGTGCTCATAACGCCTTGGTAGTCGGTTCAACTCCAACCACCCCCACCAGATTGGAATTAATTCAATACAGCCAATGACGCAAATGACCCTTTTAAAGAGTAAAGCGTCATTTTTTGTTGATAAAATTCGAATTTCAAGAATTAAAGTTACATAGGCATGTTAAACACTAAGCATCCAGAAGATGATAGCAAACATAACGACCATAACTTTTCAATGATAGTGTGATTTATCGTCGACAAATATAGATTATTTATCGATCTCGATAGATACCTTATCTACACAATTCTGACCTAGTAAGAATAAAGATCACTTATAAATTGGATAGTTTAGTAATGTTTTTAAATATTCCCAATTAGCACAAAAGCGTTCAAGGAAAATATTTTCTACTTATAGACAATCTTCTTCGTCTACATCCAAACAACTCAAAAGTTCAATTTGCCTAAATAACTGACCTTTTAACGAATCACGATCTTGCTTATTTACTGAACCAATATATGCATTCTTAAATTCATAAACCATACCCATAGTCTTTGCAATTAACAATTCTTCTCTTACGCTATTATCCTTAAGCGGATCCAGATTATTAGATTTTAAAAAAGCAAGTGCGCCTTTATGATCATGTTCTTTAATCGCTCTTGATAATTTACTTAATTTGCGATTATTACCAGGTTCATTTTGCTCAGTAATTGCATAGTATCCTCTTTCTTGGGCAGATCCTGAAAATTCTTCAATCGCCCTTAATAAACAGTGTGCTCTATTTATTATATCTAAATTCGGACCATTATAAATTGACTCGTCAACAAACTCATTAGATGTGCAATAGCTTATTCGCCCATTACAACATTCATTTATATCTGGTGACTTGTTTAACATATATATTTTATAACATAAATATATATAATAATCAAAATTGCCCCTCTTTTGGGGCAATTCTGGCACCTGTTTGTTTGATTATTACTATACTATCAAACGTGCTTATGATGCAAGCCTATTTTTATTCTTCGGCTGGTTTTTTCTTTGAAACTGTTAAGAAACCATTTCGTGGGTTTTCTTTAACAACTCGATCTTCTGGCAAATCTACTGGATGTCCTTTTGCATTTTTCTCTACTTTTGCAAAAAAGTAGATAGTTTGTTGTTTGCCACCACGAAGTGTTACGTCGGTGCTATGCAAATAATATGTAATACCTTTTGAGTTTACGTGCTTATAAGCCATGAGTTTCTTTATACCTCCTATTAGTGCTATACGAATGCTAGAGTACATGGAGTTGAGCTCGGTGTCAACGGTTAAACACTCTTGTATCTATGACGAAGCAATAGTTTTAAGATTAGAACACCTATCAAACGGATAATAATCATTGTCAAAATCACTATACAAAAAACTACCGACCAACCAGCAAAATCAGATGACCACAGAGGCGAAACAAAGGTATGTAGATACATATTGGCAAGTGGTAATTCTACCGTTTCAGCTTCTGGATATTTAGCTAGCTCACTAACAGTACATTGAACATAAGCCTGGGACCATGAAGTAAATTGAGGCGCACAAACATTTTGAGCTTTTTTATAAATATTATCTTCGCTTGAGAGTTTATTATAGGCAGCTTCCATATCACGTTTATAGGCACCCTCAAGATAAATACCTTTTCCCATGTCAGTATTCATATGAGCCGATACATAACGTTGCAAGTCATATAACCTAGTCTGGGTTATATTGTCATCCCCTGTCTCATCAGCGGACAGTACAGCCTCACGACGCTCTATCATTCCTATATTATTTAATCGCAAGAATGTTGCCGATATAAAAACTGCCAAAATCAATAAAATAAATAACTGCCACATATGAATGCGCTGTATTTGTTTTATACTTCTTTTTACACGTTTTTTATTAACCACCTATAAAGAAACCCCACCTAGATTGTTGGTTCCAGTATAACACAAGGTGTTATTCATGATAGATATTAAAACGTGCTACACCTATTATTAAGACAAAAATAGACGCCATAATAAAGAACAGCTTAAAACCATTAATATCATCTAAAACAAAAATGCACAATAATAATATTGCACAGGCAATAGCGGCCCCCAGGTTGGACATAATATCAATAAAGCATAAATATGCCACTCGATGCCCAGAAGTGTCTGCAGCGTCAAATACGCCACGTAGACAGGCCATATCATAGCCTGTAGTTGATATTTCATTTGTTATGTTGACTCCAACGATAAAAGACGCCGTACTAGCAAATGGTCTAGACAAATGAACTAATGAATTAGCCAATACACTAGTTATCAATAATTGCTTTCCTTTGCTATTGTCAATAAGTTTTCCATACGCATAAGAAACTATAATCGCGGTTAATATAGTAACTGATGACAAAATACCAAGTTTTACGTAAATATCCCAACCATGACCAGGAAAAACAGCTATAACGATAAATAAACTCCAAATCACACCTGTTGTAACTACATCAAAGCCGACTCCAAGTTGAGCAATAATATTGCAAACATTCGTCTTCCATGGAAACCCACGAAATGAAATTTTTTGACGCGTAGGCATTGGCTCTATGAGCCAAAAAATAGGTAAAGAAGATAGTATAAATAAACCAGCAGTAATCCAAATAACAACAGGTAGTCCGAACCAAAGCGCGATAACTCCACCAATAATTGGACTTATACCAATAGCTACTTTTTCGATAATATTTATAAAAGCTAATTCTTTACCTGCATTTTTAACATTTTTAACCCTAGAAAAATCAACCATATAACATATCTGGTAAATCGAAGCCGATATCGACATAAAGAAACCCCACAACAAAATACTCCACGTACCGATTATCGGTAATAAACCAAGAGAAATCATAGAAGGCACATACAATAGATTGCTAATCAAAATTCCACGCCTAGGACCAATGATCGTCACTATATAACTAGATACAAAAGAAAGTGGCATTCTTACTACATAAAAGCATAGCCAAAAAAATATTATAAACATAATACTGTATCCAGCCTCATATAAATAAACAGATGTGAAGCCAGAAACTATATTCATGGCAATAACTCTAATAGTTCTTAATGCATATAATTCAGCGATTTCACCAAAAGTGGCATAGCGCCAAAAATGACGCTTTTCTAATATTTTGTATATAAACGATTTAATCATATTTTTGTATCATTACTGTCCACTCTATTACATCATATATAGACACAAAGATGAAGTGATATACTAGATTATATGAATGTTTATTTTTCAGGAATCGGTGGCGTAGGTATAGGACCACTAGCAGAAATAGCACATGATGCAGGCTACAATGTGATAGGATCAGATTTAGTAGAAAGCTTAGTAACCAAAGAACTACATAAAAAAGGAATTTTAATTAGCAAGATTCAAGATGGTAGCTTCTTGAAAGAGTGTCACCAAAAGAATCCAATCGACTGGTTTATTTATACCGCTGCACTAAACGACAACCACCCAGAACTTATGATGGCACGAGAACTTGGCATTAAAACTGCTAAACGTGACGAGCTACTAGCCTACATAATTGAACAGAAAAAATTAAAGCTAATTGCCGTATCAGGTACACACGGTAAGACAACTACAACCGGTATACTAGTATGGATATTACAGCAAATAAATATACCTATTAGTTATTCAATCGGAACTACTTTAACATTTGGACCAAGTGGTAAATTTAATCCCGACAGCGAATATTTTATTTATGAATGTGATGAATTTGATCGCAATTTTTTGCATTTTAAACCTTATTTATCACTATTAACATCAATTGACTATGACCATTCTGATACCTATAAAACTCCTGAAGATTACCTAGAAGCCTTTAAGCAATTCGCGATCAACAGTAATCAAGTTATAACTTGGGATGATCAACATTCAACAATCTTTAATGGCATGAACCAGGTCACTATATTAAACCATCTAAATATTGATACAAACTTATCAATCGCCGGGGATCATAATCGTCGTAATGCTACTCTCGTTCAAGCTGCATTAGATTATTTAAAAATTGATAAAAAGGTAAGTGATTTGATTATAAATTTTCCAGGTACAGATCGACGTTTTGAAAAACTTGACGACAATTTATATAGCGACTATGGGCATCATCCAACAGAAATCGCTGCTACACTACAGCTTGCTCATGAAATATCCGATCATGTTGTCTTAGTTTATCAGCCACATCAAAACATCAGACAGCATGAACTTCGTAATCAATACACCAATCAATTCGAGTTGGCTGAAGAAATTTATTGGCTACCAACTTATTTATCTCGTGAGGATCCTAATTTACCAATTCTAAAGCCACAAGATTTAATTCAAAATATAACCAATAAAGAAAATATACATGTAGCTAAATTTAATGACGATCTATGGAACACAATAAAAAAACTACGACAAGAAAAGAAATTAGTCTTATGTATGGGAGCTGGTGAAATTGATAATTGGGTACGCGAAAAACTGGCTAAAGATTAGAATTAAGGTTGTTCAGTAGAAACACTAATTCCCAACGAAGCTGGACTAAGTGGATCACCGCCAAAAGCATCAATAGCCTTAGCTTTATTAAGCTGATCTGCAAAAAGTTGCTGAAATTCTTCGATAGTTTCTTGATTAATCTCACCCGATGCTGAATAGTCTTTAAAATTGGAGCTATTAGTGACTGACTGAGCTCTAACGCTAACATAGCCAGGACGGCTTAAATCCACCTGAGCCGCACCATTACTATTGTATATAAGCATACTTACAACTACAAAAAGTGAAGTAATTATAATAGCTAAAATAATCATTAATAAAAACAAATGTTTGCTTATAAACGAATCCTTCTTACTAGGTTTAATCGTCATAAACTTGAACATTAGTTTTTCATCCCTTCAGATGCCGTCTTATACTCTTTCTTAAACTGATTAAATACCGATTGGTATTGGTCTAAAAATTGGTTAAGTTTTGTCACGTCGGTATGTACCTGATTTCGTTTAGTACGAGCTGAGACTATAGCACTATAAAAATCAGCTGGTTTATCTGAACAACTGATATTTAGAGTAGAAGATAATTGTTCTTCGTAAGTTTTGTAATCTGCCCTAAATGTATCAAGCATCGAACTATACTTAACGGTAATAGATTTTAGCTCATCGTTATTTATGTTGTTATTTGATAAGCGACTATTAAATCTATCAATAAGTTTAGTCAATATTGACTCATATATCTGGCCCCTATTAACACGTAATAACGCATCGCTAGCATGGAGCTGATTTAATGTATTTTTCATTGAAACACAATTACTACGAATCTGCTCAGTCTGCTTATCAGTTATAGACTTGTCCTGAGCTGAAACAGTCAAAAAAGACACTCCACTAAACACCACAGTAAGAATTAATAAGTAAGTAAGGTATTTTTTTGAAATAGTCATATTATCATTATCTAACGCCAAGACCCATTTGGTCAAGCTACGGAGTCAAACGATTAATATCACGAGGGAACAAACAAGCCTCTTTTACATTAGCAAGCCCGATGGTTTTCTGAACAAGACGATCAATACCGAGTCCACAGCCACCATGTTGTGGCAACCCAAACTTAAAAGCCTGTAAATAATATTTAAAACCTTCATGATTAATATCTAAATTATGCTCTTTCATCTGCTCTATCATTTTATCGTAATTATTCTCGCGTAAAGTAACAGTTGCTATTTCTAGTCCACGATACAACAAATCGCTCCAAAAGACAGTACCGCTATCAATATCTAGTTTGTGATAAAATTTATGAAGATTAATAGGGAATCGTGATGCATAAACCAAATCAGTATTTAAATTCTTGCGAGCATAATCGCTAATCCAACGTTCTTCATCTGGGATGAGATCGTCGTCTCTATTTACATTAGTCTTAGTAGCTTTACTATACATATCATGAATTTCAGCAACCGTGAATCGTGGAACTATACCATCTTCTGGCAATCTAAGTTCTGGTGCATTTAGACTTTTTAAATCATCAGCTCTATCTATATAGATATGGTTTAAGACATATTGAACAGTATCGGACACCATATCCATAACTTCATCGTGATCCTTAACAAACCCCATCTCTATATCAAGCATCGTAAGCTCGGTTAGATGGCGAGTTGTAGCACTGGGCTCGGCACGATACGAATGATTAATTTCATAAACCCTTTCGAAGCCACCAACCATAATCTGTTTGTAAAATTGAGGACTTTGAGCTAACGTAGCAGTTTTTCCAAAATAATCTAGTTTAAATACTTCAGCGCCACCTTCAGTAGGTTCAGCTAATAGCTTAGGGGTATCAATCTCAACAAACTCTTGTTTATGCAGAAACTCTCGAATATAACGAGTTATATCACCCCTAATCTTAAATATCTTCTGTTCCTGGATATTACGAATATTTAAGATTCTATTTTCAAACAATGTATCCAAATGTTCAGATTTATGTGAGATTGGCTTGTCAATCTCAATTGGTGGCTCTTCAGTAACTGGTACATCAACAACGACTTTTACATCATGCAATTCAATGCCACCAGGGGCACGTTCATCAGATACCACAACCCCAGTTAAATTAAGCACCGTACCAATCTGTAATCCACGGAGCTTCTCAAGCTCTTCTTTATCTTCAACTAAAGTTTGAACCAATCCACTACGATCACGGATAGTGATGAAGTTTAAACCACCAAGCAAACGTTTTTTATGTAACCAACCACAAACAGTGATAACTTCACCAATTTTAGCTGGGACTTCTCGGACTAATGTTCTTATCATAATTGTTATTTATTATATCACTTTTATAGAGATGAGGCTATATTAGGTCCCGCCCCATTAAAGACTTAACTACGTCTACTAACGATACAATGCCAACGGTTTTTTTCTTATTATTAACAACTATTAAAATATGGCTATTTGTCTGCAAAAAAGTTGTCAACACATCAGGTAAAGTTTGAATATTCTTAATATACGAGACTTTTTTACTCATAACCTTTTCGGCCGTTGTTGATAGTTTAGTATCAAGTGCAAATAAATCATTTATGTCCAAAATACCAACAATATGATCTATATCCTTATAAAACACAGGTAAATAACTATGCCCAACTTTATGTAAATCATCTAGCGCTAATGGGCCCAAAAACTCCGATTTATCAATACCTGTAATCATATTACGAGGTGTCATAATACTATCAACAATTTTGTTATTAAAATCTAAACCATTAACAATTAAATTCTTCTCATCGGATGTTAAAATAGTATCTGATTCAGATATTAAATGCTGTAATTCTTGACGTGAGCTAATGTGATAGTTCTCGTAATTAGAATTATTAATTGGAATACCACGTAATAACTTCATAAGACGAACATGCGTTCTAACAAAGCTAATCACCGTTTTTTCTATCTTTTTATATAACTTATTTGATATTTTTCTAACAAAACCAATTCGTGCAATCGATCCATAGAAAATAGCTACGAATAGTGATATAGCTAAGCCAATCAACCAGCCTAGATTTAGTACAGATACAATTACGATAACAGACAATAAAATAGATACAAAAATTCGCTGCAGAGATATTATGTCATTAGTAGATTCTCGTCTAGAAATTATTTCCAATGCTTTTTTATCATTTATTTTAGCTCGACGATTTAATTCAAATTCGCTTAATTTACTAGGTGTTATTCTAACACCAGATATAACTATTAAAGTCATAAAAAATAACAATACCAATAAATAAATAATCATTATAACCCTATTGTAACTCAGAACCCATGCAGTTTACATTGTCGGATTGTAATAATATTTGCTATAATAATAAATATAATCATAAGGAGAATTTCTTGAGTAAAATAAAATGGATTATATTTTCGATAATTACTATTGGCATATTTGCGTCATTAGTAGTTTTTTCAGAAAATTCAAGTATAGACACTAGCAATATAGACATAGAGGCCATTCAAGTAGCGAACAGCCAAAACGGTAATATCGGCGATCACGTATATGGCAATACTAATAGTAAAGTCATACTAATTAACTACGGTGATTTTCAATGTTCAGGTTGTGGATACCAACATGTCACGACTAAAGCAATTGCAGAAGAATACAAAGACAAAATACAATTTGTTTTTCGTAACTTTACTATTCCTACTTTACATCCAAATGCTAAGGCAGCGGCAGCTACAGTTGAAGCAGCAGGATTACAAAATAAATATTGGGAAATGTATAACAAGGTTTATGAGTCACAAGCTGATTGGGAGAACTTAACTGGCACCGAGAGAGCTGATTTCTTCTCAGGTTATGCAAAAGAGCTTGGACTCGATATTAATAAATTCAATGCCGACATCGCTTCATCAAACATAATTAAGAAAATTGATTATGACAAGGCCCTTGGAACAAAAGCTGGTGTAGATGCTACCCCAACATTTTATCTAAATGGCACAAAATTAGAAGGAGCTGTTTGGGGAAATAAAGCAAAATTAGAAGAAGCTATAAACGCCGAACTTAAAAAGGTAAACGTTGCATTACCTACTAATACTAATTAAATAATTTATAAAATAAAAAACACCCCGGTGCCTTGGGGTGTTTTTCTTTGTTGAATCAGACGATTCTTATTGTGCGATATACAGTTGCCATTCGGCAGGCACCACATCCACTGCTATCTTTTTGCGTCTCGAAGACACAAATTCGACGGCTATTGGCATGTGATTTACTCCTTATGCTATGTGCGGCCTCACGTACTTCGACCTTTAAATAATAGTTAATAGTTTTGGCGTGAGACGTGTCATTAACTATATCAAGTCAATAACAATACGTCAAGATATACACTAACTACGTAGCGTTTATGCTATCTATTGTAAAGAGCTTATGACATTCATGCAATAGCTTTTTACCATTAAGTTAGTTAATATAACAACAGGTTCTATTGCTAAATTTCTCCGGGAGTTTCAGTTGGTTTTACTGAACGAAGAACTTTCTCTTTTAATGCAAATGTAATTGTCGTTGCTACTGCCATCAAACAGGCCGCTGCAGTAAATATAACATGCATACCGTCGCTATAAGCTTGTACGACAATCGATGCGAACTCAGATTGTTGTTTGCTAAATGTTTCCTTAGCTTGCCCGCTAATTGATGCTGGTAGCTTCGAGAAGGCCTCAGCTGACTGAATGTTTATGTTATCTTTAACAGCTGGCATATTTAAATTCAATAAGGTGTTAGTATCATTAAGATCTCCTATTCTCGACACTGCTGGATTCTGGCTTAATGTCTTAATATAGGCATTATTACTCATATTACCAAGTCCAGATATAAGGCTAGCTGTTAAAACAGATCCAAAGATAGCCACGCCAATTGTCGAACCTAGGCTACGAAATAATTGGCTAGAACTGGTCGCAGATCCTAAGTCCTGCTGGGAAAACTCATTTTGTACTGCTAAGTTAACGATTGGCATTGCAACACCCATACCCATACCAAGAAATATCATAACAATTGCCTCAAACAAATAGCTTGAATCTGGAGTAAGCAACGTTAAACAAAAAACTGAAATAGTTGCCATAGTAAAACCTACTTGTAAGAATATCTTATATCTACCGGTATGTGATATTAACTGACCAGAACCAATGCTAGCAAACATCATACCTGCCATCATAGGCAACAACATCAGACCAGAAGCGGTTGGTGTTGCTGAAAAGACCTGTTGATTAAATTGAGTCAAGTAAAGAATTGAGCCCATAAAAGCAGAACCAAACAGCGTTGCTATTATCATAATTAACACAAAATTACGATTTTTAAAGAAATAAGTTGGCAAAATCGGTTCTTTGGCGTGTTTTTCAGCTAAAATGAAAGCGATTAAAACGACCAGAACAATGCTAAACATGATCACACGTAGCCAAACAATAGTTAAACCAGTTGAGCTCATTAAATCAGCAAATATAGCCTCGGTATTATCTATCGCTAACACCAAAGTAGCCAAAGCAAATGCAAGCAACCCTGCACCGGCATAATCAACTTTTGGATGTTTATCATGTTTAAGCGTTGGACAGAAAATCACAATTACAACAAAAGCAATAACTCCAATTGGCACATTAATAAACAGAGTCCAACGCCAATTTGTCACCAATCCAAAGAAGTTATTTGAATCAGCTAGATAACCACCGAGCAACGGTCCTACTACCGAAGAAACTCCAAAAACCGCACCAATTAATCCTTGCCACTTACCTCGTTCGCGAGCAGCAAAAAGGTCACCAACTATAGCAAATGAGTTGGCAGTGATAATACCACCACCAATGCCTTGAAATGCTCGCCATAGGATTAACTGATTTATAGTACTACTCATACCACCCATTAATGAACCAGCAATAAAAATAATAATTCCTATTAGTAATAATTTACGTCGCCCAAACAAATCAGACAATTTACCAGCTATCGGCACTGTAACCGTCGTTGTGATCAGATAGGCCGTAACGACCCATCCTAATGAAGAAAATGCATTAAATTCTTCTACAATCTTACCAAGTGATGTTGATATAATTGTTTGATCCAGTGCGACCAAAAATAAACTGGCCATAACGGACAGCATAATAATTAGCTTACTTCGTAAGCTTAAATGATGATGCATAATTCTTATTCCTTACTTTTAAATTCTTTAATAGCTTTAAATGTTTCAACTTGCAAATTAATCTGTTCAATAAACTGTTCTAGCTTATCCTCTTTTAATAACATTACAAAACCATTATTTGATGAACCAACAACATAAAGTCTATCGGTAGGATTTATATTTAGTTCTTCGCGAGCATTTGCAGGTATTACAATCTGACCCTTTGTACCGACAATGGCAGTACCATATAGTTTCTTCTCGTGCATATAATTTATATTATATTAGTATGAAATGTATGTCAAGTATACATAATCATAACTAATCTTCTTCGTCTAGCTTATCAGCTTCATCATAAGCATCTGTTTTATAGGCACTACCACCTAACATTTCATAACCATAGTCGTTATCGCTAAAGTCATCTCCGATCGAATAACGCAAATTCATAATAAAGCCACTGGTAGCAGTTTTAATCATGCCATTACTTTTAACACGACGCATAGAATATGCATATGTTGGATTAGTTAAGACCACATACTCCCATCCAGCTCTAATACAATCTTTAACAAAAATACTATCTTCACTAACCTTACTTTTCTCATTAAACTTAATTTTCTTAAAGATTTGTCTACGGATACCGATCATCGCCCCAAGAACCATGGGCTTTTCAGTTCTACCAGTAGTGCGTAAGAAAACATTTATAAAGTTAGCCGAAGTACGACTCTTTGAATCATTCTTGTCGTCATCATTTAAATGGAATAATGTAGTGAATACATCAAAGTTCTTTTTTGGATAACGCATCGCAAGTTCAATCTTATATTCAATACCAAGTAAGAAATAATTTGGCAGACGATTATCTGCATCCATAAAGATGATCCAATTACCTTTTGCTTCACTAGCGCCACGATTTCTTTGAGCAGATACACTTTTAATATCATGACTAATTATCTTAAGGTCTAATTTATCCTGCCATTCTTTGGCCTTTTCTAAAGTTTTATCCTTAGACCCACCATCTACATGAATAACCTCAAAATCAGTCCAGCTTTGAGAGGCTAAATCACTTAATAATAATGGCAAGCATATTTCTTCATCTAGTGTTGGAATAACAATACTAAACTTTGGGTTTAATTTATCAACGTTCATACTAATATTATAACCCAATCACTACATCATAAAGAAGTAAACTCTGTATAATGATAGTATGACTTCTCGATATGCCTTATATGAAATAAACAAATTACGTGACCGTTTCAATTTACCAAACGGCGTACCAAAAGGTGTAAAACCACACTATAATATAAGCCCAGATCAAATGGTGCCTGTAATTATTAATCATGACGGTATCAATAAACTTGAAATGATGAAATGGGGATTTGTGCCAACAAGTGCAAAAAACACAAATTCTATATTTCGATATAAAACTTATAATGCTCGTAGCGAATCAGTTTTTAACAAACCAACCTGGATGACTGCTATTAGATCACAACGTTGCCTAGTGCCTGCAAATGGCTTTTATGAATGGAAAAACATCGAAAATAAAAAATATCCTTACTACATCCAACCAACTGATCAGACGTTATTCGGTTTTGCTGGTTTATATAGCTCTTGGACAGATACAGAGGGCAAAGAATATGGTACATGCTCGATTATTACAATCAACAACGAGTCAACAAGCGACATGGCACCAAGTCGATTGCCAGTTATTATTATGCCAGAAGAAGAATCTGAATGGCTAAATCCAAAAATAGACGGAATGAGCTCAATCTATTCGATAATGAAGCCTTATAATCTAGAAAAAATCAAGATAATTCGAGTTGGACAAGACATAGATTCTCATAAAATTGATAAACCATCCTTAATTAATAAATTTCAATAATCAACAAGCTAAATATATAACTTCTAACGCCCTAGCTCGATAAACTTATCTATTGATTCAAACCAAATATTCAATCATTAACTTCTCTACTTTGTCACTTACTAATTCTGTATTCTCATCGAACGAATATGATAAGCTATTTTGAAAGTTTATTGAACTGATTATAGCGTATTATTAAAGCCGATTTGGCTTTTTCATCTTCTAAAGCTTTAGTACAGTCATCATAATTATTAAAGACGACCAATTGGTCAGAGCATACTTTTAGAGCTTCGTCATTATCAACAAATAAACTCCGTCCAAACATTAATTGTTTAGTTTTAACACCGAGTAAATCTAAAATTGTTGGCATGATATCTAAATTAGTACCCATATTAGGGTGAATAACACTATCTGTCTCATTCGGTAATTTAACAAAAAGTGGAACCTCACTAGCCTGTATGGTGTCTGGATCGTATTTAACAGTCCCAGCCGTAAAAGCCGGTAACACGGGTGTATGGTCGCCATAAACAACTATTAACGAATCGTCATATAGATTATTAGTCTTTAATTTATCAAAGAAGTTACCCAACATACGATCGGTATAGTTAATATTCTCCAAATAACCAGCAGTTAGTTCTGGATAATCATTAGCGTCAAGTCCTAAGTTATTAGTCTTATCAGTAATATTAAATGGCACATGAGACGACAGCGTAATAACATAGTTAAGGCTTGGTTCTTGTTGCAATTTAATATAATCAACAGTTTCTGATAAGAAATCACCATCATTTAATCCCATATTGAGAAAAGTACCATCGGAATAATTATCAGCAGCATAGAACTTTTGATATCCCAAAGACGACAACGCAACATTTCTATTCCAAAAATTACGATTAAAACCATGATATGCAGTAGCACTATAACCGTTAGCAATCAAAGTCTTTGGTAGACTAGTAAATTCATCTCTTCCATAGCGAACAAACGTCGCTGCGTCATCCAATGGAAAAAAGGATGAATTGGCTACTAAATCGGTGTCCGAAGTATGCCCCGCACCAATTATAAAACGATCATTAGGAAAGAAATGAGAGCTTTTAGCTAACTTATTTAAATTCGGCGTTATTTCTTTTTCATTAACCGACTGATTCATAACAAAACTACCCAATGATTCTACTTGAATCATAATGACATTCTTTCCACTAGCCACTCCAGTAAAGTTGCTAGTGGCCTGGTTAGGTTTATTATTATTTACCCAATCAATTAAATGCTGAGTCTGATCTGGTGACAAAACAGTAGTTTCCTCTTTTATAAAGCGAGTTACGTCAATAGCATGCGCCACAAAAATACCATAAAATTGAGCCGTAGAGACAGTATCATAACCACTGTCTAAGACCTTAATCAAATTATTAGCGCCACCCATCGGTTGTAATGATATAAAAAAGCAAACAACAATAGTCAATAAAGCCATTATCGAAAATTTATTCCCAGCCTTAACGATGTTTTTCCTTTTAAAAAATAAACTTATATGTTTATAAAAAATTATTACAAAAATAATATCCACAAATAAAAGAATATATTTAAAGCTTAATAAACCAATAATGGCCGGTATAACGCTAGTTGTTTCACCTACAGAGCTTAGCAACCCAGCGGTTGGTAAGGTTTTAAAATAAGCATAATAAACTGAATCGATTAACAATAATATAGATAACAATGAAGCTAGTATAATAGCTACTCTATTCTTATGCTTATGTATAAAAAATATTGGCGAAAATATCAAAGCCGTGCTAACAAAACCAACCACAAGACCTTCTACGTATTGATAAGTAGGCCAGGTCAACCGTAGCATAAACGTATTTAGTATAAGTAATTTCAAACTAATACTAAATATAAAAAACAGGATTAAGTATTGATCATGCACAAACGATCGACTATATTTTAACAACTTTTTAATAATTAGTCCTTAAGTTCTATTAATATTAATGCTAATTATAGCTTACTTAGCTTTAGAGACCAAAATGTTACAAAGATAAATAAATTATCCAAACATTAATAATTCGGGCTTAAATATAAGTAACAACCCAATTATTAGCATTAAAATACCACCAATCAACTTAGAGAACTTACCATATTTTGTTGATATGCCAGTTGCTTTCAATGTAACCATAGCTATAGTAAATATAATGATATCATCTAGCATAAAGAAGAAAATATATAAGAGTATATAAGAGTAATACTGCCAAGTTGGCAAATTACTGAGCGACAAAACTTGCGTAAATATCGCTGGAAATCCGGCCGAACAAACTAATTCAACGAGATTAACCGCAAAAGCTAATAATATAATTCCACCCAAGGCCAACCATAAACTATTTTGATGAGCTATCGCCTTCATCTTAGCGAAAACGAGCTGTCTTTTCTCGCTACCCGTAACTTTACATCCGCTATCTTTATCACGATTCTTAAAATAATCTAATAAATTATACGTACCCCCTACTGTGGCTAATAAGCCTATGGCCAAACGTACCCAAATTACAAATCCCAAAAATAGTAATAATTGCAACCAAGCGGCCATAAATAGAAAGTAGACAGTAGCCGAAGCAACAATAAATGTTACTCCGAGAGCCCACATCCTACGACGATTCTTCATACCTAAAAGTAGACTAATCAAAAACATTAAAGTCCACATAGCACATGGGTTAAAGCCATCTAACACCCCCATAATTACTGTTAGTAGCGGTAATGAAAAATTAAGCGCATCAATATTACCAAAAAACGGCAAATTTATATTTTTTTCATTATCCAACTCTGTTTTAGCTTGGGCTTCAGAAGGCTTATTATTTGTCACCGAAGAATTTACAATAGCGGACACAGAGTCTGGACAAATGTTCTTAATACAGTAATCCAGCCTACTCTTTATGGCCATTCCAGTCGTCTCTTCCGAATAGCCAACAAAAGCCTTATCACCAATTATTAACAGCGGAACGCCACTTGAACTAATATCTAGTTTATCTGCAACCTCTTGCATAAACCTTACGTTAGTTTGGCTATTATAAATTTCATAGTCGTTTAGTACTATATCTGGATAATCTGGCAAAGTTTCTGCAAGATAGCTTTTTTCTTTTGCACAATGAGGGCAACCGTTGCCCCAAAATAAATAAATATTTAGATTATTAGTAGCATAGGTATTAGTTGGAATAATACTAAACAAACCTACAAATAAAAAGAATACTAATAATACTTTCTTAATATTCTTCATTTTATTTGTCTTTATTCTCGTTAATAATATCGATTAATTTGTCCTTTGAAATTTCACCATTTAGACGTAAGAACTCATTACCATTTTTATCTAAAAAAATAAAGACAGGAAGTATATCCGTAATATTATATTTATTAACAGCATCCTTATTCTCGTCAAAATCATACATTTCAGTTTCCAGCCATGGATTGCTTGCTTCTATTTCAGACCATCTTGGCTTCATGACTAAACAACCAGAACACCAGACAGCGCCAAATTTTATTACTTTCATATCCTTAACTCCCTTACTTACTTTAATTAATAACAATTAACAAGACGGAGCGTTTGCGCTACAGACCTTGTTTCCTTGACTTTGCCAATCAGTCAAACCTCCAATATTAGTCACATTATTATATCCAGCTTGTTCAAAAGCGATTTTTGCCTGACTAGCCCTTTTTCCTGTACGACAGTACACATAAATCGGCTTGTTCTTGTCAACTTCAGAAAAATCAGCTTTCAGTATATTTCCTAACGGAATATTAATCGCGCCATCTGCATGACCTGCTTCGTATTCCGACGGTTCACGTACGTCAATTATTTGGCCCCCAACAGACTTTATTTGTGCGCTTAACATTGTGGTTTTTTGTTTTATTGTAACTTGATTAGACATATTATTTAGCAACCAAAAAGCACCTATTAGCAATAAGGCAACGACCGCGATAATTGATATAGTCTTCTTCATGAAAAGCTAACTCCTTATAACCTTAATTATAACAAGTCACCAGCTAATCTCCAAAGTACACTTTTATAAACAACATAAATAATATCCCAAAAGCGAATAATAAAAAGTTAATGATTGATTTTAACATTTTTGGTTCTTTGTGTAGTTCTGGAATTAAATCAGACATTGCGATATATACGAAACCGCCAGCTGCGAAAGGTAGCAAAAAAGATGTTATATTATTAAATGAGCTAACCATGAAATAGCCGACTACGGCTCCTGCTATAGCAGTTAACGATGATACAAAATTCCAAAAAAGTGCTTTTGCTCTAGACAATCCACCATGTATTAATAGCCCAAAATCACCTAATTCTTGAGGCAACTCATGCGCTGCAACTGCAAAAGCTGTTATAATACCCAACTCTCGATTTACTGCAAAAGCAGACACTACGACCAAGCCATCAATAAAATTATGTAAGCCATCACCAATTAAACTCATATAAGTAAATGTATGAACTTTATGTTCGGCTTCATCATGACAATGATGCCATTTTAAATAACGTTCCAAAACAAAGAAAACTGACAACCCTAATATTAAATATATAAACGGAGTTAAGCCGTCGGACAATTCAATGGCTTCTGGTAAAAGATGCAAAAAAGCCCCTCCTATCAATGCTCCTGTCGAAAAAGCTACAAAACAAATTGAGATTTTAGCTATAGACTTTTTATTTATAAAGAAAGTTATAACGCCGATCAATGACAATAAGCTTATTATAATTGTCGCTAATATTGAATTGATTAAAATTTGATCCATTAAAATGATCCTTTTTACTTAAATTATATTTCGTACATCATGAATTATTTGATTTGGGTTCTCTGCCAAAATTACCTTAAACCCCATTTTAGCAGCTACATTTATATTCTCTAATTTATCATCAATAAATATTGATTGCTGAGCCGTAGTCTTTAGTTTATTTAATGCTAATTGATAAATTTCTTTTTGAGGTTTTACGAAACCTACTTTACAAGATGCAATAGTTTCATCAAATTTATCATAATAACCCGCCTGTTTAATAATAGTATATATAGGCTCAATAATATTAGTCAACACAGCAGTGCTTAACCCGCTACACTTTGCCTCATTTGCAAGTGAGATAATATTCTGATTAGCGACAAGACCTTTCCATTTTTTAAATTCTTTTGAAATAGGTTCATTTATTTGTAGATTATAATTAACTCTTATTTTATCCCAAAATTCAATTTCAGATAATATACCTTTTGAAAAATCTTTAAAATAAGTTTTGATTATGTCATTCACTTGATCATTGTTGGCACCAATACCTAAAAATAATTCTCGAATAAAAATATCACCAGAATCATCGGCAACAACTCCGCTCCAATCAAAAAATATTGTCGAATACATAATAGACATCTTTATTCATTATAACTTACATAAACACAACTTATAATTAAAATTGCAAATACCCAATAAATATTCGCTAACTCTTAAAGTGGAGGATCATATTATTTGTGATGTATTAGACTCTATGTATCGCTAATGTAAACTATTTACATTAGCGATGCATAGCTATATAATCAATTTAGATGAACAGGACAAATACAACTCAAAGAAGAACAAAATGCTGTTCAGAAATTAGGCAACAGATCGAGTTGTTAGGCCATGCAACAAACTATGATCTATTGCTAGCCTTAAGACGTTCATTCCCAGAGCTTAGCATAACTACTATTCATCGAGCCACTAAAAGACTAGCCTTGCGTGGCATAATTGCTATCGCACTTCCAACTAAAGATGGATCTATGCGATATGACGCCAATATTACACCACATGATCATTTTGAGTGCTCATTATGCGGAAAGGTATATGACATCAATATAAAAGATAAAATTATTACAACCTTACAAAGCTATATGAATAACTATGACATCTCAGGACGATTGATAATTAATGGTGTATGTAAAGAATGCATACATAAGAATAAGGAGAATACATGAAAATAACAGTATATAGTACAAAAAGATGCGCCTATTGCGTTTCACTAAAAAAATGGCTAGATGATAAATCAATTGAATATACAACATATAACGTAGACGAGAACCCTATAGCTGCTCAAAATATGGTAAGGATAAGTGGTCAGATGGGAGTTCCTTTTAGTACTATTGAATACGACGACGGGGAAACCATCAATATACTTGGTTTTGATAGGCCGAAATTTGAGACTGCGCTAGCAAAATAAACTAGTTATTGGCTTTTACTGAAATCTTATGTAGCTCCGAAACAGCTAATATAGATATAATCATTACAATAGAGCCTAATAACAGATGAAATACAGATATAGTTTGTATTTCAAAGATTGAAGATAGTGGTCCAAACATAACTAATGACTGTAAACAAATAGCAACAACAAGGCCAAATACGAGCCCGTAATTCATTCTTTTCAACCGACTAAAAGATGATTTAAATTCACTTCTAGCATTAAAAGCGTTTGCCCATTGAGCTACGATCAACATTGAAAATGAAATTGTTTGTATATACGAGATGTCAAAACCTTGTTGTGTAAGTATAGCTACTGTGATTAATGTAATCACAGCCATGGTTATTCCAATTAATACAGTCCTAGTAAGTAATATTCTATTCATTAATGGCGCTTTTGGAAGCCTAGGCGGTCGATTCATATACCCATCTTCAGCTGGTTCTGTTCCGAGTGGCAAAACCATCGCAGTGTCAGTAACTAGATTAATCCATAATATCTGTATAGCTGTAACGGGCAATGGTAATCCGAACAGTAAGGCGCCTATCATTGTCAACACCTCTCCAAGAGACGTAGACAAAAGATAAAATAACATACGTCGTATATTGTCAAAGATCTTCCTACCTTCAGCTATAGCTTTAACTATTGTCGAGAAGTTATCATCGAGCAAAATAATTCCAGCAGCAGCTTTGGCTATATCACTACCTGAACCCATTGCAATACCAACATGCGCACTAGCTAAAGCAGGAACATCATTAACTCCATCGCCAGTCATCGCCGTTATCTCAGTTTGTTTCAAAGCATTTAAAATTTTAAATTTATCTTCTGGTAATATACGTGCAAAAACAGTCTTATCACCTATATTTTCGACTAGAGAAGGCGTGTTTTTTGGTAAATCGATACCCTGTATCACCTGGTTCGGGTGAGAAGCTATGCCTAACTGTTTGCCTATGTTAAAAGCCGTCTCATAATGATCACCTGTAATAAGTCGAACACTAATACCTGCATTTTGAGCGGATTCGATAGCCTCTTTTGCTTCAGGTCGCAGTTCATCAGCAAATGCTAAAAGACCAATAAACTCAATATCATCTTTATTAATAAGACTTAAATCTATAAGTGGTTCACCCTTTAGTTTATAATTTCCAAATGCAATAACTCTATATCCGTTCGATGTTAGCTCATGCAAAGCAGACTCAGCTTTGTGACGTTGTTCAACGGTTAATTTAGATTTAGCTAAGATATGTTCGGGAGATCCTTTTATATATATAGCTTTATCCTTTTTAATAAAAGCGCCACTCATTCTAATAGAAATATCAAAAGGGTATATCTTATCGATTTTACTTAGTTTATTAGGCTTTATGGATTCTAAAATTGCCTGGTCTATAGGATCAAATTGCTTCTTAGATGTATCAATAGTTAATCCAGTAATATCACTTACGTTTTTGTTATTTAATGACCAATCTGCTACAACTTTAAGATGGTTCTTTGTCAAAGTGCCTGTTTTATCAGTTGCAATTGTAGTGACCAAACCTACATCTTCAATCGCTTTAAACGATTGCACTAAGGCTTTTTGCTTTGCCATTCGTCTCATACCCAAAACAATAATAACAGTTAAAGCAACTGGCAACCCTTCTGGGACAGCAGACACTGCCATTGACAAAACAAAGCGCAATGATTCAGCTGCTGGTATACCCCTAGCCAAGGACAATAAGAAAACAACAATAGCCAAACCTGCAGTGACTTTAATTAATAATGTCACCATTTTATCTATTTTCTCTTGAACTGGGCTTTTTGACACATCACCAGTAGATAATTTTGCGATTTTACCATATTCAGTGCGACCGCCTGTCTCTACTACTAATACTTTAGCTGTACCGGCAAGTGCATATGTTCCTTGAAATACCATATTATCCTGTTCAAAGATTTGTTTTGTTAACTCAAAAGTCGAAACATGCTTATGAACTGGAACTGACTCCCCTGTAAGTGATGATTCATCAACTTGAAAATTATCAACATAAACAATTCTAGCATCAGCCGGTATTTTCTCGCCTTCATTAATAATCAAAATATCACCTGGCACTAAATCAGTAGAACATACAGACTGTTGTTTACTACCTCTAATTACATTATTTTCTTGAATATTATTTTTGCTAAGGCTCCTTAATACTCTAGTGGTGGCATACCGTTGAAAATAATATATAGTAAAATTAATTATTATAATAGTTGCGATAATTATAGCATCTATGAACTCATGGCTCAGCAAGCTAACAGTAGCAGCGACGATTAGCACAGCAACAAACATGTTTTTAAATGGTTCTAATATTATTTTCCAAATTGAATCTTTTTTAACTGTAAGCTTATTTAGTCCATATTCCTCTAGACGATTAACTGCATCATCATTTGAAAGCCCATTGTCCGAAGTTTCTAAAACTTTATATAACTGTTC
The DNA here is from genome assembly GCA_030156575.1 of Patescibacteria group bacterium. Taxonomy (GTDB): domain Bacteria; phylum Patescibacteriota; class Saccharimonadia; order Saccharimonadales; family Saccharimonadaceae; genus UBA1547. The sequence goes on along the minus strand of JASGMG010000005.1, from coordinate 2,706 downwards.
TATATTTTGTTTGTACCAAAGCATATGTACTATTATATAGGACTATATCAATTAGCAATAACATTACACTACTTTTTGTGAATATTAATACGAAAATTATCATATAACTTATAAGCTAACATTTTTACTCTGTCGTTTATAAAGAACCAAGACAATGCATAAACCCAAACAAATAATGCCCAGCCCCATCCAAGAGGCTCCATAAATATACCATAGACTGCTATCAAAGTTGCCAAAATTTGAGTTCCAACTACCGCAAATAATAAAACCTTCGCTGGACGATTTGACCAAAATGGACCATGCGTACGTGTTAAGAATATAGTTAGATGTCCAGCCAATGATAGCTTTAAATAGATTAATGTCTGGATTTGACCTGTACTAAAGCTTAAAACTCTTTCACCTATATAAAGCAACGTAAATGCTGATATAACACCCATTACGCCTAACACTGTGGAAATTATAAGTACTTTTCGCATATCCCAAATTTCTGGTTTATTACTATAGCGAACATTATCATAGGCAATCGACAAGATTGCACCATCATTCATAATAGCCAACAACACAATCATTACTGCAGTAACTGGATAATAGTTAAAAACTAAAATTGCCAACGTCATAAATAACAAAACTCGCAATGTTTCAGTTATACGATAAATTGCATAACTATTCATTCGCTGAAATATTTTTCGACTCTCTTTTATAGCGTCTATTATTACTGACAGCCCAGGCGCTAGGAGTACAATTGATGCTGCCGCTCTAGCTACGTCAGTAGATCCATAAACGGCAATTCCACAATCAGCTTTTTTAAGAGCTGGTGCATCATTAACACCATCGCCAGTCATGCCAACAATGTGACCACGTTTTTGTAAAACATTCATAATATGAAACTTTTGTTTAGGGAGCACCTGAGCAAATCCATCAGCTTTCTCAACAGACTCCGCAACTTGTTCTGACTCTGATTGCCCTAAATCATTAAGGCTATTCGCATCTAAAATATTAGTCCCCATATCAAGTTGCTTAGCCGTTTCTTTAGCAATCGCAATATGATCGCCGGTGATCATTTTAACACTTATACCCATCTGCTTTGCACTAGCAATAGTTGATCTAGCTTGTGAACGTGGAGGATCAAATAATGGTAACACACCAACAAATTGCCATTTATTTTTCTTGTTAGTACGAGCTACACCTAATGAACGAAATCCACGAACTGCAAATTCATCAATAACTTTAGAAACGCCTTCCATTGCTTTATTAGTGTCATGAGACATTGCAATAATTACCTGTGGTGCACCCATAGCTACTGAAAATTGATTTCCATTTTTATCGGCAACAAGAGCTTCTGTATGTTTTGATTCAGCATTAAAAGGCACAAAGTGTAGTACAGTATAATCATCTTTGATGTCATTTTTTAGCCCATTGATTACAGCCACATCGATAGCGTCTTTATCTTCAAGCCTAGATGCAAGAGCCCCATATAAAATAACTTGGTCAGAGTTAAAACCCTCCATACAAAACGGAACGCCTAATTTAAGTTTATTCTGAGTCAAAGTGCCAGTTTTATCTGAGCATAAAATATCGACTCCGGCTAACTCTTCAATAGCAACTAATTTACTTACAACAGCTTTTTTCTTTGCAATAATACGCGCGCCAATCACCATAGTTACAGACAATACCGTTGGCATAGCTACTGGTATAGCAGCAACAAGTAACACTAATGAAAATTCTATAGTTTCTAATAAAGGACTACCGCGAAGTATAGCTACGACAATAATTAAAGCGATCATAGCTAAAGCTAGAATAATCAGGTAATTACCGATTTTTAAAACTGCTTTCTGAAAATGACTAATAGAATGAGGTTCTTGTACTAACCTAGCTGTTTCTCCAAAATAAGTATTTGCTCCAGTATTAAAAACCAAAGCTTCAACTTCACCACGATAAATCACTGAACTGGAATATATAATATCACCATACTTAAATGTAACTGGTAAAGATTCTCCAGTCAGCGTCGATTGATCAACCTCTATTTCAGAATCAGATAAGACTCGTACATCGGCAGGTACAATATCTCCCCTATGTAAACGTATAACATCACCTGGTACTAACTCACGCGCCGGCAAACTAGTTAAACTTCCGTCTCGCTTTACCTGCGTTTTAATTGCCAGCTTTGTCTTTAGGGCATCAATTGCATTACCGGCTTGTCGTTCTTCCCAGAACCCGATTATGGCATTTATTAAAAGAAGTAGTACTATTATATAAAAATCTGGCCAATGTTTAATAATAGCTGACAAAATAGCCGCAGCTTCGATCATCCATGGGATAGGACCCCAAAAGTAAGTCATAAATTTCAAAATCGAGCTAGTTTTCTTTTCTTTAATCTCGTTTAAACCATACTTAACTAAACGCTTTTTAGCTTCATCTTGAGATAAACCATCAGATGAAGATTTTAGTTTATTTTCTAGTTCTAATATTAACGCGTTATTTAACTTGCTTTGCTTATTAGGCTTTTTTGATAATTTGAACTCTGTTTTATTTATTATGGGCATAACTATACCTATAGTATACAACCTTAATCAATATCTTATAAATAGAGTATGAACTTTAAATATGCCAATAAACTACAAAGTTAATATACAAAGAATCTAAATGACAATTTGGTTAAGATATTTATGCTAAAATAATGGCATATGAAAACTAAAAAGATCTTTG
>JASGMG010000035.1 GCA_030156575.1 Patescibacteria group bacterium | reverse complement strand
ACCTTCAGTAGAAGTGGTAAAGCTTATAGAAGTTGCAGTTGGAGATGTAGGTGTTACCCAAGTAGAGTCATAACCACTGCTGGTTGTATAACGATACTGATAACTAGCTGTTGTACCGGCCGAACAAGTTACTGTAGTCCAAGACCAAGTAGTAGTAGAAGTACTCGAACTAGTTGTGACAGCTAGACTAGATGGAGCAGGAATTGTAGTTGTAGCCTCTTTAGCAACTGAGCTACCCATACCGTTTGTAGATTTTGGTATAACATGAAAATAATACATAGTACCGACACTCAAACCAGTATTGCTCATAGACAAATCAGATGTGCTAGTCTCCACTAAATTACTATTGAAATCGCTACTAGTAGATCTCTCAACTTTATATTCAGTAGCTCCCTCTACAGCTGACCAACTTATATTAATTTGAGTATCACTAACAGAATCAATGCTTATAACGGACACGCCAAGATTAACTATAAGTTTGCTATAGCGACTAGCCAAAGGCACAACTTCTTTGGTAGACTCTTTAATATAACTAAGCGTATATTCACTACCATCAGTTGGAGTTGAATAAATAAAAGCGTCAACATTATTGCTGTTATTATCACACACTATAGAATTAGTTCCGTTAGGATTACTAGGTGTAGCTAAAACAGTTGCATCAATCCCTTTCAAAACATCCGACGAAACAACACTAGCATCCTGAGTAAGTTCTTCACAACTTGGATAATTACCATTTTGCCAATAATATTTTTCTAGAGCTTCAGATATAACAGAAACTCTAGACGAACGCTGCGTATCTCTAGAATCAGATTGAACACCTGAATAAGAGAACACCCCAATTGTAGATATAATACCAATTATGACTATAACTATAACTACTTCAACTAAAGTAAAGGCTGATGTTTGTTTCATTATTCTAGATGCCATAAGATATTAATAATTCCCTGTCACTAATATTACCACAAGATAATAAACATTAACAATAACTATATTGAAATTTAATTCTATATTATACTAAGAACCCGTTAATAACCGCGGGTATCAACTTTTGTGCGAGGTTCTATAGCATCACTATCAGGTACCTGTGGTGTTGGGAATTTTATTGGTGCTGATCTTACTGGTTTCTGGCTATTGTTAGGGTAATCAATTCTTTGCTGATGACCTGAGCTTGTATTACCAACTTCATTTATTACAGGTATTACAATTGGCGTACGTCGAGTTTGGTCATATAAAATATGTGTAATCTCTTCTTTGAGTTCTTTCTTAAAATTATCTAAATCAACATGCTTCCCTGTAAGATTACGAGAAACTTTTTGTTTAAGATATTGACGAACTGTGCCCATTAACTCTTCACTATCCCTTAAATATATAAATCCACGACTAATAATATCTGGACTAGTAAGTAGTTTTCCACTACCACGTTGTATTGTTAAGATAACCACAAACATACCTTCTGATGCCATATGAATTCTATCTTTTAAAACTACCTCAGAAACTATAGCTCCGCTATCATCGTACATAATACCACCAACTGGCACTCGACCAGCTTTTCTGACGCCATTAGTCGTAATTTCTATAATATCACCATTATCACATACAAAAATATTCTCTTTTTTTATTCCAGCATGCTTTTCAGCAATCTCAGCATTATGAACTAACATATGAAACTCACCATGTATCGGTACATAGTACTTAGGGTTAAGCGCATTGATCAATTGAACATGATCATCATGGTAGGCGTGTCCCGAAAGGTGCAAAGGTCCAATTCCAGTAAGGTGAGTTTTACCATTTTGAATGACATCACTCCCCTCTCTCATTAGACCATCAACAGTTCTAGCTACATATTTTTCGTTACCAGGAATTGGATTTGAGCTAAATACAATTATATCTGAGTTTTTTATCTTGATAAATTTATGACTACCGCTAGCCATACGATTTAAGACAGCGTTAAATTCACCCTGTGATCCAGTACAAACAACTGTGACCTTATTGTCTGGTAATTTAACAATATCTTCCATTTTAGTTACGACATCTTTAGGTATTTTAATAGCTCCAGCACGCAAAGCAACCTCTAAATTTTGAATCATACTATAGCCAGCAAAAGCGACTTTACGATCAAATTTTTTAGCTTCATCAAGAATAACTTGCATACGATGTATTTGGCTACTAAAACAGCTAAGGATTAAGCGACTGTTTGGGTGTTTCATCATAACTTGTCCCATACTTTCTTGAATATCAAATTCACCATGTGTATGAGTTCCAGCTGATTCACAGTTAGTCGATTCATTCATTAAAAGTAATATGCCTTCTTTTGTGGCAATTTCAGTTAGACGTTCGATATCAAGTTTTTTACCATCAACAGGGGCTTTTTCTATGCGCCAGTCTCCAGTATTGATCAAAACACCTAGTGGGGTTCGAATAACAACCGCTGCGCAATCAGGTATTGAATGGTCCATTCTGACTAATTCTATATTAAAACTATCGCCTATTTGTACGCGTTCATGTAGTTCCGGGTTCATCTCTATGTATTGTGGCTCATATCCACTAGTGGATTCTTCCATAGTTCGAGCTACCATACCAAGTGTGAATTTAGTTCCATATACCGGCGCTGGTATTTTATCAGCTATATGACGAAACGCACCAATATGATCAAGATGTCCATGGGTAAATATTATTGCGCGAATTTTATGCTTATTCTCTTCAAGATATGTGATGTCAGGAGTTATATAATTAATACCAGGATAATCTAGACCCGGAAATAAAAATCCACAGTCTATAACGATAATATCATTATCATATTCTATAGCCATCATATTCTTACCAATACCCATCTCGCCTAGACCTCCGAGTGGAATTATTCTCAATTTAGAACTATCGAAACGTGGTTGTTTCTTCTGATCAGCAGGACTAAATTGTCGACCACCATAGCCATTATAGATAGATTTATTTACAGGGATATTAACAATATGTTGGCTGGCACGCGAATTAACATTTTCACTAGTGCGACGTTGCGCTCTATAAGACTCACCCTTTCGAGTTGTAGTATTATTTAATACTGTGTTATTTGATTTTTGTTTAGCTTGTGGTGGACGCTTTAAATTATCGTCTCCTTGGACAGTCTTAATCCTCTGTTGACCCATATTTATATATTCTCCTTTTCATTTTTATAAAAATCTATTATTTTTGGTAACTTATTAAAATCTTCAACAAGAGTAGCTTTTAGACTCCTATTGTATAAAGCAGCTGCTGGATGATACAAAGGCATAATTATAATATTATTATCACCAAGTCTGATTTGACTAGGTTGTCCATGAATTTCACCAATCTTTTGATTTGGTAAAAAATATTCCATACTATGCCTACCCAAGGTTACAACAGCTATAGGTTGTATGACGTCCAGCTGACGCACCAAATAAGGCCAAAACGCCTCTTTCTCTTTAATACTAGGATCACGATTTTCAGGTGGTCGATATTTTACTATGTTAGTTATATAAACATCACTTCGTTTTATACTAGAACCAACTAACATCTCATCCAGAAATTTCCCAGCTGCACCCATAAATGGTAACCCTGATACATCCTCTTTCTTGCCTGGAGCTTCACCAATGAATACAATTTCTGCATTAACATTGCCATCACCCATTACAAGATTCGTGGCTTGTTGAGCCAAATCTGGACAGACATTATCTTCTATAATATCTGCCTTAATTTGTTCAAGAAGTACTTGTTTTTTATCTTTCATAGTATAATCACGAGATCGTAAGTTGCATTAATTGTATCACAAAATAACAATTAATGCAACTTAATCAACTATTGCATATGTTAATCAATGACTTCTATTTTTCCTGAACAGCTTTTATGCTCAAGCTCAAACGACCACGATCATCAATACCTATTAACCTGACCTTAATGATTTGACCTTCTTTTAATATATCAGTTACTTTTTCAACTCGCTCATTAGATAACTCACTAATATGAACCATGCCATCAATTCCAGGCATAATATTAACAAAAGCCCCAAATTCTTTAATACTAACTACTTTACCTTCATAGATATTACCAACTTCTGGCTCTTCAGTTAAAGACTTAATCCAAGATATAGCCTTTTCAATAGCAGACGTATCAACAGCTGCAACGGTAATTAGACCGTCTTCGGCAATATCAATTTGGGCACCGGTCTCTATAGTAATCTTTTTAATTACATCTCCGCCCTTACCTATAACTGCACCAATCTTATCAGGATTAATTTTAATCTTTTCGATCCGTGGTGCATATTGGCTAAGTTTTTTGCGCGATCCAGCTAAGGTTTCTAGCATATGAGCGAGAATAAAAGCACGACCAGATTTAGACTTATTTAGTGCCTCACCCAAAATTGAAACTGGTAAACCATGAACCTTCATGTCCATCTGAATAGCTGTAATACCTTTTTCAGTACCAGTAACTTTAAAATCCATATCTCCTGCAAAATCCTCAGCATCAGCAATATCACTAAGAACATATGAATCATCACCATCTATCATTAAGCCCATAGCAATACCTGAGACTGGCGATTTAAGTGGCACACCTGCATCCATAAGTGCTAAGCAACTGCTACATGTCGCAGCCATAGAAGTTGAACCATTCTGACTCATAATTTCAGTTACACTTCGAATTGCATAAGGGAAATCTTCTTGAGAAGGAAGCACAGGGGAAAGTGCTCGTTCTGCTAAAAACCCATGACCAATTTCACGCCGTCCAGGTCCACTTAATCGGCGAACTTCACCAACAGTGAAACCAGGTGCATTATAATGATGCATATAACGACGCTCACCGTCAGTCACTTCCATCGTATCAATCATCTGTGAATAACTTAATGGTGCAAGCGTGACTATATTCATAGCTTGAGTTAGACCGCGAGTAAAAATACTTGAACCATGAGTACGAGGTAGGATACCCACTTCCGAAGAGAGTGGTCTAATTTCATCTAATTTACGACCATCTGGACGCAATCCATGCTCAACAATTCCCTTGCGCACATCCTTATGTAGAGCGTTAGTAAAAGCTTCGTCATATTCATCGTGAAGTATTTCATATTTATCAACACCCAAATTTTTGCTCATCTCATCATGGAAAGCCCAACGTAAAGTGGAAACTAAATCATTTCGTTCAGGATATTGCTTTCGTAAAGACGCTCCAAATTTACCATCAACCCATTTATCAACAATTGTTTGTATCTCTGGATTTGGTAGCACTAAAGTATACTCTTGAGGTACTGGTGCGATCTTTTTAGCTAATTCATTTTGTAATGTAATTGCAGGCTGATATGCTTCAAAAGCCCAAGCTAAAGCATCAGCGATAACATCTTCACTAACCTCTTTAGCACCAGCTTCAACCATAGTAATACCACTTTCGATACCAGCAACAACAATATCTAAATCACTGACTTCACGCTCTTCAGGTGTTAAGAAAGCTTTGAATTTACCATTAACACGGCCTACTCTAAGTCCAGATACTGGACCATCAAATGGTGCTCCGGTTAACATCAAAGCTACGCTAGATGCAATCATTGCAATCACATCAGGTCGGAAAGATGGATCAAGAGACAAAACACTTGAAACAACTTGAACCTCTTGACGATAACCCTTCGGGAATAATGGCCGAATAGGACGATCGATCATACGACCAATTAAAATTGCTTCGTCACTTGGACGACCTTCACGTTTTATAAATCGACTACCAGATATCTTACCAGCTGCATAAAGCTTTTCTTCATAATCAATGCTTAACGGAAAATAATCCATTAAGACCGGCCTACTGCCAACCATGGCCGTACCTAATATTACTGTTTCACCGTAAGTAACCAAAACGCTAGCTGTTGCACGAAAACCAACACGATTAACTTCTATTTTTAATGGGCGTCCGCAAAAATCTGTAACAACAGAAAAGATTTCTTTACCACTCGGGTTAATAGTAGACATTATTGTCCTCCTTTTTATATCATTCACCTAATATTAATATAGCGAATAAGTAACGGGTACAGAAACTTGTTAATTCAAATTACTCTATCCACCACTTATCTCGCTCTGGTTTATGATGTATTTATTATACCACAAAAAACTCCGTAATTATTTACGGAGTCCAAGTGTTGCTACTGTTTTTTTATAACTATCAAAATCTTTAGCTTCAAGATATTTTAATAATCGTTTACGACGACCTACCATCTGTATAAGGCCACGACGAGCCATATTATCATGTTTATTGGTCTTTAAATGCTCGGTAATCTCTTTAATTCGAGTCGTCAAAACAGACGCTTGTGCCTGTGGACTACCAACGTCATTCTTATGTGTCTGTGTCAAAGCAAAAGCTTTGGCTTTATTTTCTGCTGTAATCATTAGATATGTATTGTAGCAAAGTTTTGCACAGGTTTCAATACCACTTTCCTATTTTTATGAATAATTAGATTAATCCCCTAAACAACGAATCGAAAAACCGTAAGCTTTTACGTCAGTATAACGAACTACTCCATCAAGACTACCGTCTAAGTACCTAACCCAAGCACTATTATTAACCCCCGAACTAGACCACAAATAAGCTGATGACGAGCCACCAAATGATCCGTCAGATTGTTCTCTATAGCCAGCAAAAAGTATATTTAGTCCAGAGCTACCTCCCGGTTTTAACTTCACACCCTGGTCAGTACCACGTGGTACATTATCTAAATCAGCCTGCTCCTGTGTCATCCCAAGTTGCATCTCTAAAGTCTTCCATTCAGTGTCGGTTGGTATATGAGAACCAGTAGGACAAATACCTTGAGCTCCTTCTGTGTTAGTGTATTGCATAGCTTCATCCCATTGGTATAAGGCTCAATAGGTTGTACAGTTAGCTTCATCATTGTTATAAAAATACTTTTCTAGGGTAG
>JASGMG010000034.1 GCA_030156575.1 Patescibacteria group bacterium | reverse complement strand
ATAAGAGGTTGAATTGGTAGTCCACTTTTGTAATCATAACCAACGGTGTGTTCAATTGTAGTTTCGCCTCTTATAAGTTCTTGTGCCCTAAGAGCTGCTATTGTACGTTTTCTTGCCATTTCTGCTGTTAAGCCAATAAATTCCTCAGGAACGTTTATCATAGTGCCATCAAAATCTATGACTTGTATTTGTTCTAAATTGTGTCTTTTCCCAATTTCAAAATCTTCTGGGCTGTGAGCTGGTGTTATTTTTACTGCACCGGTGCCAAAGTTTGGATCAACGGATTTGTCAGCAATAATTATAATTTCTTTATCTGTTAGTGGTAATAACACACGAGTTCCAATAAGATCTTTATAGCGTTCGTCGTCAGGGTGTACGGCTACTGCAGTATCACCGAATAAAGTTTCGGGTCTGGTTGTAGAAATTATAATCTCCCCTATTCGATCATAAGTTGGATAGGCTATTTGCCACAATGTTCCTTTTTCTTGTTTGTGGTCTACTTCTATGTCAGCATAACTTGTTTGGTATTTTGTGCTGTAGTTTACTATGCGTTCGCCTCTGTAAACAAGTCCATCATCCCATAATTTTTTGAATGTGTCATAAACTGTATTTATTACTTTTTTATCAAGGGTGAATACTAGATTCTTCCAACTAGCACCAACACCTAAAGCCCTAAGTTGAAGTTCCATATTGCCACGTTGTTGATCAACAAAATTCCATACTTGGCTATAAAGTTGTTCTCGAGAGAAATCAAATCGATTTTTGCTTTGTTCTTCTAGTATTTTGTCGTAAACTACCCAAGTCTCAAAACCCGCATGATCCGCACCTGGTATATAGGCAACGTCTCTACCTTTCATACGATAATAACGTGCCATTATATCTTCTAAACTAAAGGTTAAGGCGTGACCAATGTGTAAGTTACCGTTAGCGTTAGGCGGAGGCATAACAATACAGAAGGGCTCGCCTTTTCCTGATGGCTCAAATGCACCACTTCTTTCCCATAGTGCATAGATATTAGGTTCGTATTGATTAGGTTCGTAAGTTTTGGCTAATTTCATAAATTATTAAGATCAATTTAGTTTTATTAATTGCACGTGAAAAAGGTACACCACAAGAAAGACTTTCTTTCGAAAACCCCTTACAATAACTTTCCAAATTCACGTTTTTGTTTTCATTATTTATTATATCACAACCCAATAAGATGTATAATGGAATATATGACGACGCTAAAAAAATGCCAAGAAAAAGTTGATTGGGATGATTATGTATTAGAGCATAAAGGCCATCCTTTGCAGTTATGGGGATGGGGCAATGTAAAATCAACTCATGGTTGGGAAGCTTGTCGATTATTTCTTGATGACGGTGATAATATTATAGGAGCTGTGCAAATATTAATTCGTCGGCTACCTTGGCCATTAAAATCAATCTGTTATGTACCTCGTGGACCAGTTGTAAGTGATGATAATAGGGAAGATCTCTTATTGAAATTAGAGGCATACGTGAAACGCGTATATCATTCGGTGGTTATCTCTATAGAGCCTGATTATGCTGGTAAGTATATAGTTCCTAGTGGATGGAGTAGGGTAAGTAATCATATATTACCAGCGCGAACTATTATTCTTGATTTAAACAAGCCTGAATCGGAATTAATGAATGATATGGTTAAAAAAACACGTCAATATATACGCAAATCTACTGCTGAAGCTATTACTATTAAAGTGGTACGTAGTAGGGAAGAACTAACCGAATGTTTGAAGATATATCAGGAAACTTCGAAGCGTGCTAAATTTGAGTTACATAATGAGCAATATTACTACGATGTTTTTAATCAGTTAGGTGATCATTCTCCAGTATTTGCAGCATATGTTGATAATCATCCAATTGCGTTTTTGTGGTTAGCTATAAGCGCAGATACAGCTTATGAACTTTATGGTGGTATGGATAAGCTTGGCCAACAGTTACGCTCTAATTATGCATTGAAATGGTATGCCATTCGTAAATGTAAAGAGTGGGGGTTAAGCCGTTATGATTTTGGCGGGTTACTAGAGGGTGGTGTCACTACTTTTAAAAAAGGTTGGGCTTCTGAGGAAGTTGAGTTAGTAGGCACCTTTGATAGGCCACTATCTGCTTTTTATAGTTTATGGAGTAACGGTTTGCCGATAGCTAAAGTTGTTATTCGTAAAATTAAATCTTTGTTTCGTAAGAAATAATTAACTAGACCAAGTAGTTTTTGTCATAGATAAACTAGGAATAACCTCTAGCTCGAATGGGCTTGTCGGTTTTTTCTTTTGAGCATGATAATAACCTAAGGTAGCTACCATAGCTGCATTATCTGTACATAAGTCTATCGGTGCGTACTCTATTGGTATTGGAATTTGTTCGGATAAGATTCGGCGAAGTTCTTGATTTGCAGCTACACCACCTGCGATAACAACTGACTTTGGATTAAAATCATAAAAAGCAAGCTTTGTTTTCTCTACGAGTGTTTCGATTGCGGTACGTTGGAAGCTAGCTGCAAAATCTATACGCTGTGTGCTATTTAGAAGCTCTGCAAGGCCTGTTGATGGAAAAGTAAAGTCAACACCTACTTCACGTTGAACGGCTCTTAGAACGGCTGTTTTAAGGCCAGAGAAGCTGAAGTCGTATTTACCTGATAACTTTGATTTCGGTAATTTATAGGCTAGGGGATTACCGTTTTTAGCTTCTTTGGCGATTGATGGCCCGCCAGGATAGGGGAGTCCAATAATCTTTGCGACTTTGTCGAAGGCTTCGCCTACGGCATCATCTTGAGTTTGACCTAATAACTCATAGTCACCATGATCGTGAAATAGAACAATCTGACAGTGTCCGCCACTTACGATTAGGGCTAAAATTGGAAATTTTGGTTCGATCTTGTTTAAAAAATTTGCATAAACATGAGCTTCTACGTGATGAACTGGATAGAGGGGCTTATTTTTTAAAATAGCAAGAGTTCTAGCTGCTAGTGTGCCGATTAAGAGTGAGCCGACTAACCCTGGTGCATAAGTAACAGCGATAGCATCAACGTCATCCCAGTTAAGGTTTGCTTCTGCTATGGCTTGATTTATAACAGGATTAATTACTTCTATGTGGCTACGAGCTGCCACTTCTGGAACTACTCCACCATAAACAGTGTGGATATCGATTTGAGAATTAATTACGTTACTAAGTAAAATACGTCCATCTTGTACGATAGACGCAGCGGTTTCATCACAACTACTTTCGATTCCGAGTATTTTCATCTGTTAATATTCTATCATGTTTTTATTCACCGAGATTGGGATTATTGTTGTTATGAAACATAAGATCTTTTGTAGAAATGTAATTTAAAATTGAATTATTTTAAATGATATATACTAAAGATTAAAATAAGGGGGGATATTGTGGATAGAGTAAAGTCTTGGTTCAATAATTTATCTAAAGTCGGAAAGGTGAGCTTAATAATATCATTAGCTATGGGCAGTCTAATTACGGCATCGGCTATGTCTTCCAAACCAAATATTAATACCATAGAAAAAGTAGAAGAGATAAAAACAGAAACAAGAGCTGAACCAGTTATTACTACTAAAACAGAGACAGAAACTGAAATTATACCATTTGAAAAACAAACTGTGGAAAGTGATAATCTTGCAAAAGGTGTGACTAATATAGAAACAATTGGAGTTAACGGAGAAAAGGTTGTTACCTATGAAATTATATTATCTGATGGATTAGAGAAAAGTCGTACTTCAACTGAAGTTGTTACTGTAAGGCCAATTAATGAAGTTACAGTGGTTGGGACTCATACAGAGCCAGTGTCAAAGCCAGCATCAAATTGCGACCCTAATTATTCAAACTGTGTTCCTATAGCAAGTGATGTTGACTGTTCTGGAGGTAGCGGAAATGGACCAGCCTATGTAAGTGGACCAGTGCAGGTTATTGGAACTGATATATATGGTTTAGATAGAGATGGTGATGGATGGGGCTGTGAATGATGTTTTTCGTTGTTAGTTAATATTTTTTGCGCACTTATATATAAGTATATTGACGAGTCTAGCTGTTTTTAAACGGTAGAGAATATCGATTATTAGAACTAGAACTGATTAGAATTTAAAATTGTTGTTATGCTTTTCAAAGAAATAGCTACTTTAATTTTAATGTATGTAGAGTTATCTACAACATAATCATTAATACACCTAAGTACGTTTTAATTAATTACAAATAGGAATTTTTAATTGTTATCCCATGGAAGTTTGTTTAATTTTGTAGGTATTATTGGCTCATCTGGTTCGTCACCATCCTTATCGATCGGGAACCAAACATAACCTTTATTGTACTCGTCAACTGTGTATTTAAGCCGTGTTGTGGCAAACTTTATATCATCTTCATAGCTTTCTCTTAATTCATAAGCAATGCGCTTACGCAGACGCTTGTGTGTTGTTATATCTGGTGCAACCATTAGGACTGTAGGTATTGTTTCTTCCCAGTCGCCACTTTCTGCATATTTCAGGTATTGTTTTATGCGCCGTACTATCACAAAGAACGGGTCTCTATCTTCGAAAGCTTCTAGGAAGAAATTTCTATCGTCTCTATTTATCTTCATGCGAATATGGGCGTCTGATAATGGCCGTGGGTAATATTCGTATTGTTTATAATTAAGATCGCTTTTAGTAAAGAACTCCAGCTTATTGCCATGAATAGTGCATAGTGATAGGTATATGTCTAAAATGTGCGTGCAATGCTTAATAAAGTCTTCTGAAATATCTTTGCTTTTATAGGTAATCTTTATATTTATTGGTTCGTTTGCTGGACGTTTGCCAAATTTTATTAGTGCTCGTGCACCTTGTGCGGTAAGATAATACGCTGCTGGCTTGCCTTGAAGTTTATAGGACTTGTCATATCGTTTAGCTATAAGCTCTTGATCTTCTAATATTTTAAGGCGTTTTTGTATGGCCTTAGCATTTGGCTTTGCTTGATATTTGGCTATTTGTTTACTGTTTGCAAATCTGAATGTATATAGTATGTATAGTATTTCTACTTGTTCTAAGTTCAGTTGCTTGCGATATTTTGGATTATTTAACATGGGTTTAATTGTTTATTTAATAGTATTAATTTGTTAGCTTTGGTATTAATGTGAATATCTATTGAAAGGATCGGTTATATATGTATAATTACGTTACATACCATTCCTACTTCTATATTTATATAGGAATAAAAGGAAAAAATAAATAGCAAGAACAGATATAGAAACAAGAATAAGGTTAGGTATTGGAAGGTAACCTTTTAAATGTGTTTATAATAGATATATTTGTCTGGGTGATGTTGTGATAGTGTATATTTTGACAAAAATGTTTAACTAAAACTATAGTTTTTATTACATGACATTATTTTTTGGCGTATTAATCGTAGTAATAACTTAATAAAAACAAGGGATGTTTTTATTTTAAATAATAAAGATAGAGCACTCTATTATTCTTGGTTGTGATATGTTTTGAACTAAGATATATGATAATATCATTGACATACTAACCATAATGTAGTAGGGTTCTCTTATTGATGATCGATAAAATGATACTATGGAAAAGTCAAATTTAAACTCAGATGTTATAGGACTTAAAGAGTCGTTTGATATGCGACGTAGAGTTCAAGCCCTGTTATCTGAAATTGGTTTGTATGGACAGGAGCATAGTAAATATGATTCGTCTTGTGACCATATAGTTGGTTATATAGAGGGGCGTAGGGCATTACGCTGTTTTAAGCGTAATGCTAATCTTATAGATGAAAATGAAATTAATTTTTTATTGGACATTAGCGCCACTGAACAAGAACCTAGGAATAAAATTTCTTACTTAATGTATATTCATGATGACGTAGTGAGAAGGAAGAAAGAAGGTTTGTCTCCAAATAAAGTAGCGACTAGAGGAGGTCTAGGGAATTTATGGTACGTACTAAAAACAGACTACATAATGAGTTTAGGTAAAGAGATTACAGAATATATCGATTCAGCTGGCAAAGAAAATAATAAAATAAGTTGTATATATGAAAAGTTAGTAAAAGAATTTAACATAGCTTCTCTAACTTCATCTGTTTATGCTGATTTAGGTCTTGAGAATATTAATACTAGCTTTGATAGTCAAGATGATTTAAATGAAATCTATGATTATGTTGAAGGAATGAGGCATGAGGCTGCGTTTAAAGAATTAATTTGTGAGATGGAAGACGGCGTAATTGAGATTGTTGAAACTGACGAGAACGATGATGCGCGAGGTATAGATGTGATACTTTTGGCAAAAATATCACTACAGCCTGATCCAGAAGGTCTTTTTAAATTTGCCTCTGATGAAGAAATTGAAGCTGATTCATATAGCGAAATGGGGTTGCCTGTAGATATTAAATCATCAAAAACATCAGTTAGGATTAGTCTTGATAATATTAAAATGTTATCGCATAGTGATATATACCGTTGGGTCATGTGGTCTCATGTTTACGATGATGATTTTCGATTATCATTGATTGATGGTTTTGCTAAACTTGGTTGTAGTAAAGAAGAAGCTTCTATTTACCTCGATTATTACAAGCAGTTTGCCGCGATGAAGGATAAAAGTTTTAGTTCGATTAGATATCATGATAAAAATGGTAATAGTTTTCGTCCGAGAACGTTGGAAAGAAGACTTAAGGATATTAAAAGAGAAGTTTTAGAAGGAATAAATACATTGCATCGTTAATTGTATAGCTTCTAATAATTTAATACACATATATTTTTATAAAATAAACCGTTTGACATAATAATATCTTTTGTAGTTTTTAAGCCTTTGTAGGTATAATTACCTTATGGTAAATACTCGAAAAATTATAAAAAAGATTATTCCAGTTAACTTGTTTGGCAAGATAGGACCTTTTGTTCATTTACTAGAGGCTGTGATGGCTAATGTTAGATATAATTTCCCGTCTCATGGAATGCGCGTCATTGGGGTTACGGGAACTAATGGTAAAACTACTACAACTTTTTTGATTCATAAAATGCTTTCTGAAGCTGGGTATAAGGTTGGTATGATGAGTACTGTAGCTTATGGTATTGGTAATGATATAACATCTCAGTCTGAACATATTACAACTGCTCGAGCTGGAATTTTACAGAAAAGGTTACGTGATTTTAAAAACGCTGGAGTTGAGTGGTTAGTATTGGAAGTTTCTAGTCATTCATTAGTACAGTACCGTACATGGGGAGTTTCATACGAAATAGCGGTTATGACTAACGTTACGGGTGATCACTTAGATTATCATGGTACTTTTGATAATTATTTAGAGGCAAAGCGTCGGTTGTTTAAAATTACAAGTAAGAATAAAAATGGTTTTGGTATCATCAATGCAGATGATTTAAATGCTAATAAGTTTACAAATATTACATCTCAATTTACAACCTATGGTGTTAA
>JASGMG010000033.1 GCA_030156575.1 Patescibacteria group bacterium | reverse complement strand
TAATAATTTGATCCATAGAACAAATCTTAATGGAATAATAACAAAAGTGACATTTTCATTGTCTAACTGGTGGGGACATTTTCATTGTCCATCTACAAAACAATAAACCCCAAGATTTACTTCTGACGCGAGATATTCCCTACCGTAAAGGCAAGGTGGGTGCTCGCAACACATTTCCACGGAAATGAATATTTAAAGCTCCCTATCTATATGATATTCAGGAAAATCATACACGCCAAAGATCATCTTAGGGTATGTCTATTATACCACCCTAAAGCCCAAATATATATCCAAATAAATTTAAGAAAAAGCTATCCATGGTAACTATAAAAGACCCAATAAAAGGACCTGCAAAAATAACAATTAAAAAAATAACAATGATGCCAAATTGCTCAATCAACTCCATCCCTCTTCTAACAAACTCAGGTGCCAAAGCATAAAGAACACGCGAGCCATCAAGTGGCGGAATTGGAATCATGTTAAAAATAAAAAATCCTAAATTAACAGATACTATTATAGGCATAATCTGACCAAATAATTTTTGTCCTGATAGTCCAAACATGGTCCACAAACCAAACGCAACAAACGCTATTAACAAATTAGTTAATGGCCCTGCTAAGGCCACTAACGCAACCCCCCACTCAGAAAAACGCACATTATCTGGATTAAATGGTACAGGTCTTGCACCTCCAAAAATAGGAGCACCGACTAAAGCTAATGTTAAAGGTAGTAGAATAGTTAAGAATAGATCAATGTGTTTAACTGGGTTTAATGTTAATCTACCTTGCGATCTAGCTGTATTATCACCTAACCAATCGCTAACAAAAGCATGCATAGCCTCATGAAGAGTCATTGAGAACAATATAACTACCAATACAATTATTATATATATAACACTAATACTCATTCATTCTATTATAGCAGTTATATAATACAAAGATTCTTAATATTAATAACATTAAGGAAGGCTAAATAACACCCGAACAGCGATTTATGGAGTGTTTATTTGCAAAAGCCTTTAATAAAACCTCCTCTGTTCTTCTTGACGTATTAAGAAAAAAGCATTATACTGATACAGATTGTTAAAAATAAGTGGAAAGATATTATATGGCAGCACGCTGCGAACTAACTGGAAAAGGTAAACAATTTGGTCACAACGTAAGCTTCTCTTTGCGTCGTACTAATAGAGTGTTTAAACCAAACCTTCAAAAGAAAACTTTTGAGATTGATGGTCAAAAGATAACTATGGTGCTTAGCACTCAAGCTATTAGGACATTAAAGAAAAAAGGCATACTAGCCTAGACCAACCTAAAACTAAACCTAAACAAATAACCCTTGATTAATATCAAGGGTTATTTGTTTAGTATAAACTATTCATTAACTACGAATTATCTCTATGATAGACATAGTCGTAGCCACTATGGGAGATTGCTTTAATTTAAATTTAGAGACTGTTTCTACAGGAACCCCTAACTCTGAAATAAATAATTTTAGTTCATCTTGTGGAACTTCATATTTTAATGCGTTATCGGCATAATGGATAGGTATAACAATCTTCGGATCAATGCTTCTAACGACATTAGATGCACTAGTTGCATCAAGTGTATAACCACCACCTCCAACTGGTATAATTAAAATATCGATCAACCCTATTTTCTCTAATTGTTCATCTGATAATTTTTCATCAATATTTCCGACAATAGCTATTCTAGTCTCACCTATTTCAATCCTATAAATAGTAGACAACAAAGCATCGTTTTTATCATCTATATGACGTCTAGTAGCTATACCACTAATGTCAAAGCCAGCAATACCGTATGCACCTGGTCCTTCAATAGACAAGAGCGCGTCAGGGTTATTTGTACTAAACCTTTCTTCAGTTGCTAACTCAACAGCACCTTTTGTAGATATATCTTTTAAACCAACAATAGACAATTTTGGATCAACGACGATTTTCGCGCCCTTAGTAGTAATAATAACTGAGTTAGCACCTTTGTATTCAATTTCAAACATAATATTTATTATTTAACCTCCTATAAATTTTTAACTAAAACTTTGTCTTTATCGACTATCACACTATGCTTACCGCTCAAAATATCTGTAATAAATTTATCATGAACACTAAGACGATAATAAAACTCATCATATGATAATACACTATAATTAATTTCACGACCCTCACCTTTCTCAATAACAGCGACTAATGTTTTAATTTTAGCTGGAGCCATATTACCAACAAATAAAATATCAACATCTGTGGTAGAACCCATAACTAAAACTCCGGCGAAAATTGCAAGTCTTAGCCCAACTACATTGCGCATAATCGAACCATACTCTTCACCAGGATCGTTATCAGACGCACAAATGCTGACATTATTACTAGGTGAAGAATCACCAAAAATAGTTTTTAACGGTAAATAATAATTGTATCGTTGATTAACTTGATAATATAACTTATTATCCGCGCTATCACTAGTTATTATTCCGACACCAAGCATGTTAGAAAGCTCACGACGGACTGAATTTATTTGCTCATCTATCTTACGTGTAATTTCACGCACATAAAATGATTGTCCCGGATTATTCAAAAATAGGTGTAATAACTTCACTCGTGTCTTTGAACCAAATAACGCATCTATCATTCTTTCCCTCCGGATAACTTTCGTGTTCTATAATAACATGGCTAGCTATGCTTTGCGAGCTGATTAAGGACATACACCTTGAGATCATCTATTGAGCCCCAATGAATAAAGTTATTTCTACGCAACCAAGTAAGCTGTCTCTTCGCAAGACGCCAGTCAACTGTCGCAAGTTTAGACACTATATCATCTTTAGATATATCACCTAATAAATAATCGTGTATTACTATATAAGCATTACTCTTTAAAGCTTCATTATCCCAGCCATATAATTTACTTAGCGAAAGAGCTTCATCAATAACACCGTCATTTAATAACTGGCCTATTCTCAATTTAATTCTGTTCATTAACGTCTCTTTTTCTGTTGTTATACCTACAATTATTACATCGTTTATTGGAGTCTCTCTTCTCAACGGGATTATTCCATTTCGCTCAATTGCATTAACAACGTAGCGTTTATTGCTACTGTTTTCAGGAAGAGGAATATTATTGTTGTTGCAATAATTACATAATTGACCAAGCGTCATAGACTCTAGTAGTTTACGTTTTGTTTTATCAATTTTATTACAAAATTTATAATCAAGAATTACAGAGTCAATATATAAGCCTGTTCCACCGACCATAAATGGTATATTTCCACGACTCCTTATTTCGTCTATTTTCTCAATTGCATATTTTTTAAAATCAGCAACTGAGAAATGTTCATCCGGATTAACTAAGTCTAAGCCCCAATGCGGTATGAGTTCTTGTTCAAGTTTAGTCGGCTTTGCCGTACCAATGTCCATACCCTTATAAACAGTTCTAGAATCAGCACATATTATTTCACCACCAACTTCTTTGGCTATATTAATAGCCAAAGAAGTTTTGCCACTAGCTGTCGGCCCAGCAATAACAATTAAAGGAAGTTTCGAAGAGACATTATCCATAAACTATTGATTTTGAATATATTCAGCCAGATCATCCAATTTAATTTTACTCTCACCATTTTGCGTACGAATACTAACTTCACGAGCATCTTTGTCACTTTGCCCAATTATAATTTGTACTGGTACTTTCCATTTTGTCGCCTCACGAATCTTTTTGCCAAGTGATTCATTACGATTATCGACAGTAAATCTAAGTTCATTGTACTTAACAGGCTTCATCAAAACAACTTTATTAAGAATCGTCTTTATCTCATCGACATAATCAGACACTGTATTATTAATAGTTAATATACGAATCTGTTCTGGGGCAACCCAAAATGGAAACCAGCCCCCAGTATGCTCTATGAATACACTTAGAAAACGTTCAATAGAACCAAGTATTGCACAATGTATCATAACTGGAGTTTGAATATTGCCTTCGCTATCAATGTATTGTAGGTTAAAGCGACTTGGTTGAACAAAATCTAATTGAACAGTAGCCACTTGATGTTCACGCCCAATTGCATCAGTTGCCATAAAATCAATTTTAGGACCATAAAAAGCAGCTTCGCCATCTTGTTCAAAATATTCTAACTTATTAAGAACAACGGCTGCTTTTAGTTGAGCCTGAGCAGATTCCCACAATGATTTATCGCCTAGATAAGCGTTACTGTCGTCACGATATGATAAACGAACTCTTAGTTTCATTTTCATAGTCGAGTATAATTCACTCGCTGTTGCCATTAGATTACTAATTTCGTTTTCCACCTGCTCGGGAAGACAAAATACATGGCTATCATCTTGAGTTAATGAACGGACCCTATCAAGCCCCCCCAATTCACCAGTTTTTTCATCGCGATAATCTGTAGTAGTTTCTAGGTATCTAATTGGTAAATCACGATAACTACGCGGACAACTAGCATAGATTTGAGAATGATGAGGACAATTCATGGGTTTTAAGGCCATCTTATCATCAGTCTCTTGGCTATTAACCAAAAAAAGTTCATCACCAAATTTATCCCAATGACCAGATTTTTTATATAAATCAATTTTAGTAATATGTGGAGTCCAAACCTTTTCAAAACCGTAACCAATTCTAATCTGATTAGAATATTGCGATAATATATCACGTAAAATAGTTCCACGAGGCGTGAAAAGGGGTAATCCAGAACCAACTAACAAGGAAGTTGTATAAATATCCAATTCCTTGCCAAGTTTACGATGATCACGTAACTTAGCCTGCTCTAAAGTCTCAATATAATCCTCAAGCTCTTTTTGAGTATTAAATACAGCAACGTAAAGTCGTTGCATCTGAGGATTTGTTTCTTTGCCACGCCAATAAGCACCAGCGACACTCATTAATTTAAAGACACCAACTTCTTTAGTATTCTCTATATGTGGACCACGACATAGGTCCATAAAATTACCATTCTTATAGAAAGTAACATTTTTAATAATGGATTCATCATCAGTTGCAATACCGAGCTCTTCCGCATTAATATCTTTTGCAATAGTGGTACCTGAGCGTTTTAAATCATTTAATAACTCTTCTTTATAAGGTTGATTATTCTCTTTAGCCCAAGCAATAGCTTTATCGATTGGCAACTCAATTTTCTCAAAATCATCACCATACTTAATAATTTCACGCATAGACTTTTCTATCTTTGCAAAATCAACTTTCGATATCTTTGTATCACCTAAGTCAATATCATAATAAAAACCATTCTCAATAACAGGACCAACTCCAAATTTTGCATCAGGCCAATTTTTTTGAACAGCCGCAGCTGTAATATGAGCTAAACTATGTCTCATCATGTGTAGCTTATTATTCTCATCCATTATTATTCCCTCTCTTTAATTAAATAAAAACATGCGATGTTTAAATTTAATCAAAATTAAATATATGGCATGTCTCGGACCCTTTTTGGGCGGTTCCACCGGACTTTCTGTATTACAGACTCTTATGAAGTAACGTTTCGTACATTACTACACCCCACGAAGCTCAATAACTAGTTAGGTTACATCATCACTCGCCTATTATGATAGCACATTCTTGTACTACAACCCATATTTTGTTATCCTTATATAGAACATAAGGGCCCTTAGCTCATTTGGCTAGAGCGCCACATTGACGTTGTGGAGGTGGGAGGTTCGAATCCTCCAGGGCCCACCATATTCGATTCTGAAGACCCTTCGGGGTCTTTTTGATTGCTTATCAATCTGTAAAAGTCACTGATTTTAGGGGTGTAAACTTTTTTATCTCGCGAAACTGAAAAACCCTCTGGAAATAGCAACTGTTTACACCACCCCAGATGCTCAGCATCAAGTTCCCAAAAATTAGTTCTCATATTATCAACTGTCTCTATTGAAAAATCTACAAAATCAACAAAATCATTCTCTATCTCGCCAATTTCCCGAAGCTCTTTTTCAACGTCTGCTATATCTGAATCAATTTCATCGAGTACAATTTTTACATCCCCCTCTGAAAGCGTTGAATTGAGAGACTGACGAATTAACTTGCTCTTGTCTCTCACAAGCTGCTCTATACGCCTCTGAAGAGCTCCTGAACGCAAGATACTATTTGATGAATCTTCTTCCCATACAACCCTTAAAGCTGACATAAACTCATCATAACGTTCACTCGCTATATTTAATCCGAGCAACTCATCAGTAAGTTTTTTATGTAGCTCTTTTTGCAAGATTAAAGCTCCACAACCACGGCACTTATATCTTTTGTAATACTTCCTACTAGCCCCCTTCTTACCGTTGTTATGATTAAAGCCAACTATCTTTTGAGATTTCAAACTATGTTCGGCTAAACATTCAGTACACTCCATTAAGTTTGAGAGGCGAAATTCTTCATTAAATTTTTTATGTGGTTTATATTTCATACCATCAACAATGGAAATAATTTGTTCATGTTGCTCTTTGGTAATCATAGCTTTATGTAATCCATTTGGATTGACTTTCCAGTTAGACATAACGAGAATACCTGCATAATATGGGTCTTTAAGCATTTTTCTAAAATTAAAAGCATCGAGCTTATTACCTGATACCGTAAGATAGCCTTGTGTATTTAGGTTCAAAACTACATCCTTAATACTACTTCCCTTTAGTACATCAAAGAATGCATTTCTGAGCATCGAATATTCAGGCTCTGCTGGAGCAAATAAACCTGGAGTGTCAGTCTTCTTATATCCTGGCTTATTCTTGCCAGGATAATAGCCCAAATTGACACGAGCCTGCATATTTGAAGTAGTCTTAGTTATACGCTCACGATTGCTTGCCTCAGCACGAAACACATCCATCATCTCTTCCATTTGAGTTGCCATATTATCTTCAAAAGCTAAATGAGGCTTTTTAGCATAAACAAGCTTTACTCCTGCTTGTTCTCGGAATACAACTTTCCAATAATAATACACGTCAAAATCACGCATAAATCTATCAATTTCATCAATAATACAAAACTTAACTTTTTTGTGCTGCTTGGCGTAAGCAAGCATTTCGGTCAAGTCTTTACGATTATAGTTCTTCCCCTTTCGGCTAGAGATATTTAAGCTCCAGAATTTTACGATTTCGGCATTTATATAATCAGCCGCTTCATATACTCGCTGCTCTTGTGCTTCTAGACTGCTGCCTTCTAACCGTTGTCTTATCGTTGAAACCCTGCAAAGGGCTATCGCTTCATCTTTCATTGTTTTTCTCCTTATATAAAGAGCGGACTCTGTGGCTAATCCTCACTACAAGGAAACAGAGACCGCTCTTAATATATTCGATTTTGTAGTGTTATTTAGCCATTACCTATTATCTATCATTTACTACTTTCAATCAACTTCTTTTGCTTATACAAGGTCTTGTTGCACAATTCCCCCTAACAACCAACTAACTACAACCTCCTAACTCAAATTCCTCTCAATCTGCGCTTAACCTGCGTATTTCGGTAACCCC
>JASGMG010000004.1 GCA_030156575.1 Patescibacteria group bacterium | reverse complement strand
ATCAGATGGTACTTATGAAAACATAGTAGGTGCTACTAGTAGCACCTACACCCTAACTTCAAATGAAGTAGCTAAATACATAAAGGTAGTGGTAACTGGCACGGGTAACTATACAGGCACACAAGCTAGTTCACCCACAACGCAAATTGAAGATCCTGATTGGATAACCATAGGCACCCAAACCTGGGCAAAGAAAAACCTCAATGTTGGTGCTATGGTAACTGGTATAACAGAACAAATAAACAACTCAACCATAGAAAAGTATTGTTATAACAATGACGAAGCTAACTGTACAACCTATGGAGCCTTATACCAATGGGATGAAGCTATGAACTACTCAACCACAGAAGGAGCCCAAGGTATTTGTCCTACTGGGTCACATGTACCAAGTGATAATGAGATAAAGATATTAGAGATGCAATTGGGGATGACACAAGCGCAAGCTGACGCCACGGACTGGAGAGGGACTGATCAAGGTGCTCAAATGGAAGTTGGTGGAACTTCTGGGTTGAATATACCGCTTGCCGGCTACCGGAGTGGCTCTGGATCGTTCGGTCTTCTGTCGTCGAGCGCCTTCTTGTGGTCTAGCTCAGAGTCGAGCGTTAGTGCTTGGAGCCGTAACTTATCATCTAGTTACACGACTGTGAGTCGTCCTACACTCACCAAGGCTTTCGGTTTTTCGGTTAGATGTTTAGGGAATTAAAATTACTTTATTTCTTTGATTCTTAATTTATTAATAATGAGTGCTGTTTGTAAATAAGTCTCGATTTGTTATAATATAATGTATATGAGTGCAACAATGGGGGAGCACGAGCAGCTATTAGATGGACCATTTGTCGATGGTTTGTCCTCGATTATAGCCGCTGCACATGAGCTAAAATCTCCATTATCTTTAATTCGCCAGTTATCATTAATGTTAGAAAATAGCGATACATCTGATGATGAAAAACAACGAATGTTGAGACAAATTAGTTTAACTAGTGAAAGGGGCTTGCGCTTAACTAACGATTTAACTCGATCGGTACGTTTAACTGATGCTCTTTTTGAATTAGAGCCGATAAATCCAAGACAATTATGTGAAGATGTTATTCATGAATTAACACCACTATTTAAAGCTCGTAATCGAAGTATAAAGTTAATATCACGTAAACAACCATTGTTACTGGTGGCAAATCGTGATTTGTTGAGACGTATTATAATTAATTTTAGCGACAATGCTCTTCATTATTCAGATAATAAATCTATATTAAAAATTCAAATTAAATCGTTAAATTTTGGTAAAACAATAAGACTAGGGGTGCGAGACTATGGCCCCATTATCCCGAATGGAATTATGAGATCTTTGAAGGATAAGTTAACTATTGCACCGATGCCCATACAAGCCAGACCTCAAAGTAGTGGGCTCGGATTATATATTGCTGGTCAATTTGCAAATGCTATGGATGGAAAAATTGGAGTAACTAGGCATCGTGATGGTGCAACTTTTTACGTAGATTTACAAGCGTCTAGTCAATTAAGCTTGTTATGAAACCTTTTTCTATTCTAATTGTTGAAGATGATGTATGGTTGGCCGAGCAATATTCGCGTGTTTTAAGTATCGCAGGATATGAATCACGGATTACTTTGGATGCAGCTGCGGCTATTCGAGCAATTGATGATTATTGTCCAGATGCTATAGTTTTAGATGTCTTATTAACTGGCGACACTGCTTTTGCTTTGCTACATGAACTGCAATTATATACAGATACTGGCAGTATACCAGTTATTTTGTGTACTAATTTAGCAGGTGAGTTATCCATTGATAATTTAAAGTCTTATGGAGTTGATCAGATTATTGATAAAACTACTATGAAACCGGACGATTTAGTAAAAGTCTTAGATGGGATATTCTTATGAAGGCTACTAGGACGCACGCTATTGTATTACGACGTACTAATTATGGCGAAGCAGATAGAATATTGCAGTTGTTAACACCTAATGGTAAGTGTAGTGTGATTGTACGTGGTGTTCGTCGCGAGAAGAGTCGATTAGCTGGCGGGATTGAGTTATTTGCGGTTTGTGATGTTGTAATCAATAAAGGAAAGAGTGAATTGGGACTATTAACTTCAGCTAGATTAGTATGCTTTTATTGTCATATTATGAAAGATTATGACAGAATGCAATTTGCATATACTGCAATAAGACTTGTCTCTAAAGCTAGTGAGATGGTCGATGGCTCGGAATGGTATGATTTACTCGCGGAGGTCTTAGCTAGCTTAGATAAGTTGCTCATACGCTTAGAGACTATACAAGCGTGGTTTTATTTGCGATATTCGGCTTTGATGGGTTATGAGTTAAGCTTATGGCACGATACAGATGGCGAGAAGTTATCTGTTGATGAGGCTTATCGATATGATGTAGCTGATAAAGGTTTAAGAATGGTTAGTTGTGGTGAGTTGGCGTCTAGCCATATTAAGTTATTAAGATTAATGGCTACAAGATCGATAGTTGTTATATCTCAAATTGGTGGAATAGACGATATTATTAATGACTGTTTATCTGTTGCTCGTGAGCATGCTGCGATATAAACACTAATAAAGTTGTGTTATAATAACAGATATTATGGGAAGTAAAAATGAAAAAATGGAAGCAATTGTATCACTAGCTAAACGACGTGGTTTTGTATATCAAGGTAGTGAAATCTATGGTGGTATGGCTGGGATGTATGATTTTGGCCCATACGGAGTTGAGCTTTTAAATAATATAAAAAAGGCTTGGTGGAAAGAAAATGTGCAAATGCGAGAAGACTATTTTGGTCTTGACTCGGCAATGTTTAAGGATCCTAGAGTTTGGGATGCGTCTGGACATACTAGCGGTTTTTCTGATCCACTCTCTGAATGTAAAAAATGCAATACTCGTATTCGTGTTGATAAAGAACTTGAAGCTATAGGTGTTACTGCCGATGAGAAAATGTCAGATGAACAGCTAAATAAATTATTTGATGAGAATAAAGGTAAGATTAAATGTTCTAAATGTAAATCGAGTGATTTTACTCCAGTTCATGCTTTTAATCTATTAGTTAAGACGAATATGGGAAACTTTCTTGGGGAAGATGAACAGCCTGTATATTTGCCAGGTGAAGCTTGTCAGGGAATTTATTTGAATTTTAAAAATATAGTTGATACAACTCGTGCTAAAATCCCATTTGGCATCGCTCAAATAGGTAAGGCATTTCGAAATGAAATCTCTCCTCGCAATTTTCTTTTCCGAACTCGTGAATTTGAACAAGCTGATACTCAGTTTTTCGTTAGGCCAAATGAAAACAAAGAAGCTTATGAAAAAATAAAGCAAGCCCGTTGGGATTGGTATGTTAAGATGGGTATAAAAGAGGGTAATCTGCGTTGGAAACAGCATGAAAATCTTGTTTTCTATGCTTCTGATGCTTGGGATATAGAGTACAACTATCCGTCTTATGGGTTTGATGAAATGGAAGGTGTTCACGATCGTACAGATTATGATTTGTCTCAGCATTCGAAGTTTTCTGGTATTGATTTGTCATATCGCGACCCCAGTACCGGTGATAAATATATTCCTTGGATTCTTGAAACTTCAGCTGGTCTTGGACGAATGTTCCTTGCGTTTATGTCAGATGCTTATGAAGAACAAGAGCTTGAAAATGGTGAAAAGCGAACTGTGCTTAAGTTATCATATGATCTTGCGCCTGTTAAATATGCTATTTTTCCGCTACTTAAGAATAAGCCGGAGCTGGTAGCTAAATCTCGTGAGGTTTATGATCTATTAAAGGAAAGATTTAATTGTGAATGGGATGATAATGGTAACATAGGCAAGCGTTATCGTCGTCAGGACGAAATTGGTACA
Source organism: Patescibacteria group bacterium (assembly GCA_030156575.1). Lineage (GTDB taxonomy): Bacteria > Patescibacteriota > Saccharimonadia > Saccharimonadales > Saccharimonadaceae > UBA1547. Next base: position 28,209 of record JASGMG010000004.1, on the reverse strand, counting down.
CCGTATTGTGTTGTGGTTGATTTTGAGACCTTAGAAGATGGCACAGTTACAATCCGTGATCGTGACACAACTAAGCAAAAACGAATTGCAATTAGTGATTTATAAAGTAATATAGTTTTGTAAAAGAACAACAGAGACGTTTTACTTTGCGTCTCTGTTGTTTTTATAGGGCTGTTTTTGCTTTTTTTGGCTTTTTCTTCTCTTTTCGTTTATCTTGACCTTTACTCATAAGTTTCCTTTCTAGTTCATTATCTATTATGCACTAATAAGCATAATAATTTCAAGCAAATAGAGTTTGTATAGTAGAATAGGTAAGTATGATAACTTATTTTACTGATGGTAGTTGTAGCCCTAACCCTGGCCCAGGTGGGTTTGCTGTAATAAAAAATGATAAACCTGCTATTGTGGGACATGAAATCGACTCAACCAATATACGTATGGAGGGTCTTGCCATGATTGCTGCGTTAGCGGATGCTAATGGTAATGAGTGTGAGATTTATAGTGATAGCGAATTTTGGATAAATGTTATTACGAAATGGGCTATATCGTGGGAAGCTAATGGTTGGAAGAAGAAAAGTGGCGAAATCAAGAATTTAGATATTGTAATAGAGCTTTGTGGTCTATATAAAGAATCAAAAGCTAAATTAATCTGGGTTCGAGGACATAATGGCAATAACAACAATGAGCTTGCTGATATTTGGGCGAATAAGGCTCGAGAAGAAAAATTAACTGGTTATATAGAAGAAGGATTATAAAATGGAAGAGAAAAATGAATCAACTGATATTTTTTTGTGGGCAAATAATGTAGATGGTATCAAAAAAGAATTGGATGTTGAGTTCTTTTTGTTTAATAAACATTACACGCCTTATACAACCAGTTTTAGTAGTGAACTGAATTCGCAGATAAAACCTTTGTTCTTATATGATTTAATAAACTTTGTAACTATGGGAGCTGGTACGGGGTTGTCTGTTAGAGACTTTGAGCTATCTGAAGGTGAAGATAATGTATTGTTACGAACAGAATTGGAAAAAGTTGGTCGAGCAGAGACATTACTTAATTTAATAGAACACCAACGTAGTGATATAGTCGAATTTAGCGAGCAAGAACATGAGTTTAAGCGTATAAAAGGTATCTTGGCTAGGTTTACTTATAAGGATTCATCAAATAAACCTTTTTATGCAATTAAACAAATTTCCCAGGGACAGGTTTTAAAAGGTTCAACGGCGTGGGAATTTCGTGATGGTAAGTTTGGTGCCTTTCAGGCTGAAGTTGGTTTAAAAGTTCCGCCAGATAACCAAGTATTGATTATAAATAATGACATTTTTGTGTTTAACCAAAGCAAATTTGAGAGATTATTTAATTATGATTACAAGAAACAAGCTTTAGCCGATCAAAAGGTTTCCGAGATTGAAAAACAATTTAAACTTAGTTTTCCTGATGGTATGGATTTACAGTCATTGGTTCGTGAACGCAAAAAAACTGTTAATAAATTACAGAAGATTGAGGTTGGAGGGGTTACTCAAGAGCAGGTAATTGAATATGCTGACAATATGCAACTTGAGCTAATGACTGACGATGCTGGTGCGATAATAATTATGGACGGTAATGATTTGGATGTATTCGTTAATCTAATCAACGAGGATTATGTCACTAGTGAAATTACAGGACACAGATATGAAGTTAAATCTAAAAAATTGCTTGATGATCCAGAAGGCGAACCCCCAAGAGGTTAGTCATAATGAAAGAAGTTGTTATTGACGAATACATGGATTGTATATGTGATTTAGTTAGTGAAGAGGTTTTATGGTCTATGAGTGATTTACCTCAACATGCTGATGTAAGCTGTCTTAATCATTGCTTTAATGTATCTTTTGTAAGTTATTTAATTTGTAAACGTTTAGGCTTTGATTATAGGTCAGCTGCAAGGGGTGGTTTATTACACGATTTCTTTTTATATAATTGGCATGAAACTGGAATTAAAAATATACACGCTGTGAAACACCCTAGGATTGCTTTAAATAATGCAAAGAAATATTTTATTTTAAATAAAAAAGAAGAGGCTATTATAAAGAAGCATATGTGGCCTATTACTATATTTCCGTCCTTACATAAGGAGGTTTATGTGATTATGCTTGTTGATAAGGGCTGTGCTTTAATGGAAGTTTTTCGTTTTGGAAAGCGAAAAATAACAGATAAATTCTCTTGAATCCATACGTCCAATTAGTGCACTACGACATTAGTTGAGAGCAAATAACTATCATTTTGCATATTAAAGCTTGTTAATACCTCTAATGCTATTTACACAACACTATAGAACCACTACAATAGAGGTGTATAATTGTACATTTCAACCGGAAGCTATTTTTAAAATATACAAAAAGATGTTATAACAAGAGGGTAAAGATATGACTGTAGATAAAAACAAGTACGAGAACGCTATTCTCTATCTATGCAACGGTGTAGGTGGACCTCTTAAGGGTAAGAAAAAACTAGCGAAGTTGTTGTATTATGCAGATTTTGATAACTATGAATATAAAGAATCTAGTAAAAGTATAACTGGAGACAAATATGAAGCCTGGAAAATGGGTCCAGTTCCTAGAGGCTTTATGGAGGTAGTTAGTAGATTAGAAAAAAAAGGTAAATTAAAAAAGTATAGTGTAGAAAGTGGTGCTAACTATTCTCCTACTGAGGTGTTCGAATGTTTAAGCTTGCCGGACATAACAATCTTTAGTGACGATGAGTTGTCAATATTGGATAGAGTTATAAAAAGGTACGGTGGGTTATCCGGCAAGCAACTAGAAGATCTTACGCATGGTGAAGCTCCATACATTGCTACAGACCCGAGCGAAGAAATACTGTATGATCTTGCGTATTACAGGGGAACAGATTTTAGCGATGTTATGGCTAGAGCATAATGCTTTCAGCAAAGAGTTTAAACATTTCTGTAAAAAACAGAAACCTGCATTAGCGGGTTTTAATGCTATCAAGAAGCTGTTAGCGAAGCAGTTCGATCCAATAAACCCTGACGATATAATTGCACCTGGAAAAATACACAGAGTATATCAAAGCCAAACATGGGAAATTTGGAAGGTGGAGGCTATTGTACAAGGATTGAAACCTAACCAGTGGCCAAGAATATGGTTTGCAGTTAATGGGGATGAAATTACTTTCTTAACTATAGGCAGTCATACTGAAAACTATGACAATAATGCTAAAGATAGAATTGCAATTGAGCGTGTTACGGACTTATTATGAATGATATAATTTATATCTATAAAGTTTAATATAGTTTATAATTATAATTAATGAAACAGGGGATGGCACTTGAAATAATGCTTTCGGGAGAAAGCGTTTTACTAACTGGTCCGGCAGGGGCCGGTAAAACTTTTGTATTAAATCAATTTATTAATTTAGCTAAAAGTGATGGGAAATATATATCAGTTACGGCAACAACTGGGCTTGCTGCGACTCACTTAGGAGGTGCTACGATTCACTCTTGGAGTGGAATTGGTATATCCGATGAGTTATCAAGTAACTTTCTTGATTCGATGGCAAAGGGTCGACGAGAAATTATTGAAAAAACGGACATTTTGATTATTGATGAAGTTAGTATGTTGCATGATTTTCGTTTAGATATGATTGATAATATTTGTCGAGCTGTTCGTAAGAGAGATGAACCTTTTGGTGGTATTCAGTTGATTATGAGTGGTGATTTTTTTCAACTACCACCGATAAATCGTGGTGATTCAAGAGCTGGTGGTTTCGTAGTAAATAGTGAGGTTTGGCATGATTTAGACCCTGTTGTATGTTATCTTGCAGAACAACATCGTCAAGATGACGCTAAGTTGCTAGATATACTAAATGCACTTAGAGCAGGTGAATTAAGACGTCATCATGCAGAATGTTTATTGAATCGAGTTGATGTTGAGCCGGAAGGTGACGAGGTTTTAACTGAACTTCATACAGTTAATGTAGATGTTGATAGGTTGAATAATTCAAAGCTAGACTTACTTGAGGGTGACGAACTTTTTTATACACAGACGGCAACTGGTAGTAAAAATTACATCGAGTCATTGCAAAGATCTGTGTTAGCACCGGCTACCTTACGTATTAAAAAAGGTGCGCTTGTTATGACTGTTAAAAATAGTCTTGATCGAAAATATGTTAATGGTAGCATTGGTACTGTAATTGATTTTGAGTCTGGAACAGAGTATCCGATAGTCGAGTTTAGGAACGGGAAAGTTATAACTATACGACCTGATACTTGGGAACTTCGTGATGGCGACAAAAAACGAGCTAGTATCTCGCAAATACCGCTTCGTTTAGCATGGGCAATTACGGTTCATAAGTCACAAGGTATGACTCTAGACGCAGCTAGAATTGATTTACGGAAAGCGTTTGTCGAAGGTATGGGGTATGTGGCGCTAAGCCGAGTAAAAAATTTAGACAATCTATATTTATCTGGTATTAATCAGATGGCGTTAAGAGTTAGTGAGGACGCTCAATTAATTGACGTGACCTTACGGAGTAAAGCTATTAAGGACTGTAAAAGGTTTAAACATTTAGAAGATGCTGCTGAAAAACGTAAAATAGAATTACCTAAAAAGCCTAAAAAAGCGAGTGGTTGGTCTGAAAAAATAGCTAAAATGCGTGAAACTTATCCAAATGCTTATCGTCCATGGCAATCTCAACAAGATGAATTATTGAAAGAAAAGTTTCAAAACGGAGCAACTATAAAAGAGCTAAGTAGCTTATTAGGGCGGCATGAAGGCTCGATTACAATGAGGATTCAAAAACATTTTGGCGAAGATGTTGTTCAATAGACTTGCATATTAATAAACTAGCTGGCTATAAAGAGGTATAATGGTCATTGAATGAAAAAAGAATCAAATAATGTTTTAGATTACCCAAAAAAATTTTTTTGGGGTGCGTCGATTTCGGCTTATCAGGTTGAAGGTAATAATCATAATCAGTGGACGGTTTGGGAACTTGAGAATGCTAAGGTCAGGGCTGCTCAATCTGAATATCAATTGGCTAATTATTCTAATTGGGGACAAATTAAGCTAGAAGCTAGAGATCCAAGAAATTATGTATCTGGTGTTTTAGCTGACCATTATAATAAATATCTAGATGATTTTGACTTATTAGAAAAAATGAATATGAATGCTTTTCGTTTTAGTGTTGAATGGTCTCGTATTGAGCCAAAAGAAGGTGCTTGGAATGTGGCAGCTATAAAACATTATAAGGAGTATGTTGATGAATTAAGTCGACGAGGGATTGAGCCTATTATGACTCTTTTTCACTTTACGCTACCTGTTTGGTTTGTTGAAAAAGGGGGGTTTGAAAAACGTTCAAATGTTAAATACTTTACTAGATTTGCAAAAAAGATCGTCAGTGAGCTTGGTAGACGTGTTAAATTTATTATCACTATAAATGAACCAGAGATTTATACTATCGAGGGATATCATCTAGGGAATTGGCCACCAGCTTTGGATAATAATTTTAAGTGTTGGAGAGTTGCGAATAATCTAGCCTTCGCTCATATTCAAGCGTCAAAATCTATTCATAAGCTTAGCCGACGTTATAAGGTGTCGATTTCAAAAAATTCTAAATATTATCGTAGTGACGGTGCTTTATTGAGTAGACTTAGTGCTTTTATTATGCAGTATATTCAAGATGATTATTTTATAAAAAAAGTCGTTAAGTATTGTGACTTTATAGGTGTAAATTACTATTTTTCTAGTAATGTGCATGGCAGTAAAGCTCATGATTCAGAAGATCATGTTAGTGATATTGGTTGGGGTATGCAACCATCTGATATTCAATGTGTTTTAGAAAGATTGCACAACAAGTATAACTTGCCGATTATTATTACTGAGAATGGGCTCGCTGACGTTAATGATGATAATCGTCGATGGTGGATATCAAAAACTTTAATTGGTATTCACAAGGCTATGAAAAATGGCGTTAAAGTTCAAGGTTATTTACATTGGAGTCTAATAGATAACTTTGAATGGGCATATGGTAAATGGCCAAGATTTGGGTTAGCTTCGGTTGATTATAAAACGGGTGAGCGTAAACTTAGACCGAGCGCTATTTGGTATGGTCGTATAATTAAAAAGATTCGAGAATTGTAAATTATGAATAATAATCCATTTACTAAAAATGACATAAAGGTTGCAGTAGTTGGCGGTGGAACCGGTAGCTTCACTATGTTGTCTGCATTAAAGAATCATACAAAACAATTAGCGGCGATAGTTAATATGGTCGATGATGGTGGTAGTACTGGTGTTTTACGCGATGAATTTGGTACTTTGCCACCAGGAGATGTTCGTCAGTGTCTAGTGGCACTAAGCGATACGCCAAAAATACGTGATCTATTTAACTATCGTTTTGAAAATGGTACTTTTGGTGGGCATTCATTTGGGAATATATTATTAACTGCATTAGAAAAAGTTTCTGGTAGTTTTAGTGGTGCGGTTGATACTGCCTCAGAAATCCTTAGGATAAAAGGGAAGGTGATTCCTGCTACACTTGATAACGTTCGTTTAAAGATGGAGTGGCCAGAGGTCAGTACTATTTTAAAAGGTGAACGTGTCATTGATGCTTATTATTTTAAACATGATCCGCGTCGGGCACGTTTGTCATTGGAGCCAGCAGCTGTAGCAAATCCTATGGCAATTGCCGCCATTGAACAGGCTGATATGATAGTTATTGCTCCAGGTGATTTATACACATCTTTGGGTCCATTGCTTGTTATTGGCGGAGTTGCTGAAGCATTAAAGAAGACTAAGGCTATTTGTGTATATGTTTCAAATTTAGTGACCAAAGATGGTCAAACTAATAATTTTACCGTCAATGATCATGCAGATGAAATTGAAAGATTTGTAGGTTTTAAGTTTTTAGATTACGTTCTTTATAATCAGCAAGAACCAGCAGAGTCTATTGCCCGTAAATATAAAGCTGATGATGAATATCTAGTTAAGATTGATAAAGAAGCTTTATTAAAAGCTTCTTACAAGGCTATCCCAGGTGACTTTTTAGGGGAATCAGCTATTGATAATAAATCTGATAAATTATTTCCAGTGACTAGATCTTTGATTCGTCACAATGCAGAAGCTGTGGCGACTGCCTTGATGTCACTTTATGATTCAAACTCTTGATTATATAGCTAAAAATACTACATTAGCATAATTATGCATCGAGTAGATATATCTGTTATCTAAAGTTTTTATCCACAAAACTGTGAATAACTAGTTAGCTACTGATAATAATGATAAATATTGGGGGTTGTAGTGGGTAGTAGTGGGTAGTATAGTTAAGCCAGTGGAAAGAAGTGGGTAACACCACCAAAAAAATAAACACCACTAATATTAAAAAATAAACTAGGCAAAGCCAAGAAGGCTAATAAAACCATGGCAAGTGTAGATTACTTCGAAAGGAAGCTTGATGATAAGCATCGGTTAACGATACCGACTGAGCTTCGAAGTGAATTTGCTAGCGGGGTAGTATTAACTCGTGGCTTTAATCAATATCTGCATCTTTACCCAAAACAAATATGGGATAAAGAGGTTGAATCAGCGCTTGGGGGCAGTATTCTCGATGAGAAGATAGCAGACCTAAACGTAAAGTTCAGGCGCGGTAAGACCGAAGCAGAACTTGACCAAAAACAAGGTCGAGTAACGATTGAACAGCATTTGTTAGATTATGCTGGTATTGATCGCGAATTGGTTGCTATAAGAGCTGGCGCATATTGGCGTATAGTTTCATTAGCTGCTGACGTTTAGAAATTCACCTTCGTACTTTAACAATCTGTAATTAATTGATAAACAAGAAAACTCTCGAGATCAACTATCTGGTAGTTAGGCAGTGGGCTACGGGGCCACTTTAAAAAACTCGCGCACCTTTTTTAAAAAACACACCTCCCAAATTTAAAACTCCACCTCACACATAAGTCTCTCAACCGAATAACATTAGTATTTTATGATTTGCCTTTGGCTTTCATTACGACGGTAATTCGGAAACTTATAAATAAAAAACAAACACACAAAAAACAAACAGCTATAGCTACCAGATAGGTGATCTCGATTCGTTAATCATGTTATTATGATAAACGATGAGTATAAAAGAATATCCACCACACAATATACATATTCCAGTTTTATTAGATTCGACACTTGATCTACTAAGTCCGCAAAAGTCTGAGAATTATCTCGATCTTACTGCAGGCTATGGAGGTCACGCAAGTCGTATATTAGATATTACTGGTAGTTATGATGAATCTGTTTTGGTTGATCGTGATGATTACGCTATTGAGCGTTTGAAATCATTTTCAGACAAAGGAGTAAGGCTTCTGAACATCGATTTTGTTACTGCTAGTCAGCAGTTAATAGATGAAGGTCAGAAATTTAACATTATATTGATTGACTTGGGGGTATCGTCACCGCAACTCGATCAGTCTGAGAGAGGGTTTTCATTTACAAATAGTGGTCCGTTAGATATGCGTATGGATCGACGTCAGGCAAAAAGCGCAGAGACGCTTGTTAATACAGCCTCGGCAGAAGAATTAACGCATATTATTGCCCAATATGGCGAAGAGCCTATTGGTTTTTCAAAAATGATCGCTAAGGCAATTGTTGAGAATAGGCCATTGTCACAAACGAAAGAACTTGCAGATTTGGTTAAACAAACTTATCGTGGCAAATGGAAGAAAATTCATCCTGCTACGCGCACATTTCAAGCAATTCGGATTGCAGTTAATGACGAACTAAAACAAATCGAAGATTTGTTACCAAGTTTACCTTGTTTATTAAAACCAGGTGGACGATTAGGTATTATTAGCTTCCACAGTCTTGAAGACAGGTTAGTCAAACATTATCTAAAAGAACAGTTTGATTTAGGTCTTGAAGCTGAATTACTGCCATTGACAAAAAAGCCAATAGCCGGAAATATTTACGATGTTCACAACCCGCGATCGCGTAGTAGTAAACTACGTGTTGCAGTGAAAAAATAAAACAAAAAAATAGGAAAGGGGCAAAACACCATGCCACTAAAAATTCCAGTACTTTACAGTGACATCACTCAAGTAGTGACTGTACGCGTAAAATAAAAGACCATGTCTTACCCTGTAATATTACAGGGTAAGACACCAAAATAAACAATAAACAGAAAAATTATCACAATGTCTTATCAACGTAATCAAAATTTTAATAGTAGGCGTCAACAAAATTGGTCTCGCAACCAAAACACCGTTGCTTTTGTTTCAGCTATCAAACTTGGACCCGTAACTCATACAGTGCTAATTGCATTAATGATTACCGTTTTGGGATTGATATATTTGACACAAGCAACTCGTGCTACAAGTTACGATTATGCAACTCAAAAGATTGATAATCAGATTGCTGATTTGAATACTCAAAAGAGTGATTTAGAGATAGAGAATGCAAGGCTAACTGCACTTGAAACTGTAAAAAACAGCAGTGTTGCTACGACAATGACGGCACCTACATCTACAGAATACGCTCAATAGTAGCAGGGTTTTATGAATCTAGAATTACAAAAAGGAAGCCGTTCAAAAAAGCTAATTGCTATGGTTGCTATTATTATGGCTATTTTTGTAATGCGATTATTTTATTTACAGATTATTAGGCATGATTATTATGTTGGGCTAGCTGATGAAGAACAAGTTAAGCGACTTACTATTCCTTCAAAAAGAGGGAATATTTATGGTCTTAATGGTAACACTCCTGTGCCTTTGGTGCTAAACCAGACGGTTTATACTGTTTTTGCAGATCCTCAAACTGTGACTGATGACGATAAAATCATAGAGGTTATTAAACGTGTTGCTGGTGGTAATGCACGTTCTGATTTGCAAGCTTTACTTGATAAAGCAAATAGTCGATACCAGATCTTAGCTACTAAAGTAACTCGCGCTCAAGCTAATTTAATAAAGAATGAGAATCTTAATGGAATTGGTTTTCAGGAAGAATCACAAAGAGTTTATCCAGAAGGTTCGTTAGCAGCACAAACATTAGGCTTTCTGAACTTTAATGGTGAAGCAAGATATGGCGTTGAGAGTAAATTAAACAGTCGATTAACCGGTACGGATGGATTATTACAATCAGTTACCGATGTAAGTGATGTTCCTTTGACTATTGGTGATAATAATATAAATCAACCAGCAGTCGATGGAGAAAATATCGTTCTTAGTATAGATCGTAATGTGCAATCTCATGTTGAACAATTTTTAGCGGATGGTCTTAAGCGGACTGGTGCAACAAACGGTAGTGCTATTGTTATGGACCCTCAGACCGGGAAGATTATGGCGATGGCTAATTTACCAACATATAGCCCAGCAGAATTTAATAAAGTAGAGGACGCGGCAGTTTTTAATAATGGAGTTGTCTCAGCACCTTATGAACCTGGATCTGACGTCAAGACTTTAACTATGGCAACTGGTATCGACAAGGGGGTTGTCTCAGCAAATTCAACCTATGTAAATACTGACTATATTCAGGTTGAAGATCGAACTATAACTAATGCTACTTTGGGTCAAACTGGTACAATCACTTTTCAACATGCTTTGAATTGGTCTCTTAATACTGGCTTTGTGACTGTTGCAGAACGTCTTGGTGACGGTAAGAGTGTTAATCGTCAATCACGTGATATTATGTATGATTATTTTCATAATAAGTTTAAATTAGGTCAGTTAACTGGAGTTGAAGTGGCTGGTGAGGCTGCGGGTATTGTGATATCTCCTGACAAGTCTGAAGGTAACGCTGTACGCTATTCAAATATGTCATTTGGACAAGGTTTAGATGTAACTATGGTCCAGGTAGCAGCTGCCTTTAGCTCGATTGTTAATGGTGGCAAATATTACAAACCAACAGTTTTAGCTGGTATAGTTAATAGTGATGGAAAATATATAGCTAATAAAATTGCTAGTGCATCAAATACGGTTTCGGAGTCAACTGCAAATCAAGTACGCGAAATGGCTCATGTTGCAAGAAATGTTTTCTTCAATAGTGTTGATAAGGCTGGATATTATATAGGTGGAAAAACTGGAACATCGCAAGTTATAAAGGATGGAGTTTACTCAGATAACGAGACTGTTGGAACATATCTAGGCTATGGAGGTAGCGAAGAAACGTCAAGGTATGTCATAATGGTGCAGGTATCTGGTGACAACATGGAGTTGCAGGGTTCAAGAGATGCCTTGCCAATATTTACAGATATTTCAAATTGGATGATTGATTATTTAAAAATAGAACCGAAGGTATAATTTATGAGTATTATGTTAACTGAACTTACAAACGATTTAAGAGGAACTTTTATTCTAAGTGTGATTTCTTTTGTGCTGTCTATGCTATTGACTCCGATCTACACGTTTTTAGCATATAAATATAAATTTTGGAAGAAACAGCGGACAAATAGCACCACTGGCGAAAAGTTAACAGTATTCAATAAACTACATGCTAATAAGTTTAAACGTAATATTCCTACTATGGCTGGAATTATATTTGTGATTTCTATAATGTTTATTACATTGATGTTTAATCTTAACAGAGGTCAAACCTGGTTGCCATTGGCGGCTTTAGCGGGTGGAGCTTTCGTTGGATTGTTAGATGATGTTATTAATATACGTGGACGTGGTGAGGGTATAGCTGGACTTCGCTCTAGTCTCAAATTTGCAATGATTGCAATAATTGGAGTATTGCTTGGTTGGTTCTTTTTTGCAAAGTTAGGTGCAAACAGCGTTAATATTCCGTTTTTTGGAGATTTAACAATTGGTTGGTTGATTGTTCCGTTATTTGCTTTTGCAGTTGTTGCGACTGGTAATGCCGTGAATATAAGTGACGGCCTTGACGGCTTAGCGGGTGGACTTGCGGCGATTGCTTTTGGTTCTTTTGGTATCATTGCTATGCTTCAATCACAGTTGTTGTTATCAGGGTTTTGTTTCACTGTAGTGGGAGCTTTACTTAGCTATTTATGGTTTAATATTTATCCAGCTCGATTCATGATGGGAGATGTTGGTAGTTTTGCGCTTGGAGCTTCACTAGGCGTGGTTGCGATGTTGACTAACACATTATTACTGTTGCCAATCATTGGAATTATATTTGTCGCTGAGGCTGGATCAAGTTTAATTCAAATTTTTAGTAAGAAAGTTTTTAAGCGTAAGATATTTATATCAGCACCTTTTCATCAACATTTAGAGGCAACTGGATGGCCAGAGACCAAGGTGACTATGCGTTTTTGGGTGATAGGTTGTATAGTCGCTTTTATTGGAATATTGCTGGCTTTAGCCGGGGGCAGCATATAAAATGGCTGATAGGCGTCAAAAGCCGATAGTTAAAATTGCTAGTCATGCTCGATTTTCTGATATGACTAATATTCGTAGGCATAGACCAGACTATTTAATAGTGCTTTATATGGGTCTTTTGATGTTATTAGGTCTTATTATTATGTATGCTATTGGACCGCAACGAGCTAATGTATTAAACAATGCTTATGGAAGTAACTATAGTAATACTTATTTTTTTGTGAAACAAGCCATTAGCTTGTCGTTGGCTTTGTTTGTCTTTGTGGTTATGTCTGTATTGCCATACACTTGGGTTACAAAATATGCAGATAAATTAGTCCTATTGTCTTTAGCTGCTTGTGCACTGTTAGCTATAGCTGGATGGGCTAATTGGGGGATAGCACAACAAACTTTAGGAGCTACTCGTTGGTTTAACTTGGGCTCGTTAGGGACTCTTCAGCCTGCTGAACTTTTAAAGTTTTCCTTATTGATATTTGCAGCTAGTTTTTTAGGTGCCAAATCAAGCCAAGGCAAGATAAATGACCTTCAAGATACTTTAATACCGCTAGCTATAATTGTTTGTATATCTATGCTGTTTATAGTTGTTATCCAAAAAGACTTAGGCACAGGAATCTCGCTTGTCAGCATTATCGTCTCCATGTTATTTGTTGGAGGTATAAATAAAAAGAATAGTCTTATGGCTTTATTATTACTTGTTTTAGGTGGTGTGATGCTAATTGTCATAGCTCCTCACCGTATCGAACGTATCACTACATATTTAAAAGGTGATGACTCGTCAACGAAAGACTCAAGTAGCTATCATATTGAGCATGCAAAAATTGCTATCGGTACAGGAGGTTTGTTTGGCGTCGGTATAGGTAATAGCGTTCAAGCGACGGGATATCTCCCAGAGGCTATAAACGATTCAGTCTTTGCTATTATGGGTGAAATGTTTGGCTTTGTGGGCTTGATGACTATATTAGCTATATTTGTGGCTTTATTATTACGTTTATTAAAGGTGATGGATCATTTGGTAGATATGAGACTTAAATTGTTGGCAGCTGGTGTTTTTGGTTGGTTTGGTTCTCATGTTATATTGAATGTAGCTTCAATGGTAGGGGTTTTTCCTTTAACAGGTATAACCTTGCCATTGCTTAGTTTCGGCGGAACTAGTATTTTGTTTATTACAGCGGCTCTAGGTCTAGTTTTTCAACTATCTCGTTATACTGTTCATTCATCACATTTAAAGGAGGCACAACATGAAAATTCTAGCAGTCGGCGGGGGATCGGGCGGTCACGTTACTCCAGTCGTAGCAGTGTTACGCGAAATTAAAAATATTCATCCTAAGGCTAAGGTCCGATTTTGGTGTGATAGAAAATTTGCTTGTCAGGCTAAGCTGATTATGAATAATTTTGATCCTAATATACCAGTCCAAAAGATATTTTCAGGTAAGCTTAGGCGTTATCATCATTTGTCAGTTATGCGCCAATTACTGTGGCCATCATTAGTCTTAAAGAATATTGGTGATAGTTTTCTTGTGTTTGTTGGTTTTTTCCAAAGTATAATTAAATTGATAATCTGGAGGCCGGATGTAGTATTCACTAAGGGTGGCTATGTTTGTTTACCTGTAGGTATTGCAACTAGATTGTTACGTATACCGCTTGTTATTCATGATTCTGATGCTCATCCAGGGCTTACTAATTTAATATTGAGTAAATGGGCGACTTCTATAGCTACAGGAGCCCCACTTGAATATTATCCTTATCCGTTAAACAAATCACGTTATGTTGGTATACCGATATCATCTGAATTCCATAAGTTTTCTAAGTTAGAAGTTAAAGCTGCTAAAGAAACGTGGGGTATTTCGGTGGATAAGCCTTTAATTGTCATTACCGGTGGGGGATTGGGAGCGAGTCGAATAAATGATACTGTGGTACTAGTTTTAAAAGATTTATTAAAAATTGGTTCAGTAGTTTTAATTTCTGGTGCATGCCAATACGATAAGATAAAAGCAGTTGTGCCTTTGAATGATGATCATTTTCAGTTACATTCATTTGTTTCAGAGGGGATGGCATCATTATTAGGTGCTGCTGATGTTGTTGTTACCAGGGCAGGAGCAACTACTATCTTAGAATTAGCAACACTAGCTAAACCTACGATATTGATTCCTAATGCTAAATTGACTGGTGGTCATCAATCAAAAAATGCAGCTGTTTACCTTGAGAATGATGCTGTTATGGTTGTAGATGAGGATGAAATGATTAAAACTCCAGATCTATTAACGTCAGCTGTAAATGATATTGTATCTAACGCAGAACATACTAAAAAAATGTCAAAAGCTTTTGCTCTTTTTGCTCGTCCCGATGCTGCGCGTGATGTTGCCAATATGATATTATCTAATATTAAATGAGTTATAATAATAGTAAACATAAGTAAGAAACTTATAATTATTAATATGGAAATGAATTAGGGGGTAAATTTGTTTAAGAAGAAAAAAACAAATATTCCTAGTCGTCGAATAGCTAGAAATAATGCTAGACCTGATAATAATATGTCATCGGTTACTTTTAGACGTAATCGAACTTTAACAGGTACGACATCTAATCATTTTGATTCATTGAATATAAAAAAAGATCTAGAATCTCCTAGAGCTGCCGTACATCATCTGTCTCGCAAACGTCGTAAGGTTTCAAGTATCTTATTAATTGTGACTTTGATTGTGGCAATTTTAGTTTTGATAATTCTTAATTTTACAGCTTCGGTTTCAATTAGTACATCGGGTGTAGATATATCTAAAAATATAGATAGCTCGATATACCAGGCGTCTATAAAAGAGTATTTAGAGGTAAATCCAATGAGTCGGTTACGTTTCTTGTTGGATGAATCGGCTATTACTGATTATGTCTCTAGTAAATTACCGGAAGTTTTAAATGTAAAACAAGGTAATTCCACATTTCCTGGTGAAACAAACTTTGTTATTACTATGCGTAAGCCAGTTGCTGGTTGGCAAACTGATGGCGAGCAACATTACGTGGACTCTAATGGTATACCGTTTGAACGTAATTATTTTTCAAATCCAGATGTTCAGATAGTTGATGATAGTGGCGCCTCTTTACAGACTAACGCTGCTATTGCGAGTAAGAAGTTTCTTAGCTTCGTAGGAAGAGTTGTTTCGTTATCTAAGAATAGTGGTTATACAGTAACTAAAGCATCGTTGCCTGCTGGTACTACTCGTGAATTAGAAATACAGCTTAAAGAGGTGAGTTATTACGTAAGATTGTCGATTGATCGTCCGGCAGGGGAGCAAGTAGAAGATATGGCCCGAGCGATTCAGTATTTTACTACACATGGTAAGACAATTAACTATGTCGATATTCGGGTTAGCGGTAAGGCGTTTTACAAATAGCTTAAGAGAGTGGTACTCTCCATACTCCACTACTATGTTCTATTTTAGTTCTATCTTATTGTAAATATTAAATAATATAAAAAACATATTAATATATATAATCTACAAAAAAGCAAATAGACTTTAATTAGGGAAGGGCGGTAGTACATTAAAAGGCTATAGACTGTGGATAACATTAAACAACAGTTTATGCAAATTTACGCAAGTTATCATACATAGCTTATGACTTAGTTTAGGATTTATGTCCTGTAGGTTAACTTGTATTGTTATAACTTTTATATTTAGTTTTAATAAATGACTAACGACAGGTGTTAATTCGTTTATAGAAGAGCCTTCACTACTTCTATAAGCGTATTACTAGTATTACACCTATAACCATAGATGTATGAGTATTCATTAATTGACTATATACTTAATGTCGTAAAAGATATATTGTGCGACGTTAAGTCTATATAAATTAATAATACATTTTCTAAGCTCGTTGCCTCGTTACTTTCGATTTTTTGGTTATAATATTGCTACTTTGTTCGATATGCTTCTCTTTTTAATTAATTGTGCTAATTTTATTACTTGATTGTTATTTCTTTATTTTTTGTAGAATTATATTTAATTTTGTTTTAATTAGCATTTAGATGACATTGTTTATATGGTTAGCTTTTATCGTTAACATAAAAATAGATATTTAATAATGTTCTAAATATGTTCCATCATAATATTATTGCAATCTATATGATTAATAAGAAAAGCAATTTATTATTTAGTGCTTAATTTTAAGAGAACCATCTAGAGCATTGTTGGCAGGTTTTACGATCTGATTTGGATTAATTGTTGGTTCTTGATTAGTGGTAGGTACTTTTTTCTTTCGATATCGTTTTCTTTTTGGCTTTGGCTTTTCTGAAGCACCCCCTTCTTCTTCTTTAGGGATATCAATAACAGGTGTCACGGTCTTTTTAACGGGGCTTACAGGCTTATCGACCGGTCGTATGCCTACTGGCCACTTTTTTGCCATAGACTGCGACACAGGCTTTCTTAATAGGTTTTCTGGTGGTTTTATTGCTAATTCTATCTCTTTTTCTATTTCACTGCGACTACGACTATAGTTACGGCGAGTATTTTCTATTATTCGACCCGTGTTATCTGTTTGGGGGGCAGGTAGTGTCAATGTAGTAGCGTTAAATGCTGGAGACTTTTCACCTTTTATAACCATATTAATAACAAAATTACGGTTATGCATCTGTAGTAAATCATTTGGTTCAAATTGAGGTTCAAATTGTTTAGCGAGAATAGGTGCATCATCGGCTGATACGCGGAATGATATCATAGTACCAACGTTGCCAAATACTGCATCTCTCACTGTTTCACTCATCTGGCTAATATATTGGTTAGCTACGGCAAGGTTTAAGCCATATTTACGAGCTTCAGACAAGATAGTAGCAAATGAATCAGTTGCAAAGTTTTGGAACTCATCTACGTATAAGTAGAATGGTCGCCTATCTTCAATTCTCGTTATGTCACTACGGCTCATAGCAGCTAATTGTATTTTAGTGACCAGGAAGGCCCCCAGGATAGCCGCATTGTCTTCGCCAATAAGACCTTTTGATAAATTAACTATTAAGATCTTGCCTTCGTCCATGATTTGACGAATGTTAAATGTTGATTTTGGTTGGCCAATAATGTTTCTTATAATCGGATTAGCTGTAAATGCGCCAATTTTATTTAATACTGGAGATATAGCTTCAGCAACAAATTTCTCATTCCAACTAGCAAATTCTGTTCTCCAGAAATTTAAAACCACCGTATCTTGGCAATAGTTAAGCGTTCCATTACGAAATTCTTTATCGGTTAACATTCTGGTAATGTCTAACATTGTTGTTTCTGGACGATCAAGTAGCGCTAGTATTGTGTAGCGAAGAATATATTCAAGACGTGGTCCCCAAGATTCGCCGAACATCCTTTTTAATACGCCAATGACCTCAGAACTGACATTTGGTTTTTGATTAGGGTCGTAAACTTCAAGTGGATTAAATCCCAGTGGAAATGCCGTATCGGCTGGATTGAAGTAGACAACGTCTTTTAGACGGCTTCCAGGTATGAAACGCATATTATCAACGGCAAAATCGCCGTGAGGGTCAATAATTGCATATCCATGACCATGGAATATATCACTAAGTGCTAATAAGGCTAGTGTACCTGTTTTACCGGCTCCAGTTTGTCCGATTATGTACATATGCCTAGATCTATCTGATCGTAGCATTCCAAATTGATGATTTATACCTCTAAAACTAGTCATTCCAAAAGCACTAATATTTTCATCAATGGCGTTATTGCCTGTTATTATCGGTAGCTTTGATGGTGGTTCGGCAGTTTTACTACTAGCCCATACGACATTAGGTGTCTCAACGTTAGTATGTGGTAAATGAAATACACTGGCTAACTCCTCTATATTGAGAATATATCCTCCCCTACCGAATGATCTCGTACGATAAGCTGAAAGATTTTCTTTTTCAAAACTAGCGTTTGACATTTTAAATCCGTTTAAATTGGTACTGTTAAATTGTTTAAAAGTCCCAACAATAGCTTGCATCCTTAAACGAGCATTGACAGTGCTATCTCCTAAGTAAGCTAAACGTATTTTTACTTGGTATCCTAATTTAGTTGCTTTCTTTTCAGCTTCAGATATTCTGACTTTATCACGTTCAGATACTTCTTTTGGTGTGGTTGTTGAACTACTTACCTCTGGTGGTTTCCATAAAGCCTCTAATAAACCACTGAGCCAAACAAGATTAAGTTTATTTGCAAATGAAGTTTTGCCTTTTTTAACATCAGCAACCCATTTACTTGATGATTTATGCCAACTATCTGCGATTGGGCGAGATAATATTTGAATCCAAACTTCTTCGCCTGTTGACTCTAATTTTGCTAACGCTCCAGTAATGCCAGCTAATGGGTCAACTTCAAAACTTTGGAATGTTTTAATCGGTAGCGTTTCGCTGTCTGTGAGAGTTATTTCGGAGGAGTAGACTACACTATGTTGTTTTTCGTGGTCAACGTAGTCCTCGTCAGCTTTTCGTATCTGAACACTTGGGTATTGAGAGTATATTTGACCCTCTACGAAGCTTCTAAGGCTTCGTGGTACCCAGACGTAAAATCTAATCTGACCATTGATAGATGCTATCTCAAAGCTAAGGTGTTCTTGTATGCCGTTGTTTAAAGATAGTTCATTTTTATCTCTTAAGATTCCATGCAAACTGGCAAATAGCTGTTCAGCGGCTAATTCACTTTTATCATTTGCTTTTGGTATTTCTAGAGTCAGCAAATCACTTTCAGTATTTTGTATGGATTCGATGTGATGGTAATTTCGCCAAGTAAGATAGCTAAGTATTAATACGGTCGGTATCCAAATATACCATTGTAATAATAAATTTAAAAAAGATAATATTATGCCCATAATTACCCTTTCATTGTCTCACTAGAGAAGCAACTTAGCAACTTTTAGTCTACCTTTTGTTCGAATGTGTATGTAGCCTTGGCAACGCGTTTAAACTGAGGTTTACTCTGAAGGTTAAGCAGTACAGTAGTTTCTTTTACCTGTCGGCTTTTAAGAACTCGTTTTACTATCTCGTCCCTGTGGAGAGGCTCTTTCGATGATTTTAATACACTGGCTATAATATCAGAAACTGTTCCCCTATCAAATCCCCAATTATCTAAAGCATATATGCCACGACCTATTAGAACGAATCGGGGGTCTTTAATTAGTTCATTATGTATTGCTTGAGTAGTTACATCTCTTCGTTTGAATTTGCTATCTTTAATAGAGTTTGCAATTTCGGAAAAATGCATAGGAGACTTATTTTTTGCTAAAATCACGTAGATCTTGTCACGAATATTTTTTGGATTAACCGTTGGCCATTTATTTAGTCCCCAGTTTCCATTTAAGTGTGATAATAGTTTAGAAACACTTGCTAGTGCACGAACATGATTAGGGTGTTCAAATGACAATTGGCTATGCAAGTCCTCAATCGTTAATGGTTGACCATGCTTTTTTATGGTTGCAACTATCTTATCGACTTCACCCCTTATTTTCTTCTCATCACCATATTCAATGATTCCAATACTATGAAAATAATAGTCACTTTTATTGACTACAGTTAGGCTTGGGACTAATTCAGCTATAAAGGCTACATGAGCACGTTCTTTTTGATCACTATTAGTTTTCAATAGTTTATCGGTTAAATCCTGAACACGAGCTACGCGTCCCATCTCTGACAGTTCCCGAATAATAGCTTTTTCTAGATTATTAATTGACACCATTTTACCACTATTAATGGCGTCTTTTAGTTTTGCTAGAATAGCTTTTTCTAATTGCCTTACGCGTTCTCTTGTGATTCCAAGTAGTTCACCTATTTGTTCGAGAGTTTCGCGACGGTCGTATAATCCAAAACGACGAGTGATAATTTCTCGTTCTCTTTCTTGGTCGATGACAGATAGAATATCAGTGACGCTGTTTTTAAGATCAGTTGATCGATTTTTATCTTGAGTAGTATCTTGCATAGTCTTATCTCTCTGCCTATTTTAGTAGTATTTAGTGATAGCTTATTGATATTATAGAATACTATTCTTATAATGTCAAATATTATGTATACTTAACTCATTATAGCATGAAGTAGACATATTATGTAAATAGTGGTGTGGGTTTTTTATATTTTCTTTTTAGTTGTTTTGCGAACCGGTTTTTTAATTGCTTTTTTGATGACTTTTCGTTTTTTGTTTGCAGGTGCCTCTTTGATTAACTCTTTAGCTTGCTCATGAGTAATACTTTTTGGCTCGATGTCTTTTGGAATTTTAGCATTTTTTGTTCCATCAGTAACATAAGGACCATAGCGACCTTTTAAGACTTTTATGCCGTCACCAAAGTCAGCTATGTTTTTTTCAGCCTCGGCAACTAGCTTTGCATTATATAAATCAAGCGCTTCTTTTAAGGTTATAGTATGGGGGTCTAATGGTTTTATGCTAACGAATAATTTATCTATTTGAATATAAGGGCCAAATCGTCCTATATTTGCTTTTATGTCAATTCCAGATTTTGTTTGTCCAACAATCCTTGGTAGCTTAAATGCATAAAGAGCCTCTTCTAGTGTAATATTTTCAATCTTACGACCAGCAGGAATTGGGGCGAATTTTGGCTTATCTTCGCCTTCATCGCCACTTCCTAATTGCAACATAGGGCCATAACGTCCGAAACGAGCTAAAATTGGTTTTTTGGTTTTAGGGTCGATGCCAATTTCACGAGCTTTAGCAACAGTACTGCGATCAATTCCGCCTGATTCTTCGATGAGTTTATGGAATGATTTATAAAAATCATCTAACATAATATTTCTAGCCATAGCACCAGTTGCAATCTTGTCGAAGCTAGTTTCAACAGAAGCAGTAAATCCATAATCGACAATTTGTTCAAAGTGTTCAGTTAGAAAGTCACTAACAACTTCACCAGAGGCAGTTGGCACTAGCTTGCCACGGTTTGATCCAGTTTTTTCTTGGATAATCTCACGATTAATTACATTATCTCTAAGATTCAATGTGATTACGTCACGTGGCTGGCCTTCGTCTTCGCCCTTTTCGGCGTAACCTCGTACTTGAACAGTATTAATGATTGTTGCGTAGGTTGATGGACGACCAATTCCAAGCTCTTCAAGCTTTTTAACTAGACTACCTTCACTGAATCGTGCAGGTGGTTTGGCAAATATTTGGCGAGCGCTGGCGGTTTTGATTGATAAAATATCATTAGACTTAACAGTCGGTAATATATCAGGATCTTTTTTGCCACCACCATAAACTTTCATGAAACCATCAAAAATAATAACTTCACCTTTAGCTTCAAAGGTTTTGTTGTTATTACTGATCTTTATAGTTATAACGGTCTTCTCTAACTTTGCTGGTGACATTTGACTAGCGAGTGTACGGCGTCGTATAAGGTCATATAGCTTTTGGTCGTATTCATTACTACTGCCACGTTCTAATCTCATATCAGTTGGTCTTATAGCTTCGTGAGCTTCTTGTGCACTAGCGCTTTTAGTTTTAAAAGTTCGTATTTGGCTATATTGATCACCAAACTCATTTTTAATAAAATCAGCTGCCATAGCAATTGCCTGATCACTTAAATTAACTGAGTCAGTTCGCATATAAGTAATCTTACCTTCTTGGTATAGCTTTTGAGCACTTGACATGGTAGCGCGAATGCCAAACCCTAATCTATTATTGGCATCTTGTTGTAATGTACTGGTAGTAAATGGTGCACTAGGATTGCGAGTTGAAGGACTGGTAGTGATGTCAGATACTGTAAAAGTTGAACCAATTAAGCTATT
This sequence comes from Patescibacteria group bacterium, assembly GCA_030156575.1. Taxonomy (GTDB): domain Bacteria; phylum Patescibacteriota; class Saccharimonadia; order Saccharimonadales; family Saccharimonadaceae; genus UBA1547. Next base: position 6,141 of record JASGMG010000004.1, on the reverse strand, counting down.
TAAAAATTCATTAGCTTCTTCTTCGGTTTTAAATTTATTTGATAATTCTGCTTTTATAATCTCATTATTATGTGTAAATTCTGCAATAACCTTAAATGAAAATGACCCATTAAAGCTTTCGATTTCTCTTTCCTTTTCTACTAGTAGTCGGACAGCTGGTGATTGGACTCTACCTGCAGATTTGCCACCGGGGACTTTACGCCAAACAACCGGACTTAGCTCGAAGCCAACTAATCGATCGAGAATTTGACGAGCTTGTTGAGCTTGAACTAAATCCATATCAATTGTGCGGGGATTTTTGATAGCCTTTTCTATAGCGGTTTTTGTGATTTCATGAAAAACGATACGTTTTGTTTTTTTAATATCGAGTTTCAAAACTTCACAAAGATGCCAAGCAATTGCCTCTCCTTCACGATCTTCATCTGTTGCTAGCCAAACTGTCTCAGATTCTTTAACAGCCTTTTTTAATTGAGTGGCTATTTTCTTCTTTTCGCTATCAACTTCATAGGTGGTCTTATACCCATTTTTAACATCAATTGGTGGCGTGCCATCTGTAGTTTTTTTCACGATACTACGAATATGCCCAACACTTGAGAGTACTGTAAACCCATTACCGAGGTATTTCTCGATAGTTTTTGCTTTAGCTGGTGACTCTACTATTACTAGGTTCTTGTTCATAGACAATGCTCTATGCTACACAACTTGTTTAAGTTTGTAAACAGTATACTTTTTATGGCCTGTCGGCTTTCGATTAGATTATAAATCAAATCTTAAGGTTTTGATCTTAGCTATGTTTTAAAAATCTGCTTATATATACATGGTATATTGTTTGTATTTTATTGTCATAATGAATGTTTAGCTGTAAATTGTAATGAATTATGGTGTTTATGGTAATTGTTTAATTAAAATATAATTTATTCAAATATTTAGCAATAGGTTTTAATCACTTTAGATGATTATTGCTCAGGGGTTGTACTATATTGATTTTTATCTATTATATGTCAATAAGTATTGACTAGTCGTCAAATACGTGCTACTATCAGTATCGATTGGTTACATTGCGAGATTAACCAAAAGCACCTTATAACCCTATTTTAACTTTATGTTAGGTTGCATGCAATGTGGTTTCGAGGTAAACTACCCTCCATCCTCGTGACTGTATATTATATATAGATCATTGCATGTATACTAATCCCTTTAACCACGAGCATCTGCGATATGATCGAGATTGCTGCGCATACCCCCGGGTGGGTTAAAGGGCCAAATAACGCTCACAGTGAAGCCCACCCTTGCTGTGGGCGTTTTTTGGTTGTCTGAAAATTAACTGTGACGACGTGATTGACAATATATCACTAATATGTTAGGATTGTTCATTAGACGTTGCCTTGAGTTTACTGGCGATGTACTTTAAAAAAGGATGGTAAGTTATCGATGGGTTTAGTAGATTGGATTTATATTAATTTTAGTAATTTTCCTGTTATATTGCTATTGTCAATATTATTTGTCATTGTCTATTTTGCTTTCAAATCATGGGACAGGAACGAATACAAGGTTATGGCAGTTTATATTTTAAGCATTATCTTTATCTTGTTCGTGTTGCTGGCCTTTATTGAGTACACTAATAACGTGCAAATTATTATAAACGGCAACTCTGTTAATAATATTATTGTTTGTGCGATTGTTATAGTGTATCCAATAGTTATTATGGTATTTCTTGCTTTCATGCGCATGTTTTTTGTTAAAGTTGACAAAAAACATGGCGAACTCCTAGAAAAGGAGGTGGAAAAAACAAAACTAGCTCATAAGCGTGCTTTAGAGCGACATAAGAAATATCACGGAAGCGACTAAGCCTTAAAAAAGAATATAGTAAAGATTGAGATACATTTCTCTTGCTATGTTCCTAACCCTGTGAAAACAGGGTTTTCTTTATTCTCGGTACTCAATACCCTGATCGTAAGGTCGGGGCTCTGTGCCCGCCCCGGCATCTGCTTGATGTTTTTGTAGATAAACAAGCTATTATGATGGGATAATGCCAACCGAATTTCGTCATAAATCACATTTTGTATTTCTTTGCGACTATCATGTAGTACTACCTACCAAATACCAACGCAAAGTTATAAACGAAGGTGTTGAGGCTTTCATTCTTGCGCGAATCGAAACTATTCACGAACATTACCCTGATATCAAATTTAAGTCTATTAATACCGATAAAAATCATATACACTTGTTAGTTTCGATTCCGCCAAGCTGGTCTGTGGGTAAAGTTATAGGTGCTATAAAAACTAATACGTCGAGGGGAATAAAAGCCGAGATTCCGTTTCTAAAATAAATCTACTTGGATACTGATGGTATTTGGTCGGATTGCTATTTTGTCTCGACGGTTGGCTTTAAGTAGTTAATACCCTGACCGTAAGGTCGTGGGAAGTTTATTTAACTAGGTTTATGACTAGTTGTTTCAAGTGTGTTGTTACAAAATCGGTCGATTGATTCTATAACCTTATAGTCGATTGATTCTTTTAGCTGTTTTAACTCATTATCACTGAATTTAGATAATACAAAAGTTGCATCGTCCATCTTCTCACGGAATTCGTTGCAGGTTCCGACTTTGATCCGTGTGTAGTTTTGGTTGATGTGAGCATTAATTGATTTTATACCATTATTACCAGCGTCGCTTCCTTGTTTACGAATGCGAATTGTGCCAAATGGCAATGATAAGTCATCATAAATTACTAGTAGATCAACTTCTGGATCTAATTTATAGAAATCAATTATTGATCGAACCGATAGACCTGTTTCGTTATAAAAAGTAGTTGGTTTTGCTAATATAATTTTTTCGTTATTAATTGTGATTTCGGAGATTATAGCGTGAAATTTAGGCTTATTTTCCCACTTTGCATCATTTTCTTTTGCAAATTGATTAATAATTCTAAATCCGACGTTATGTCGCGTGCCTTTATATTTTGGTTCGGGATTTCCCTGTGCAAAAATTAGTTTCATTCTTACTCAATTTCTGGTTTTTTGGCTAGTTTTGCGGCTTCTTTTTGCTCTTTTTCTCGGTTGGCTTTTATTTGTTTCTCGTCACGGAAGCTAAACTTTATTGGCGTACCAGTGTAGTTATATATTTCGCGTAATTGGCGTTCTAGGTACCGTTTATAGCTCCAGTGTAAAAACCTGAGGTTTGATCCATAAATAACAAACCAAGGCGGTGTTGTGTCTGTTTGAACGATATAACGTAGTTTTGGATGTGTATTCTTGAGCCCTGCTGGTGGATGGCGCTGAATGCTTTTTTGCAATAGGTCGTTTAATACGCGAGTTTTAGTTGATTGTTTGCGTCTTGCGTCAATATCTAAAGCTAAATCAAATAATTTTGTGACGTTTTGACCAGTTACACTACTGGTGAAAATTAATGGAGCCCAAGGCGTGAAATCAAAGGTTCTGGAGATAGTTGGAGCTATGTCATCACGAGTGAAGGCATCTTTTCCTTCAACGCTGTCCCATTTAGTAACAACAATAGCCATTCCTTTGCCTGATTCGTCGATAATCCCGGCAATTCTTTGATCAAGTTGTGTATTTAGCTCATTTACGTCCATAAGTAGAAAGCAAATATCTGACTCTTCAATAGCCTGTAAGGTGCGTAGTACGCTAAATTTTTCTATGCCAACTTCTTGTTTGCCCGGTTTTCTCATACCAGCAGTATCAAGCAATTGGATGTCACGATCTGCATAGCGAACGTCAACGCGGTTGACATCCCGTGTTGTGCCAGCAATATTTGCGACAATCGCTTGTTGTTTGCCTGCAAGAGTGTTGAATAAAAAGCTTTTTCCAACATTCGGACGACCAATCAGTGAAATTCGCAATACATCATCGGGTATGTACTCATTCTTGGCAGGAATTAGTTCAATTACTTCATCTAAAACTTCAGTTATGCCGTTATTATGTTCGGCGCTAGTTCGGATAATCTTTTTAATACCAAGATTTTTAAATTCATCAATTGGTAAGCTATTTTTTAAATCAGCTTTGTTTGTTAATAGTAAAACTGGCTTTTTGCTACGGAGTGCTTTTTTGGCAACTATGCGATCTTGGTCACTAGTGTATTGGCTACTGTCGATGACTACTAGAATAACATCAGCTATGTCGGCAGCTTCGGTAATTTGATCTTGAATTGAAGCTTCGAATTCGTCGCTGGGATCTTTTAATCCAGCAGTATCGACTAGCCAAAAACTGTGATGTTTGTATTCTACGCGTCCAATTACATTATCTCTAGTGGTTCCTGCTTCACGAGCAACAATCGCTTGTTGTGACCTGACTAATCGATTAAAAAGCGAGCTCTTACCTACATTAGCTTGTCCGATGATTGCGACTGTTGGAAGTTTTGAGGCCATATTATTAGTTATTATAACAGAGAAAAGCTTGAGGAGCGAGCATAAGCTTGATATTAATCTACTTTAAAAAATGTTTTTCTTAATTCATATTCAACTATAAACATTAACTCAGTAATAAATGGTAGTTCTGGAAACATATTCTGTAATCGTTGTTGATTGTCTTTTATTACTTTATCAAATTTCTCAAGCCCATTAATATTACCGTCTTCTAGAAATGTACTAACATCTTTACCGACTATATTTATTATACCTGGCATAATTTTATCTATGTAGCGAACGAATCTTGCTTCTGGTTCAATTTGAGCTTCATATCTTATTAACAACTCTAATGTATATGGTGGTAATTCCTTTGATAGTTTTTCAAAAGCTTCCTGTTCTGATAGTTGTTTTTTAACAAGATTTTCATCACTAATATTTAGCGTTGATGTATCACCAGCATATACTTCAGTTAGGTCATGCACTAAACAGAATTGAGTTACTAGGCCTGAATCAAGTTCGGGAAAATAATCTTTGGCAATCTCGGTTGCTGATAAAGCCAAAAGATAGCTATGTTCGACATCATTTTCTCTTTCGCCATTTGTATATCGTGGAACACGTTCAACTTTGGATAATTCGTCAGCTATTCTGCCGAGTATCATTAAATAATCTTTAGCTTGCTCTGCTTCGTTGCTAGTTTTAGCTTTTTCCATATTTAGATATTATAACATTGATTTCGGATATATATCATCTAATGAATATTGATAACCTTGAACTCGCCTGCTTTTATATCACCTAGTGCATAATTTCCGAAATTTGTTCGATGAAGTTTTTTAACGGTATATCCAAGAGACCCAAAGGTACGACGAATTTGACGATTCCGGCCTTCATGCATGGTCACAATCCAGCTTTTTCTATCAGTTTGACTCATTTTTTCGAGTTGTAGTTTGCTTGGTCCGTCATCTAGAACTACTCCGTAATCGCTAATCATTTGCTGATGAAGTGGTGCGAGGCTGTCTTCTAGTCTAACGTTATATATCTTTGTTTTATAAAAGCTAGGGTGTGTCATGTGGTATGCAAAGTCACCATCATTAGTGAGTAGTATAATTCCACTACTATCACGATCTAGACGCCCTACGGGTTTTAAATGATGGTATGTTGATGGTAGTAGCTCGTATATAGTCGGATAGTCTCCCTGCTGTTTACGAGAACATACATAACCAGATGGCTTGTGCAGTGCGATGTATTCGTAAATCGTCTCTCCTTTTACTACTTTTCCGTCGACGGTTATTTTGTCGCCATCATTAAAGCGAGCGCCCAAGGTTGCTTTTTTACCATTAATTGTTACATTTTGTTGCGCAATTAGATTATCTGCTTCGCGACGAGATATAGCTAAATTTAAGGCTAGATATTTATTTAGTCGTAATAATTTTGATTCTGATGTTTGTTCTGTCATGATTCTATATAGTATAACAGACTAATAAGCTAAGACCGTTGGTCTCTAGGTTGTTGTATTAAACTTAAGCTTGTGGTGTGTTGATTTGTCCTGGATTTTGTAGAGTTGTTTCAGTAGTAGAGGCGTTATTTAATTCTTGCGCCATAAGAGTAGCCATGTCTGGAACTTGCGTTGTTTGGGCTGGAGTAGCTACTTGCGGTTGTGGCGTCGCTGTGTCCTGAGGTGGCATTGATGGATTGGGTGCATACTGTGCTTGTGCTGTATTGTCATAAGGGTTTAATGGCGATGGCTGTTGGTTTTGTATTGGGGCTATTGTCGGTTGTGGAG